>JAQBBQ010000139.1:0-42832 GCA_032125995.1 Betaproteobacteria bacterium | reverse complement strand
TGGCGCGATCCTGGTGAATCGTCGCGCACCGGATACACGGTAGATACACGGCCACAAGACCGGCGAGCGGTTATGGCGTAACTACTTGATTTAGATGGCTCCCCGAGTAGGGCTCGAACCTACGACCTGCGGATTAACAGTCCGTCGCTCTACCAACTGAGCTATCGGGGAATCGCGGGAATGCGCGAAGCCGCGCATTTTATACGACATGGAGGGTGCGCGGCCAACGGTTCGTAGGCGTTCGAACCGATGGGCACGCGCGTTCTGAACAACGGTTAGAATGCGCACCGAAAGTTTGCTCGACTTCCGACTGCCGCTGCCTTGATCAAATCGATTCGACGGTCCACATTCTTCGCCCTGCTGGCGCTGCTGCTTGCCCTGCCGCTCGCCGTGCACGCGCAGACACCGTCGGGCGCGCCTGCAGGCACAAGCGGGACGAAGCTCTCGGCCGCCGAACTCGAGACGCTCATCGGGCCGATCGCGCTGTATCCAGATGACCTGCTCGCGATCGTGCTGCCGAGCGCGACGTACCCGATCGACATCGTGAAGGCGCAGCGTTTCCTCGAGAAGCACAAGGCGAATCCGAAGCTCGAACCCGATGCGTCGCTGCCCGAGCCGGTGCGCAACCTGCTCAACTACCCCGAGGTCGTGAAGAAAATGAGCGACGACCTCGACTGGACCGAAAAGCTCGGCGAAACGGTGGTGAGCCAGCAAGCCGACGTGATGGATGCGGTCCAGGCCTTCCGGCGCAGGACGGAGGCGGCGGGCAATCTGAAAACCGACGACAAGCAGATCGTCGGCGAAGAAGAAGCAGCCATCACGATCATTCCGGCAGACCCGGAAGTGATCTACGTGCCGCAGTACCAGCCGGCGACCGTGATCGTCGTGCAGCCTTCGTACCTTTACGCGTATTACCCGACGCCGTACCCCGTCTACTACTACCCCTATCCGGCGGGATACCGCTTTGCCTCGGGTTTTTTCTGGGGAGCGGCGACCGCGTGGGCCTTCAGTTGGGGCCGCCACGGCGGCCGCTACGGTATCAATAACAACGTCAACATCAACCGAACCACCAACATCAACACCAACCGCAGCAACCCGAAATATCAGCAGCGTACGGACGCGGCGCGCGACCGATCGAAGGACCGTCAGGGCGGTCGACAGGACGCGGGTGGCGGGCGCCAGGGCGGGGGCCAAGGTGGCCAAAGCTGGAAATCCGATCGCAAGCCGGGCGACGTGTCGAGCGGGCGCGTGCAAGCGGGCGGGCGTGAGGCGCGCGCGGGAGACTCGCAGTTCGGGCGCGGCGGGGCTGACGGAGGCCGAGGGCAGGGCGCGGGTGGACGCGATGCGGGAAGTCGCGACAAGGGAAGCCAGGCGGGCGGCCGTGACCGCAGTTCGCAGGCAGGAAGTCGCGACAAGGCAAGCCAGGCGGGCAGCCGCGACCGCAGTTCTCAGGCAGGAAGTCGTTCCCAGGGTGGAAACGCGTTCGGCGGGATGGAGTCGGGTAGCCGTACGCGCGAGGCGAGCAATCGCGGCTCGTCGAGCCGAAGCAGCGGGCGCTCCGGCGGCGGCGGTGGGCGCTCTGCGAGTGGCGGCAGCCGTGGCGGTGGCGGACGCAGGCGCTGACGGATTCGGACGATGATGCGTACATTCCATTCGATTGCACTTGCCGCGTTGACTACGTTGCTCGGATTCATCCTCACGCTGGGGGTGCACGACCTGGCGTGGGCGGCCGGCGAGCCGCAGGTCTTCGATTCACCTGAGGCAGCGGCGAAGGCGCTCGTTGCGACAACTGCGGCAAACGACGAAGACGGCTTGATCAAGATCTTCGGTACCGCGCAACGCGACATTGTCGGCACCTCCGACAAGACGCAGGACGCCGCCCGGCGCGCGAGCTTCGCGAAGGCCGCAAAGGCGCAGCTGACGCTGTTTCCGGACACGCCGGAGAAAGTTACGCTGATCGTCGGTTACGCGGCCTGGCCCTTCTCGATTCCGCTCGTAAAGACCGCGTCTGGGTGGCAGTTCGATGCGGCGGCCGGGCGCGAGGAGTTGCTCAACCGGCGCATTGGCCGCAACGAGCTCACGACGATCGAAGCGTTGCGTGCGTACGTGATCGCGCAGCGGCAATACGCATCGCAGCCACGTGACGGCACGGGCGTGCGCAGGTACGCGAAAAAGCTGCGCAGCACACCGGGCACGCGCGACGGTCTGTACTGGCCGGCCGATGCGTCCAAGGGCGAGGAGCAAAGCCCGATCGGTCCAATGCTCGTCGATGCGGCAGCGCGCACGCCCGGAACGCCGTACAACGGCTATCGCTTTCGCACCCTGACGCGCCAGGGTCCGAAAGCACCGGGTGGCGCGTACAGCTACGTGATCAACGGCAACATGGTCGCCGGCTACGCGTTGATCGCCTATCCAGCCGACTACGGTATCACCGGCGTCATGAGCTTCCTGGTGAATCACTACGGCGACGTCTACGAGAAGGATCTCGGGCCGCAGACGGCGCAGATCGCGGCGAAGGTCAAGGCCTATGATCCGGACGCAAGCTGGACGCTGGTGCCCGATCGTTGATCGACTTGATCGCCTGGTAGGTCCTCCAGGCCGCACGGCCGGCGCCTGACAAACCCTGACCCTGCCGCCGTGTCCGCGTGGGCGCAGGCGCCATTCTGCCTGTCGGCCTGAGCGAAAGCGCGCTACGCTTTCTGTCCTCACGCGATCGCCTTGTCCATGGCCGCTCGACCGTCATTGCGCAAACTCCGCTGGCTCGTCCTCGGGGTTCTGTTACTTGTCCTGGTCATCGTCGCGGCACCTTTCGTCGTGCCGCTCAAAGGCTTCATGCCGCAGATCAGCGAACTGGCCTCGATGCGGCTGGGCCACCCGGTCGCGCTCGCCGATCTGCGCCTGAGCCTGTGGCCGACGCCGGGCGCGGTGGCGCATGGCGTGCGGGTCGGCAAGGCGAACGACATCGCCATCGAAGACATACGCATCAAGCCGGCGCTGCTCACGCTGTTCGGCGACGCGCCGGTCATCAACGAGATTCGCGCGCGCAAGGTGACGCTGACGGAATCGGGGCTCGCGATCATCACCAGACTGTCAAAGCGCAGCGCCGATAAGCCCGTTGCACAATCCAAATCGACCAGCGGGCTGCGTATCGATCGCATCGTGCTCGAGGACGTCAAGGTCGAGCATTCGACCCTGCGCCTGCCCCCGTTCGACCTCGAGCTGCGCCTCGGGCGGGGCAATGCCCTCCAGCAAGCGTCGTTCATCGCGCGCGACGGTACGTTCCGGCTCGTCATGACGCCGCGCGGCCCGGACGAGATCGGACTCGATCTGCAGGCGAAAAACTGGGCCGTTCCGGTGAAAGACCTCAGGCTGACCTTTCGATCGCTCGTGGCGCAGGGAATCTTGCGCGGCAGCAGACTTTCGTTCAAGCCGATCCACGCCGTGCTGTACGGCGGTCGGGTCACGGGCGACGCGGCACTTGCGTGGGGCGCGCGCTGGGATCTGCACGCCGCGCTGCAGATCAAACGCGTTGATGTCGCGAAGCTTCAGCGCGCACTCAAGCGCGAGGCAAAGCTCTCTGGGCGCCTCAGCGCACAAGCGAAACTGAGCGCCAAAGCCAAGACCGCGCAGGCGCTCGCCGATCACTTGGTTCTCGATGCGCCGTTTCGGATCGATCAGGGCGCGCTCGGCGGGATGGATTTGTCGAAGGCGGCGAGCGTCGCCAGCGGCAAGATCCCGGCCGGCGGTGAGACGCGCTTCGAGCAATTCACCGGCAATCTCAAGATTCGCGGCCGTGTGCGCCGGGTGAATGACTTCTGCGCTCGGTCGAGCGCCCTCGCCGCCGGTGGCTATGTCCAGGTGAGCGGCAAGGAACAACTGTCCGGAAAGCTCGACGTCGCGGTCGCCAATACCGCCGGTCTGGTGAAGGTGCCGGTAAAGCTCTCCGGGACGACGTCGAACCCCGTCGCGACGCCCTCCCGGGCGATGTCCCTCGGCGCCATCATCGGCACACTGCTCCTGCCCGGTGTGGGCACGGCGTTGGGGGCGGCCGCCGGCAGCCTGCTCGAAGGCCAGGCCGGCTGCCGCTGACCTCAGCCGCGTGGCCTAGCGGATCACCTGCGCAATCGCGTCGGCCACGGTTTCGACGTTCGCGGTCCTCAGCGCGGCGACGCAGATCCGCCCGGTATCGATCGCATAGATCGAGAATTCCTCGCGCAGGCGATCAACCTGTGACTTGCTCAGGCCCGAGTACGAGAACATGCCGCGCTGCGCGAGCACGAAGGAGAAATCTGCGCCCGGCGCGCAGGCGTGAATCTTGTCGACCAGCGCCCCGCGCATCGCCTTGATGCGATCGCGCATGCCGCCGAGCTCCTGTTCCCACAGGGCGCGCAGCGCCGGCGTCGTCAGGATCGTGGCCACCACCTGGCTGCCATGGGTCGGCGGATTGGAGTAATTGGTGCGCACGATGCGCTTGATCTGACTCAGTACGCGCGCGGCCTCCTCGGCGCTCGCAGTAAGGATGCTGAGCGCACCGACGCGTTCGCCGTACAGCGAGAATGACTTGGAAAACGAGCTTGCGACCAAGACCGGTGACATGGCCTCGGCAAAGCGCCGGACGATCGCGCCGTCGGTGTCGATGCCGTCGGCGAAGCCCTGGTAGGCGAGATCCAGAAAGGGCACCAGCGCACGCGCCTTCACGATCTCGATCACGCGGCCCCACTGCTCTGCGTTCAGGTCGACGCCGGTTGGATTGTGGCAGCAGGCATGCAGCACGACGATCGCCCCGGCGGGCATCGCCTCGAGCGCGCCGACCATGGCGGCGAAGTCCAGACCGTGGGTCTTGGCGTCGTAGTACGGGTAGGCGTCGACGGCAAAGCCGACGGACTCGAACAGCGCGCGATGATTCTCCCAGCTGGGATTGCTGATCCAGATCGTTGCCTGCGGGTCGACGTGGCGCAGGAAATCCGCGCCTACTTTGAGGGCGCCGGTCCCGCCGAGCGCCTGCACCGTCACGATGCGCTTGGCACGCACGGCTTCCGCGTCGGCGCCGAAGACGAGCGCCTGGACAGCGTGATCGTAGGTCGCGAGACCATCGATCGGCAGATAGCCGCGGTTCGGTGCCGTTTCCATGCGCAGCGTTTCAGCCCGCTTCACGCACTCGAGCAGCGGCACCTTGCCGGCATCGTCGTAATAGACGCCGACGCCGAGGTTGACCTTGTTCGGGTTGGGATCGGCGTTAAAGCTTTCGGTGACGCCCAGGATGGGGTCGCGCGGCGCCATCTGGATGTCGGCGAGAATCGATGTGGTCATGGGAGGAGGGGGTAAGTAACCGCGCTATTTTACCGGTGCGGCCACTGTGGGAGAATCCAACCGCTTCGTGACCCGTCCGCGTCCATTCGCATGACAGGTGGCGAAACCCCATGAATCGAGGTTCCGGATTGGAGGAGAAGAGCATGCAAGTTTCCACCCGTTTTCGTCGCGCCGCCGCGTGCGCGGTACTCGCGACGGCTTTCACGACGGCGAGCGGCGCCGAGGCAGTCGACAAGGTTACGGTCGGTGCGCTGCGTTTCACGTCGCATGCACCGACCTTCATCGCCTATGAGCGCGGCTACTTCAAGGCCGAGGGGCTCGACGTCGAGCTGAAGTTCTTCCAGGCGGCGCAGCCGGTTGCGGTCGCGATTGCTTCGGGCGACATCGACTTCGGTGTCACCGCGCTCACGGGGGGATTCTTCAACCTGGCCGACAAGGGGGCGTTGAAAATCGTCGGCGGCCTGTTCGCCGAAAAGAAGGGCTACAAAGGCATGGCCATCATGGCTTCGAACAAAGCCCATGCCGCGGGCGTTACCAAGCCTGCAAAGATCAAGGGCCACTCGGTTGCGCTTACTCAGGTAGGGTCCTCGTTTCACTACATGACTGGCAAGATCGCCGCGGCGTCGGGCTTTGGCATGAGCGATGTCAGCCTTAAACCGCTGCAGAAGGTCGGATCGATGATCGGCGCGGTGAAATCCGGGCAGGTCGATTCGATGATGATGGTGCCGCACGTCGCCATTCCCCTGGACAAGGCCAAGGCGGCGAAAATCATCGGCTGGATGAGCGATCTGGGTCGCTACCAGGTGACGACGATCTTCACGTCGACACGCAACACCGACGAACGGCAGGTGCTGGTCAAGCGCTTCATGCGCGCATACAAAAAGGGCATCGCCGACTATCGCGCAGTGATGCTCAATCAGACGAAGGACCCGGCGGCGACCGAGGCGATGGTCAAGCTGATCCACAAGTACGTGTACACCGACCGGCCCTACGAGAAAGCTGCGCCGGGTATCAAGGCGGGCGCGGTCTATATGAACGAGGGCGCCGCGCTTGATGTTGGCGACGTCAAAACGCAGCTCGAGTGGTTCCAGGCACAAAAGCTCGTCAAGCCCGGTCTCACGATCAACAAGCTGATCGTGACCGGCTACGCCGACATGGTTAACGTGCCGAAATGACGCCTTAGCGGGTGCAGGCGAGGCGCCATTGCGCCGCCCCGCCGGTATCGCAAGGCAACGGACGGCCACCTCCCCGGATGGACTTGCACGTCAGTCACGTCACGCACCGCTACGGCACGGTCGACGTCCTGGAGGACATCGATTTCACAGTCGAGCAGGGGCATATCGTCTGCATCATTGGACCGTCGGGCTGCGGCAAATCGACGCTCCTCAGGCTGATCGGTGGGCTCGAGCAGCCGAGCGCGGGTGCGGTGATGCAAATTGGCGAGCCGCCGGCAGATTCACGCAATCCGCTGACCTACATTTTCCAGGACTTTGCGCTACTGCCCTGGCGTACCGTGCGCGGGAACATCAGCCTGGTGCTCGAAGACCAGGGTCTCGGCGGCGCCGCGATCGAATCGATCATCGACGATGTTCTGCGGCGGACCAAGCTGGCCGACTTTGGTGACGCATTCCCGCGCCAGCTCTCGGGCGGGATGAAGCAACGCGTTGCGATCGCACGCGCACTCAGCGTGAATCCAGCCTGTCTGCTGATGGACGAGCCGCTGTCCGCGCTCGACAGTCAGACGCGCGAATTGCTGATGGATGATCTGATCGAACTCTGGTCGCGTGAACCGTTCACGGCCTGTTATGTGACCCACAATCTCGCTGAAGCAGTGCGCCTCGGGCATAAGGTCATCGTGCTATCGCGGCGCCCGGGGCGGATTCGCGAGGTGGTGGACATCGATCTGCCGCTCGTCGGGCGAAACGCCCACCGCGCGGCGCTGGACACATTGCACAATCGCCTGTGGAATCTGTTGCGCGACGAGGCGCTCGCGGCGGACCAGGCGTTGGTCGATGCCTGACGGGTCGGACCCCAAGGGCCGTCCGGTCGCGTTCCGCGGCGGCGGCTTCGCGCCCAAGCCGCTCGGGATCATTGGGCCAATCGTGTTTGGCGTTCTTCTCATTGTCTGGGAAATTGGTTCACGCCTGGGTTGGATCGGCGCGCTGATTCTTCCGGCGCCGTCGGCCGCATTCATCGCGCTGGAGGAATTGTTCGACAGCGGGCTGCTGTTCAAGCACCTGGGAGCGTCGATCCAGCGCCTCCTCCTTGGTTGGTGCGCGGGTACCGCGGCCGGCGTCGCGGTCGGCCTGATGGCGGGCTTGTTCTCGCTTGCACGTGCAGGCGTTGTGCCGCTGGTCTCGGCGATTTTCCCGATTCCGAAGATTGCACTGCTGCCGCTGTTCATCATCTGGTTCGGCATCGGCGAGGAATCGAAGGTGGCGGTCATCTTCTTTGGCGTGTTTTTTCCCACGGTGATCGCAGTCTACGGCGGCGTCGATAACGTCGATCGCGGGCTGATCCGCATGGGGCAGTCCTTCGGCCTGCGTTGGACGTCGATCGTGCGAAAGATCATCTTCCCGGGCGCGCTGCCCGCGATCCTGTCGGGGTTCCGCATCACCGCATCGATCGGGATCATCCTGCTCGTTGCCGCGGAGATGATTGGCGCCGAGTTTGGCATTGGTGCCTACGTCCTGATTGCCGGCAACCTGATGGCCACCGATCAACTCGTTGCGGGCGTGGCGATCCTGTCGCTGTTTGGCCTCGGGGTCGGTTGGCTGATCGAACGCGCCGAACGCTTTCTACTGCGCTGGCGGGCCTGAGCGCCCTGGACGCTCGAACCCCGGCCGACGGCTTGGGTTGCCCTCGCGCCGAACGGCTGCGCCATGGGAAAATCAATATTTTTTTGAACTGGCCGATGCACCCGTGATCGTGAAACTCCCCACGCCCTCCACTCGTCGCACGGCGCGCAAAGTCGCGACGCGCACGTTCCCGGGCAGCCCATTCAACCTGCATGAGCCATTCGCGCCCGCCGGCGATCAGCCGGAGGCGATCGAAAAACTGATCGCAGGGATTGGCGATGGCCTGGCGTACCAGACCCTGCTCGGCGTCACCGGATCGGGCAAGACCTACACCATGGCGCAGGTCATCGCCCGGCTCGGCCGCCCGGCGATGGTGCTGGCGCCGAACAAGACGCTCGCCGCGCAGCTCTATGCAGAGTTCCGCGAGTTCTTTCCGGAAAACGCGGTCGAGTACTTCGTGTCCTACTACGACTATTACCAGCCGGAAGCCTACGTGCCGGCGCGCGACCTGTTCATCGAGAAGGACTCGTCGATCAACGAGCATATCGAGCAGATGCGACTCTCGGCGACGAAGTCGCTCATGGAGCGACGCGACGTGGTGATCGTGGCCACCGTGTCGGCGATCTACGGCATCGGCGATCCGTCCGAATATCACGGCATGATCCTGCACCTGCGCGAGGGCGAGAAGATGTCGCAGCGCGACGTTCTCGGGCGCCTGGTCGCGATGCAGTACGAACGCAACGATATTGAATTCCGGCGCGGTACCTTCCGTGTGCGCGGCGACGTCATCGACGTCTTTCCGGCCGAGCATGCCGAGCATGCGGTGCGGATTTCGCTGTTCGACGACGAGATCGAACAATTGCAGATTTTCGATCCGCTCACCGGGCAAGTGCTGCACAAGCTCGCGCGCTTCACGGTCTATCCATCGAGCCATTACGTGACGCCGCGCGAGACGACGCTGCGCGCAATCGAGGCGATCAAGGTCGAGCTGGTCGAGCGTATTGCGGTATTCCAGAAGGCGGGGCGCCTGGTCGAAGCGCAGCGCATCGAGCAGCGTACGCGCTTCGATCTCGAGATG
Source organism: Betaproteobacteria bacterium (assembly GCA_032125995.1). Lineage (GTDB taxonomy): Bacteria > Pseudomonadota > Gammaproteobacteria > Burkholderiales > SG8-39 > SG8-39. Next base: position 33,646 of record JAQBBQ010000139.1, on the reverse strand, counting down.
CTCGTCGAGCTCGGTTTCTGCAAGGGCATCGAGAACTATTCGCGCCATCTGTCCGGACGCCAGCCTGGCGAGCCGCCGCCCACGCTGATCGATTACCTGGCGCGCGATGCGCTGATCATCATCGACGAGAGCCACGTGACGATTGGCCAGCTCGGCGGCATGTACCGCGGTGACCGCTCGCGCAAGGAGAACCTTGTCGAGTACGGATTTCGCCTGCCGTCGGCGCTCGACAATCGGCCGCTGCGTTTCGACGAGTTCGAAAGCGTGGTGCGGCAAACGGTCTTTGTGTCGGCGACCCCCGCAGACTACGAGGCCAACAAGTCTGCCCAGGTGGTCGAACAGGTGGTGCGGCCGACCGGGTTGATCGACCCGCAGGTTGAGGTGAGACCGGCGGCAAACCAGGTCGACGATCTGATGTCGGCGATCGCGCTGCGCGTCGCGCGCAACGAGCGGGTCCTCGTCACCACCCTCACCAAGCGGATGGCCGAGGAACTTACCGAATATCTCGCCGAGCACGCGATCAAGGTGCGCTACTTGCACTCTGAGATCGAGACCGTCGAGCGGGTCGAGATCATCCGCGACTTGCGGCTGGGCGAATTCGACGTGTTGGTGGGGATCAATTTGCTGCGCGAAGGACTCGATCTACCCGAAGTGTCGTTGGTCGCGATTCTCGATGCCGACAAGGAAGGCTTTCTGCGCTCGGCGCGTTCGCTCATCCAGACCATCGGTCGTGCAGCGCGCCACATCAACGGCAGCGCGACTCTGTATGCGGACGTGATGACGAAATCCATGCGCCAAGCGATCGACGAAACCGAACGTCGGCGCGGCAAGCAGCTGGCGTTCAACACAGCGCACGGGATCACGCCGATCGGCGTCACGAAGCGCATCAAGGACCTGATCGACGGCGTCTACGACACCGAGCAGGCGAGCCTGGAGCTGCGCGCGGCCGAGGAGGGTGCGCGTTACGAGGCGATGGGAGAAAAGCAGCTCGCGCGCGAGATCCGTACGCTCGAGAAGCGCATGCTCGAGCACGCAAAGAATCTTGAGTTTGAACAGGCGGCGGCGCTGCGCGATCAGTTGGGCGTGCTCAAGCGGCGCGTGTTCGGCGTGACGCTGGCGTCGGACTAGGGTGCCGAGCACTGAACCAGGCGCGGCGATGGCTGCGACCAGCGTCCTTTTCGTCTGCACCGGCAACATCTGCCGTTCGCCCACCGCCGACGGCGTGTTTCGCCACATGGTGCGGGCAGCGGGCCACTCGGGCACGATTCAGGTGGATTCGGCGGGCACGCATGATTATCACGTCGGCGCGGCGCCCGATGCCCGCGCCCAGGCGCACGCCCTGCGGCGCGGGTACGACTTGAGTGGTCTGCGGGCGCGCCAGGTGACAGCGGACGATTTCTACGCCTTCGATCTGATCCTTGCGATGGACCGGGGCCACCTGCGTTTCCTGCGTGGACTCGCGCCCGAGGGCTACGCGGGGCTGCGCCTGTTCACTGCCTATGCAAACCATGCCAGCGATGGCGAAACGTCGCCAGAGGCCGATGTGCCCGATCCTTACTACGGTGGGTCGGACGGTTTCGAGCGCGTGCTCGACATGATCGAGCTCGTAGCCGCAGGCCTACTGCGAACGCTCGTGGCGAACGGCCGGGACTGAGGCGGTCCCGGCCGCTGGCTGCGGCTTGGGGCGCGGGCTACGCTATTTGTCGGTTTCGATCTGAACGAGTCCTTCATCGGCCGCCCGAGGGCGTTCCGGCCTGGGCCGACCGAGCTTCACGGGTTCGGGCTCCGGCTGCGCGAGTTCCGCCTTCGTGCGGTCGGTTTCGATCCGCACTAACCCCGCGTCATTCAGAGTGGCCTGCGCGTCAGCCGCAGGCTCAATCGCAACCGCAACCGCGACCGCAACCGTTGACGGCGGCGGTGAGTGCGGCTCAATGGGCTCAACCACGTGCGTAGCGGGCGCAGGGGGTCGCGCCTGCGCTTGCACGACAGACCGCGTCGCCACTGGCTCTGTGGTCGTCGCCGCGGCGGTTTCATGGACAACCTCGGCAACCGGTTCGATCGTGCTCGCAATGTCCCGTTGCGGGGACATCGCCGTCTCGGCGGTCGGTTCGATCGATGCCGCAGGCGGCATGTCATTCGAGGTCACCGAGGCCAGTGCTACAACCATGGGCGCGGCAGATTCGGCGGCGCGTTCAGGCGTTGCGTGCTCGAACGTCGTTTGTGCGGTGATGGTTGCGGACACGATAGCCTCCGCGTCCGCCGTGCGTGCATCGGCAGGAGCGCCCGTCGTCGCGTGCTCGTCCGGCGAGCGCTCGCGATCGCGCTGACGATCGCGTCGACCGCGCCGACGGCGCGGCTCATCACCCTCGCGCAACGGCGTGGTTGGCCCAGATGGCGCGCGTGCATCCGCCGCCATCGGTTCGGTCTGCGCCACCTGTTCCTGCTTTCGCTCGCCGCCACGTTCGCCACGTTCACTACGTTCGCGGCGGGGCTGACCGTTGCCGCGTGGCTCGGCGCGCGCGCCCGGCTCGTGCCGCTCTTCGCCACGGCCGCGTCGGCCGTCACCTCGTTCGCCACGTTCGCCATGCTCGCCTCGGCCACCACGGCCGCCGCGCTCGCCACGTCCGCCACGCTCGCCACGTCCGCCACGCTCGCCACGCGCGCCACGCTCCGGCGCCGCGTGCTGCTCGGGGCGTCGGTCGCGGCCCGCACCCTGCGGCCGGCGACGCGTTTCCTCGCCGCGTGCGCGGGAGGTCGATTCCGTGCGTGTTGGCGCACCGCCCTCGGTCGCGTCCGCGCGGTCGAGATTGAACCAGCCCAAAATGCGGCTAATGATCCCGGGGCGCGTCTCAGCGGCTCTCCCCTGCGGGCGGGCGGCGACGGGTTTCGCGCGCTGGATGGCGCGCTCGGCAGGCGGCACTTCCGCCACCATCGGCGCCGGCTGATCCGGCGTGACGCCTTTGACGGCTGCTTCCTGGCGCTCGCGCTTGGCGTCGGCGCCACCGACGGGTTCGGCGCCGGTCTCCTCCGGCGCCTCGACCAATTCGTAGCTCGCCGGCACGTGCTCCATCTGGTTGAGTTCGTCGTGGCGCAGGCGCTGGACGCGGTAGTGCGGTGTATCGATGTGCGAATTTGGTACCAGCACGATGTTGACCTTGAGGCGCGCTTCGAGCTTCTGAATTTCGCTGCGCTTCTCGTTCAGCAGGAAGCTCGCCACGTCCACCGATACCTGCGCGTGCACCGCACCGGTGTTTTCCTTCATCGCCTCTTCCTGCAGAATCCGCAGCAGGTGGAGCGCGGTCGACTCGGTCCCGCGGATGAACCCGGTGCCACTGCAGCGCGGGCAGTTGATATGCGCCGTTTCCTCAAGCGACGGACGCAAGCGCTGGCGCGACAGTTCGAGCAATCCGAAGCGTGAAATCTTGCTGACTTGGACGCGGGCGCGATCGAAATGGAGCGCCTCCCTGAACCGCACCTCGACGTCACGTTGGTTGCGCTGCGATTCCATGTCGATGAAATCGATCACAATGAGTCCGCCAAGGTCGCGCAGGCGCATTTGGCGTGCCACTTCTTCAGCGGCTTCAAGATTGGTCTTGAAGGCCGTTTCCTCGATGTCGCCGCCGCGCGTCGCGCGCGCAGAGTTGACGTCGATCGCGACCAGTGCCTCGGAGTGGTCGATCACGATGGCGCCGCCCGAAGGTAGATTCACATGGCGTGCGTACGCGCTATCGATCTGGTGTTCGATTTGGAAGCGCGAAAACAGCGGAACGTCGTCGCGATACAACTTGACCTTGCTGACATTCGCCGGCATCACGGTCTGCATGAACGCGCATGCCTGGTCGTAGATCTCTTCGGTATCGATCAGGAGCTCGCCGATATCGGGCTGGTAGTAGTCGCGGATCGCCCGAATGACGAGGCTCGACTCGAGATAAATCAGGAATGGGTGCCCCGAATTGTCCGCTGGCGGCGTTGCGCCGGGGCCCGCAGGGCCCGCCGCCGATTCCACCGCACGCCAAAGCTGCAGCAGGTAGTTCAGGTCCCATTTCATTTCCTCGACCGAACGGCCAATTGCCGCGGTGCGCGCAATCACGCTCATACCCTCGGGGATGTCGAGCTGGTCCAGGGCGTCGCGTAGTTCGCTGCGGTCGTCGCCCTCGATGCGGCGCGATACGCCCCCGCCGCGCGGGTTGTTCGGCATCAGGACGAGGTAGCGGCCTGCGAGACTGATAAAGGTGGTGAGCGCCGCACCTTTTGTGCTGCGCTCGTCCTTTTCGACTTGAACGATGACCGGCTGACCCTCGCGCAGTGCATCCTGAATGCGTGCGCGCCCGACATCGACATCGGGTTTGAAAAAACCGCGTGCAACCTCCTTGAAGGGCAGGAACCCGTGGCGCTCTTCACCATAGTCGATGAACGCCGCTTCGAGGCTGGGCTCGATGCGGGTGATGATGCCCTGGTAGATGTTGCCCTTGCGTTGCTCCTTGGAGGCCGATTCGATGTCGAGGTCGACGAGCTTCTGTCCGTCGACGATTGCGACGCGCAGTTCTTCCTGCTGCGTCGCATTGAATAGCATACGTTTCACTTCATGTTCTCCCGCGCGCGCAGGAGGACGGGCATTCCGTCGGTCAGGATTCTCCTAGGTTGCTACCTGTGATGACCTTGCTTTCGGTTGCGACACGTTGTGTCGTTAGACCAGAAATGGCCGGCGGTGGCCGCGTTTCACGCACCCAATTTCTTGGCTGCGGGCGAGACTCCGAATGGGGATCCTCTGAGCGCGCTTCCAGTACTATCGCTACTTTCGGTGAGCGAATTAACCCCTGCTCCGGGCCGCGCCTGGGCGCGGCAGGGGGCGTATTCAGGGAACGCGGCCGAGACTGTGGCCTAAGGAATTCCCGTGCCCCGCAACTCGAAGCAGATCGTCACATCATACGAAGAATGAACGAGTTAAGCAAGGCTCGGGCGACGGTGCTCGAGGTCGATGAGGACGGCGTGGCGCAACGCATCGATAACTACCTCCTGCGCCGACTCAAAGGCGTGCCGAAAAGCCATGTCTACCGCGTCGTGCGTAGCGGTGAAGTCCGTGTGAATAGCGCCCGCGTGCGGCCGGACCACCGGTTGCAGCTCGGCGACCGGGTCCGTGTGCCACCGGTGCGATTGGCGACGGCGACGCGTCGCGTGCAGACCACGCCGCCGCGCGGGCTGCCATTGCCGGTCATATTTGAGGATCCTGCACTGCTCGTGATCGACAAGCCGACCGGACTCGCGGTGCACGGCGGCAGTGGTGTGAGCTTCGGGGTCATCGAGTCGCTGCGCGCCGCGCACCCGCGCGCCAAGCTGCTCGAGCTTGCCCATCGGCTCGATCGCGACACCTCGGGGCTGCTCCTCATCGCGAAGAAGCGGTCTGCGCTGGTCGAGCTGCATCGCATGTTGCGCGAAGGGGAGATCAAGAAGGTCTATCTCGCACTGGTGAAGGGGCAGTGGCAAGGCGGGGCGCGCGAGATCCGCGCGCCGCTGCAGAAATTCGTCAGCACCGGCGGCGAGCGGCGCGTGGCCGTGCGGCCCCACGGCGTCGCTGCAATAACGCGCGCGCGACCGCTTGCGGTTTCGCCCACGCTCAGTCTGCTCGAGCTGCAACTGCTCACGGGACGCACGCACCAGATCCGGGTCCATCTCGCGCACATCGGCCACCCCGTGGTCGGCGACGACAAATACGGCGACTTCGCGTTCAATCGCGAAATGGCTCGGCGCAATGCGAAACGCCTGTGCCTGCATGCGTGGCGCTTGGAGCTCGCGCATCCACTCGGCGGCGCAGCGCTGCGCCTGGAAAGCCCGGTGCCTGCCGACGTGCAGGCGGTCATCGATACTGCGTTCGAAGGCGAAGGCGATGGCTGAGCGGCGCTATGCGCTGATCGTGTTCGACTGGGACGGGACCCTGATCGATTCGGCGTCGAGCATCGTCGAGTGCATTCGGCAGGCCAGCCGCGACCTCGGTCTACCGGTGCCGACCCCGGCGCGCGCCAGCCATGTCATCGGGCTCGGGCTGCACGATGCGCTGCGGATCGCAGTCCCCGATCTGCCGGCGGACCAGACCACGGCCTTTGTCGAGCGCTATCGGGCGCATTTCCTCGCTCGAGAGGATGCCATGCGGCTCTTCGCGGGCATCCAGGATGTGTTGGATGCGCTGCGCGCCCGGGGACATCGGCTCGCGATCGCCACGGGTAAGAGCCGGCGCGGTCTCGAGCGGGCGCTGGAAGCAAGCGGGCTGCGCAATCACTTCGTTGCTTCACGCTGCGCCGACGAAACACAGCCCAAGCCGCACCCCGCGATGCTAAACGAGCTGCTGGCGGCGCTCGATGTCGCCGCGCCCGCGGCGCTCATGATCGGAGACACCTCGCATGATCTTGAGATGGCGCGCGACGCGAATGTCGACGCCGTGGCCGTCACCTATGGGGCGCATCCGGAATCCGCGCTCCGCGCGCACCCAACGGTGGCCTGCGTGGGCAGCGTGGCCGCACTGAACGAATGGCTGACGCAGAACGCTTGATCTGCGCGTCCGATGCGCTACCCGACGCCGGTCCGGGCGTGCGCTTCGAGGTCGACTATTTCGGCGCGCCGACGCCGGCCTTCGTCGTACGCGCGGCGGGGCGCGTGTTCGGCTACCTCAATCGCTGCGGGCACATGCCGATGGAGCTTGACTGGCGGGCCGGTGACTTCTTCGCGGCGGACGGGCGCGATTTGGTATGCTCGACGCACGGTGCGCTCTACGACGTGAGGGACGGTCGCTGCCTCGGCGGACCGTGCGGCAGTACGCCGCTCGTCCGTCTTGCCGTGTTAGAGCGCCATGGTGGCGTCTACTTTCTGGGAATCGAAAATGACCGATAACGGGGATCAGTGGGAACGCAAGCTGGTCGAAAAAATTGCCATGAATGGGCTTGCCGAGCAGCGACGTGCGCGTCGCTGGGGCATCTTTTTCAAGCTCCTGACCTTCGCCTATATCACGGTCGTTATTGTGCTTGCCGTCGATTGGACGGCCGTCCTGCCGTCGACGAAAGCGGCCAAGCACACGGCGTTGGTGCAAATCGACGGCATCATCGGACCCGGTAGCGATGCGAACGCCGATCGCGTCACCAGCGCGCTCCAGGCAGCATTCGAGGACAAGAACACGAAAGCCGTCGTCCTGCGTATCAACAGCCCGGGCGGTAGCCCGGTGCAGGCGCAAACGATCTACGACGAGATGCGGCGCTTGCGCCAGAAATTCCCGACTATTCCCCTGTATGCGGTCGTCGAAGACCTGTGCGCATCGGGTGGCTACTACGTTGCCGTCGGTGCCGATCGCATCTACGTCAGTCAGTCGAGTATTGTCGGCTCGATCGGCGTGCGCATGGACAGTTTTGGCCTGACCGGATTGATGCAAAAGCTCGGCGTCGAGCGACGCCTGCTGATCGCGGGCAAGAACAAGGCGATGCTCGATCCCTTCCTTCCCGAAAACGAGGAACAGAAGCGATACGTACTCGCGCTGATAGACGAAATTCACCAGCAGTTCATTGCGGTGGTCCGCGAGGGACGCGGCGATCGGCTTAAAGAGACACCCGAGATGTTCTCGGGGTTGATTTGGAGCGGGCAGAAAGGCATCGAACTGGGGCTCGTCGATGCACTTGGAACGCTGGATAGCGTCGCACGCGACGTCGTCAAGGCCGAGAAGATCGTCGACTACACCGAGAAGAAGAACTTCGCCGAGCGGATCGCGAAGCGTTTTGGGGCCAGTGTCGCCGCCGCGCTCGCCGAATTTTCGCTCCGCAACGGACCCGTGCTGCGTTGAGTGCCGGGGTGCCGGGGTGCCGGGGTGCCGGGGTGCGGGGGTGCCGCGCCGCGCGCCCTCTGCCGACGGTGGCGAGCGTGACGACGATGGCGTCGGGTCAGCCCAGCACCGGCATGCCGGCGGCCGACAGCAGTTCGGTCAATGCGATCAGCGGAAGTCCGATGAGTGCGGTCGGATCCTCGGTGTCGAGCCGTTCGATGAGCGCGATTCCAAGTCCCTCCGATTTAGCACTTCCGGCGCAGTCGTAGGGCTGCTCGCGCCGCAAATAGGCCTCGATCATCGCGTCATCGAGGTGACGAAAGGCGACGCGGCACGCGACCACGCGTGTCCACGTCCTGCCGCCGGCGACGTCGAGCACGCAGAGCGCGGTGTCGAATTGCGCCGTGCGCCCGCTCAGTGCGCGCAACTGGCCGACGGCGTTGGCATGGTTGCCCGGTTTGCCTAAGCGCAGGCCATTGAGGCTGGCGACCTGGTCCGAACCGATCAACAGCGCGTCTGGAAAACGTGCTGCAACGGCGCTCGCCTTTGCGTGCGCAAGGCGGCGCGCGGTGTCCGCCGGCCCTTCGTCGGCCAGGGCCGCCTCGTCGACCTCGGGTGCGGCCCATTCGAAGGCCAGGCCGAGGCGCTCAAGTAGCTGCCGCCGATAGGTCGAAGTGGACGCGAGAACCAGCCGGCGACGTTCTTCCATGACATTGTTTTGACTGGAAATTTCTGCAATGATACCATTCGCCGTTTATGTCTCAGAAACCTACCATCGACGGCTTCGATTTTGCGGTGTCGGGCGAATCGCGGCAGGGTCGCTGGCCGCTGCGCGAACTGCCGCGACTGCAGTCCAGCCTTGCCGATTCCGAGGGTGATCTCGAGTATGACCTGCGTGGGATGCTCGATACCCTCGGGCGACAGGCGCTGCGATTGAGGCTGCGCGGGGTTCTCAAACTCGACTGTCAGCGTTGTCTCGAAACGATGGCGTTTCCGGTCGATCTTGACGCGGTGCTGGTGCTCGCCGCATCGGAAGCGGAAATCGACGCCGATGCCACCGATCCGACCGCACCAGATCGGATTCTTGCGAGCCGGGAGATGCCGATTGGCGCGCTGATCGAGGATGAACTGCTGCTCGCGATCCCGTTCGCGCCGCGCCATGAGCGCTGCGCCGCAGCGTCTGACGCACAGGGGGTGCAGCGCGACTCGCCGTTCGCCGGATTGTCAGCCATGCTGGGCGCGCCGGCGCGCGAAGGGCGACAGCGAAGTCGATAATGCGATCGCGCGCGGCGCAACCGCCCGTGCCTGCCATAACCGTAATTGAAAGGAGCCAACCGATGGCCGTTCCACAAAACCGAAAGACGTCCTCGAAACGCGGGATGCATCGCGCGCACGACGCGCTGGGTAGTCCGGCGCTTGCGGTCGAACCGACGACCGGCGAGACGCACTTGCGCCACCATATCAGCCCGACCGGTTACTACCGGGGCAAGAAAGTCGCCAAGGTCAAGGGCGAGTAAACCTCAACGGCATCACGAAAGGCGTGGCGCGCGCCGAGGGCGCGCGGCGGCTGCCGCATGGACATCTCTGTCGCCGTTGACTGCATGGGAGGCGATCACGGCCCCCATGTCACGATTCCGGCCGTGCTCGATTTCCAGAATCGACAAGCGGGCGTCGATGTGGTTCTGGTGGGCCTGCGCGACGCGATCGAAGCCGAACTCATCGCCCACGGTGGCCGTACCGGCCCCCGGCTCAGAGTGCGTCACGCGAGCGAGGTTGTCGCCATGGACGAGGCGCCGGTCACGGCGTTACGTTACAAAAAGGACTCGTCGATTCGTGTCGCCGCCAACCTCGTGAAGTCTGGTGAGGCGCATGCCTGTGTGAGCGCCGGCAATACGGGCGCCTTGATGGCAATTTCGCGTTTTGTCCTGAAGACGCTTGCCGGAATCGACCGACCCGCAATTGCCAGCGTCCTGCCGAACATACGTGGCGACCACACCACGGTGCTCGACCTCGGCGCGAATGTCGACTGTACGGCGGACCATCTGCTTCAGTTCGGCATCATGGGCGCCATGCTCGTCGCCGCGGTTGAACACAAGGCGCGTCCCACGGTTGGGTTGCTCAACATTGGCGTCGAGGACATCAAGGGCAACGAGACGGTGAAGCGTGCGGCGGAGATGCTGCGCGCAAGCGGCCTCAACTTTGCGGGCAATGTCGAGGGCGACGACATTTACAAGGGCACGACCGATGTCGTCGTCTGTGACGGCTTCGTCGGCAACGTCGCGCTCAAGGCTTCCGAGGGCGTGGTGCAAATGATGTCGTCGGCGTTGCATGAGGAATTCAACCGCAGCCTGCTGCGGCGACTCGCTGCGCTCGCCGCATTGCCGGTGCTGCGTTCGTTCCGCCAACGAATGGATCATCGCCGCTATAACGGCGCGAGCCTGCTCGGCTTGCGCGGTATCGTGATCAAAAGTCACGGCGCGGCCGACGCGTTCGCCTTTGGACATGCGCTCGCGCGCGCGGTAGACGAAGTCCGCAATAACGTTCCACAACGAATTGCGCAGCGCATGGCGGAATTGGTCGAGACGACGCCTGCGATGCCGACGCGCGCATGATCTACTCCCGAATCATCGGCACCGGGAGCTACCTGCCAGAGCGTGTCGTTCGCAACGACGAATTTTCGGCACGCCTGGACACGAGCGACGCGTGGATTCGCGAGCGCACCGGAATCGTCGAGCGCCGCATTGCGGACGAGTCACAGACGTCGAGCGACCTCGCGCTTGAGGCCAGTCGCCGAGCGCTCACGGACGCCGGCGTTGCGCCGGGCGACATTGATCTCATCATCGTCGCGACCTCGACACCCGATTTCATCTTCCCGAGCACTGCCTGCCTGCTGCAGGCCAAGCTGGGTATCGCGCAGTGTCCCGCCTTCGACGTGCAGGCGGTGTGCAGCGGATTCGTCTACGCCCTGGCGACTGCGGATGTGTTCATCCGCGGCGGATCGGCGAAGCGCGTACTGGTGGTCGGCGCCGAGGTGTTTTCGCGCATCCTGGACTGGAACGACCGCGGTACCTGCGTGCTATTTGGCGACGGTGCCGGCGCGGTCGTCGTCGCGGACGCGGAGACGCCGGGTATCCATGCGTCCGTGCTGCGTGCAGACGGCCGCCACGCCGGTATCCTGTCGGTACCGGGCAACGTCTGCGGTGGACGGATCGTCGGTTCGCCGTTTCTGCAGATGGCGGGTAGTCAGGTGTTCAAATTCGCCGTGCGCGTACTGGATGAGGTCGCGCGCGAGACGGTCGCTGCGGCCGGAATGCAGCTCGATGACATCGATTGGCTGATCCCGCACCAGGCGAACGTACGCATCCTCGAAGCCACGGCGCGCAAGCTTGGCCTGCCGCTCGAGCGCCTGGTGGTGACGGTCGATCGGCACGGCAATACCTCGGCCGCGTCGGTGCCGCTCGCGCTCGACGAATCGCTGCGCGCGGGCAAAATTCGGAGCGGCGATCGCGTGATGATGCAGGGCGTTGGGGGTGGGTTCACCTGGGGCGCGGTACTCGCTACCCTCTGAGAGGATCGGCGTATGAAGCTCGCTTTCGTGTTTCCAGGACAGGGTTCGCAGGCGGTCGGTATGCTCCAGGCCTACGCCGGACTGCCCGGGGTGGACGGCGTCCGGCAGGAAGCCGGCGAGGTGCTCGGCGCCGAATTTCTCCGCGTGCTGGACGATGGACCTGCGGAGGCACTCGCGTTGACCGTCAATACGCAGCCGGCGATGCTCACCGCGGGCATCGCTGCCTACCGTGCGTGGTGCGCGCTCGGCGGGCCCGTACCGAGCCTGGTCGCAGGCCACAGCCTTGGGGAGTACAGCGCACTGGTCGCCGCAGGTGCGCTGTCGCTCAACGCCTGTCTGCCGATCGTGCGCTTTCGCGCGGAAGCGATGCAGCAGGCGGTCCCGGAGGGGCAGGGCGCGATGGCGGCAATCATGAGCCTTGACGATGACGCGGTGCGCGCGGCCTGCGCGGAGGTTGCGCAGGGCGAGGTGGTCCAGGCGGTAAATTTCAACGCACCCGGCCAGGTGGTGATTGCCGGACATCAGAGCGCGGTTGCGCGCGCGATCGATGCCTGCAAGGCGCGTGGCGCTAAACGCGCGCTGCGCCTACCGGTCAGCGCACCGTTCCACTCAAGCTTGATGCAACCGGCGGCGGAGCGACTACGGGCCCATCTCGAGGCGGTCGCGTTCGACGCGCCACGCATTGATTTGATCAACAATGTCGACGTCGCGATTGCCGAATCGGCCGCGGCCATCCGGGATGCCCTCGTCCGCCAGGCCGCATCCCCGGTGCGCTGGGCCGAAACGGTGCAACGCATGGCGCGGGACGGCGTCACGCACATTGTCGAGTGCGGACCCGGCAGGGTGCTGGCGGGCCTGGTGAGACGGATCGCGCCGGAGGTGCAGGGGCTGTCGCTCGGCGACCGGCAATCGCTTGAGCAGGCGCTGGCGGAGATTCAGGGCGCATGAGCATGCTGGATGGGAAAGTTGCGCTGGTCACCGGCGCTTCGCGCGGGATTGGCAGCGCGATTGCGCAGGCGCTTGCGGGGCAGGGCGCCACCGTGATCGGTACCGCGACGACCGAGGCTGGGGCACAGCGTGTGACGCAAGCGCTCGCTGCCTTGGGCGGGAAAAGCGCAGGCCGAGTCCTCGACGTGCGCGACTCGGCGCAATGCGATGCGATCGTGGAGGCAGTGCGCAAGACGTATGGCGACATCCTGATCCTGGTCAACAACGCCGCCGTGGTGCGCGACAACCTGGCGTTGCGCATGAAGGACAGTGAGTGGGACGAGGTCATTGAAACGAACTTGCGGGCGGTATTTCGCCTCTCGCGTTCGGTGCTGCGAGCGATGATGAAGGCCCGCTGGGGACGGATCATTAACATCACGTCGGTCGTTGGCGCATCGGGCAACGCTGGGCAGGCAAACTATGCAGCGGCCAAGGCTGGCGTTGCGGGGATGACGCGCGCGCTCGCGCGCGAGCTCGGCAGCCGGAATATCACCGTGAATTGCGTTGCCCCCGGATTTATCGACACCGATATGACCCGGGGGCTCTCCGACGCGCAGCGCGACGCGCTGCTCGCGCAGATCCCGTTGGGACGCCTCGGCGCGGCAGACGACGTTGCCTCGGCGGTGACCTATCTGGCCTCGCCCCAGGCCGGCTACGTGACGGGGACCGTCCTCCACGTCAATGGCGGCATGTACATGAGCGGCTGAGCGCTGGCGCGCTCCGAATGATGCGCTCGCAGGTTCGACGGTTTGGTAGAATTCAGCCCGCTTCGCGGACCTCAGGCGAAGCCCCAGAGGGAGGAGCAGAAGATGGAGAACATCGAACAACGCGTCAAGAAGATCATTGCCGAGCAGTTGGGCGTAAACGAGGCGGAGATCAAGATTGAGTCGTCTTTCGTGGATGATCTTGGCGCGGATTCACTCGACACGGTCGAGTTGGTGATGGCGCTGGAAGAGGAATTTGAGACCGAAATTCCGGACGAAGAGGCCGAGAAGATCACCACGGTCCAGCAAGCTATCGACTTCATCACGGCACACCAAAAGGCCTAACGCACGCGCGCGCCGGCCGGTTGCAGACCGCCGCGCCTAGAGCAGGACGCACGTTGTCTCGTCGCAGAGTCGTCATCACTGGGCTCGGCGCCGTCTGCCCGGTTGGGAACACGGTGGACGAAGCCTGGCAAAACGTCGTTGCCGGGCGCTCCGGAATCGGCCCGATTCAGCGTTTCGACGCGTCCGCCTTTGCGTGCCGGTTCGCTGGCGAAGTCAAAGGGTTCGACGTCACCACGTACCTGGCCGCAAAGGAGGCGCGGCACATGGACGCCTTCATCCATTTCGGGCTCGCAGCCGGACTCCAGGCGTGGCGCGACTGCGGGCTCGAGGTCACGGAGGCGAACGCCGAGCGCATCGGCGTGAACATCGGCTCTGGAATCGGCGGCCTGCCGATGATCGAGCACATGCACACCGAGTACGTCAGCAAAGGTCCGCGACGAATTTCACCGTTTTTCGTACCGGCAACGATCATCAACCTGATCTCCGGCCATCTGTCCATCATGCTGGGCATGAAGGGACCGAATCTGGGAATCGTGACGGCGTGTACGACCGGATTGCACTCGATTGGTCTCGCCGCGAGGCTCATTGAGCGTGGTGATGCGGACGTCATGGTCGCCGGGGGCGCCGAAGCCGCAATCTCACCGCTGGGCATTGGGGGCTTCGCTGCGGCACGCGCCCTGTCGACGCGTAACGATGACCCGCAGACCGCGAGCCGTCCGTGGGACCGTGGCCGTGACGGCTTCGTCCTGGGTGAAGGCGCCGGGGTGCTGGTGGTCGAAGACTACGCGCATGCGCGCGCGCGCGGCGCCCGAGTCTATTGCGAGTTGGTGGGCTTCGGCATGAGCGCCGACGCGTTTCACATCACCGCGCCGAACGTGGACGGGCCGCGCCGTTGCATGCGCGATGCCCTGAACGATGCCGGCCTCGCCCCGGAACGCGTGCAGTACGTGAACGCGCATGGCACGTCGACCCCGCTTGGCGACAAGAACGAAACCGACGCCCTCAAGGCGGCGTTCGGCGCGCACGCCAAGTCTCTCGTCGTCAGCTCCACCAAATCGATGACCGGACACTTGCTGGGCGGCGCTGGCGGGGTTGAATCCGTGTTCACGGTTCTCGCGCTGCATCACGGAATCTGTCCGCCAACGATCAATCTCAGCGATCCCGACCCAGAATGCGATCTCGATTACTGCGCACACACGGCGCGTGACCTCAAAATCGACGTTGCGGTGAAAAACAATTTTGGTTTTGGCGGGACGAACGGAACCCTGGTTTTCGCGCGCGTGTGACCGCGCGCAACGCTCCGATCGTACGCAGCGTTCGCAGCGTTGGAAACGCGACGCATTTCCAGTTGACACCGTCGCGCTGGATTGCAACGTTTATCGTGTTCGTACACGGCGCCTCGGCTGCAGCCTTGCTGGCCCTGTCCGACGCGGCCATCGGATGGATCCTCGCGGCGCTGATGGTGGCCCTGGGAATCGCGACGGCGTGGGATCGCGCCCTGCTGCGCGCGGGCCGGTCGGTGCGGGGATTCGAACTCCAGGGGCCGGACCGGATCGTGCTTGAACTCTCAAGTCACGAGCGGCTTGCCTCGCGGGTCGGGTCGCGGCGTTGGGTCAGCGCGCATCTGGTTGCGCTCCCGATCGCGGCGCCGCTCCGACGCACGCTAGTGATCGCCGACGACATGCTTGACCCGGATGCGTTCCGGCGCCTGCGCCTGTGGGCGCTTTGGGGGCGGTTGCCCGGTGTCGCGCCCCTGCCACAGGAACCGTGGTGACCGGACGTGGATTGCGCGTGAACTATTTCCCCCTCTGCCTGTCTGTGGCAAGTAGACGGTTCGGCGGGACGGGTCTCGCGACGGGTCAAGCGCAGGCCGACTCGGGCGGGGCGGGTGGTGGCGGTGTCTGAGCGCGATATCGACCGCCAGCTGGTCGAGCGGGCGCAGCGTGGCGACAAACGGGCCTTTGAGTTGCTCGTCGAAAAGTACCAACGCAAGCTCGGACGGCTGCTGTCTCGATTCATACGGGATCCGTCAGAGGTCGAGGACGTGATGCAAGAAGCATTCATCAAAGCCTATCGCGCATTACCGGCATTCCGCGGGGACAGTGCGTTCTATACCTGGCTTTACCGCATCGGAATTAACACCGCCAAGAATTACCTCGCCGCCATGCGCCGGCGGGCGCCAACCTCGACCGACATCGACGCAGACGAGGCCGAAGGGTATGCAGACGGTGAGCGCCTGAGGGATTTAAATACGCCCGAGCACATGCTGCTGTCCAAGGAAATCGCGGACACGGTGAACGCGACGATGGAGGCGCTGCCGGAGGAATTGCGTACCGCCATCCAGTTACGCGAGATGGACGGCATGAGCTACGAGGATATCGCACGCATCATGGACTGCCCGATCGGTACGGTCCGGTCCCGAATTTTCCGGGCGCGCGAGGCGATTGCAGAGCGGCTTCGCCCGCTGATCGAGACGCCAAAGGACAAACGGTGGTAAGGGTGATCATCCGATGAAGACCAAGATCTCTGCGTTGGTGGACGGCGAGTTGGAATCGCGCGAGCTGGACCAGGTGATCGATGCGCTCGATCGCGACGACGCGTCGCGCGAGACGTGGCGGTTGTATCACCTCCTAAGCGACGCGATGCGCGAACTATCGCTGCGATCCCCAGGTTTCTCGGCACGGTTTGCCGACAAGCTGGCGGCCGAGCCGACGATCTTGGCCCCCGGTCGCCTGCGGGCTGAACGCGGGCGGTGGATGGCGCTGTCCGCGGCGGCAAGCCTGGCCGCGGTCGCCCTGGTCGGGTGGCTTGCGTTCGCACCGCCACTGGAAACGACCCCGGGCGTGTTGCCCGGAGCGCCGCTTGCGAGCGCGCCTCAAGCGGGGCGGATACAGTCGGCATCAACCGAGGGTGTCCGACCGGTGATGCGCCAGACACTTGAACGTCGTCTCGGTTCGGCGCCGCTGCCGATGCGCGTGCTGTTACCTGAGGCGGCAAACGACTATCTGCTCGCGCATCAGGAGTTTTCGCCGCGGTCCGCGCTTCAAGGCATGGCGCCTTACGTACGCACGGTGTCGGGGCCGGTCGTCGAGGGCATGCCTCGATGAATGGTGCCGCGCTCGGCGCGCGTGCCCTGGTGCTGTCGCTCGCATGGGCGGCCGGCACCGCCAGTGCGCAGACAACGCCCGAAGCACGCGCGTTGCTCAGCAGGGTCTACGAGGCGACGCAGACCCTGTCGTACACGGGAACATTCGTGTTCCAGCAAGGCCAGCGGAGCGAAACCTCCCGCGTGACGCGCCGTGCCAGTGCGGCGGGCAACGTCGAACGCCTGGAAGTGCTCGATGGTGCGCCGCGTGAGATTGTACGTACCAAGGATGGCGTGCGATGCTATCTGCCGCAATCCCAGACACTGAAAATCGGTCACGGTGGGGGGGCACCCGGCTTTCCGGCGCTGCTGCCGGCGCGATTGGATGCGCTGTTGCAACATTACACGGTCCGCCTCGGATCGATGGATCGCGTCGCGGATCGCGCGTGCAAGACCCTGACCATGGAACCGAAGGATGGTTTTCGCTACGGCTATGCGCTGTGTGCTGACGCAGCAAGTGGCATGTTGCTGCGCGCGATCACGCTGAGCGAGGCCAATGTGCCCGTTGAGCAGTTCACCTTCACGCGACTTGCCATCGGCGATGTTGGCGCGGAGGCGGTCGAACCCCGGCACGCGACCCGTTCGTGGCGGATCGAAGAAGCATCGGTACGACCGGCAGATCTGGCGGCCGAGGGCTGGCGTATTGAATCGAACCTGCCGGGGTTTCAAAAGATCGTCGAGGTGGTGCGGGTGTCGGCGGCGCGGCACCGCATCGGCCAGGTCGTATACTCAGATGGCCTTGCCGCGGTCTCGGTGTTCATCGAATCAGTGCAGGGACGGCGAGCGCCCGTGTCGAGTGGAGCAGTGAACGCGGGCGGTATCAACATTTACGTGCGTGAGATCGGAGACCATGTCGTGACCGTCGTCGGCGAAACGCCCGCGGCGAGCGTGCGACGCGTTGCCGACCAGGTCAGCTATCAGCGTCCACAGTGAACTTTGCTGTGGTACGCGAATCGAACGTCGCAGACTATCATCGAAAGGAACCCGTATGCAGGCGGTAAAAAGCTTTGGTTTGCTTTGCTTGTTCGCCATCAGTGGCACGGTTCTCGCGCAGGCGCGCGAGCTACCGGATTTCACGCGCCTGGTGGAACAGCAGGGCCCGGCGGTTGTCAATATCAGTACCACGCAGACCGTCCGGCGCAGTAGTCTGCCGCAGGTTCCCGGCATCGAAGACGAAGAGATGCTGGAATTTTTCCGGCGCTTCATCCCGCGCTCGCCGGGCGTGCCGCGTGAGAGTCACTCGTTGGGCTCCGGTTTTGTCATCAGTGCAGACGGTTACATTCTGACCAACGCGCACGTCATCGAAGGTTCCGATGAAGTCAATGTTCGTCTCACCGACAAGCGCGAGTTCAAGGCAAAGGTCATCGGCGCGGACAAGCGCACCGATGTCGCGCTCGTCAAGATAGAGGCCAGCGATCTGCCGACGGTGCGCTTCGGTACGCCGGGGGCACTCAAGGTCGGCGAATGGGTTGTCGCAATCGGCTCGCCCTTCGGTTTCGATAACACCGTCACGGCGGGGATCGTGTCGGCCAAGGGACGCTCGCTACCGCAGGAGAACTTTGTTCCCTTCATTCAAACCGACGTTGCGATCAATCCCGGAAACTCGGGTGGACCGCTGTTCAATATGCGCGGCGAGGTCGTCGGGATCAATTCCCAGATCTACAGCCGAACGGGCGGCTTCATGGGGTTGTCGTTCGCGATTCCGATCGATGTCGCACTCGACGTCCAGAGCCAGCTGCGCGAACGAGGGCATGTGTCCCGCGGACGCATTGGCGTCGTAATTCAAGAGGTTACGCGCGATCTGGCGACCTCGTTTGGGCTTGATCGCCCGCGCGGCGCGCTCGTCAACTCGGTCGAGAAAGCGAGTCCCGCGGACAAGGCTGGCATCCTTGCCACCGACATCATTACGCGCTTCAACGGCAAGCAGGTGGGGTCCTCGAGCGATCTACCACGCATCGTGGGGAGCACACGACCGGGATCGAAGGTGGACGTCGAGGTTTTGCGCAACGGCGAGACGCGAGCGATGGAAATCACCGTCGGGGAGCTGAAGGAAGATCGAATTGCCGCGCACGACACGACCCCCAAGGGACGTCCGAGTGCCGGCGCCGCGAATCGACTCGGCATCGTTGTCGCGGCGCTCTCCGACGAGCAGAAGCACGAGATGAAGCTCACGCACGGTTTGATCGTGACCGAGGTGCGCCCGGACGCGCGTGCCGACGTACGCCGCGGCGACGTCCTGCTGACCCTCGTGTACGGCGGACGGCAAACCGCGCTCGGCTCGGTTGGGAAGCTGAATCAGCTGCTCGGCAAACTCGACAAGACCGCGGTGTTTACGCTGCAGGTTCGGCGCGGCGAAAACATGGCCTTCGTCACCATTTCCGGCCTCCAGGACAAGGGCTAGCGGCGCGATGCGCCTGCGCATCTACGGGCGCAGCTACTGCCACCTGTGTGACGAGTTGGTCGCCGCCCTGCGACCGCTGCAGGCACAACTCGGCTTCGAGCTTGAGGTGTTCGATGTCGATGCGCACCCGGACCTAGAGCGCCAGTTTGGTGAACGCGTGCCGGTGCTCGTCGATTCTCAGGGCGCGGAAATCTGTCATTACTGGCTGAACGAGGACGCCTTGCGCAGGCACCTTGCGTTAGAATAGCGGCCCAGTACAACAAAGGGTGCCGCAGGCACCCTTTTTTGTGATGCCTCAGAGCCGCATCCGCAACTTTTCGATCATCGCGCACATCGACCACGGCAAGTCGACGCTCGCCGACCGCTTTATTCAGCTCTGCGGTGGCTTGTCTGAACGCGAAATGGATGTGCAGGTCCTGGACTCGATGGATCTGGAGCGCGAGCGGGGCATCACGATCAAGGCGCAGACCGCCGCGCTGCAGTATGTTTCCCAGACCGGCGAGACCTACCTACTGAATCTGATCGACACCCCGGGGCACGTCGATTTCTCGTACGAAGTCAGTCGTTCGCTGGCGGCATGCGAAGGCGCCCTTCTGGTGGTCGACGCCTCGCAGGGCGTCGAGGCCCAAACCGTGGCGAACTGCTACACCGCCATCGAGCAGGGCGTCGAAGTGATCCCGGTCCTCAACAAGCTCGACCTGCCCTCTGCCGATCCCGACAAGGCGATTCAAGAAATCGAGGATGTGATCGGGATCGACGCGAAGGACGCGATCCGCGCCAGTGCGAAGACTGGCGAAGGTGTGCGCGACATTCTCGAAGCCGTCATCGCGCGCGTGCCCCCGCCGAAGGGCGATCCGCAGGGACGCCTCAGAGCGCTGGTCATCGATTCCTGGTTCGACAATTACATTGGGGTTGTCATTCTGGTACGGATCGCGGACGGTACCTTGCGATCCAAAGATCGCATTATTCTCCTCAGCACGCGCGACGAATACGATTGCGACCAGATCGGCGTGTTCACGCCAAAGGCGCAGCCGCGCGACGTACTCTCCGTGGGCGAGGTCGGGTTCGTCGTCGCCGGCATCAAAGAGCTACGCTCGGCCAAGGTCGGCGATACGATCTCGCACGCCAATCGGACGGCGGAGGCGCCGCTGCCGGGCTTCAAGGAGGTTAAGCCGCAGGTCTTTGCGGGCCTCTACCCGGTCGAATCGAATCAGTACGAGTCATTGCGCGACGCACTGGAAAAGCTGCATCTAAACGACGCCTCCCTGCACTACGAGCCTGAAGTCTCGCAGGCCCTGGGATTCGGCTTCCGCTGCGGCTTTCTTGGTCTGCTGCATATGGACATCGTCCAGGAGCGTCTCGAGCGCGAATATGGAATGGCGTTGGTGACGACGGCGCCGTCGGTCGTCTACGAGGTCGAACTGCGCGACGGCAGTGTCGAGCAGCTGTCCAACCCGGCGCGAATGCCCGACGTCGACAAGATCATGGAAATTCGAGAGCCCATTATCGGGACGACGATCTTTGTTCCACAGGACTACGTGGGCGCCATCATGACGCTGTGCACGCAAAAGCGCGGCGTGCAGACCAATCTTCACTACACGAGCCGCCACGTCATGCTGTCCTACGACATGCCCTTGAGCGAGGTGGTGCTCGACTTCTTCGACCGCCTCAAGTCGCTGACGCGCGGTTTTGGCTCGCTTGACTACGAGTTCAAGGCATACCGCCCAGCCGACGTCGTCAAGCTGGAGGTGCTGATCAATGGCGAGCGGGTCGATGCGCTGTCGTCGATAACCCATCGTGCGACCGCGCAGGCGCGCGGCCGGGATCTCGTTGCGCGGCTGCGTAAACTCATTCCACGACAGATGTTCGATGTTGCGATTCAAGCCGCGATCGGCGGCACGATCCTGGCACGCGAAAACGTCAAAGCGCTGCGCAAGAATGTGCTTGCGAAATGCTACGGCGGTGACGTCTCGCGCAAGCGGAAGCTTCTCGACAAGCAGAAGGAAGGCAAACGCAGGATGAAGCAGGTCGGTGCGGTCGAGATTCCCCAGGAGGCGTTTCTCGCGGTGCTGCAGATGGGCGAGAAGTAGGCGCCGACGCGTTTGAACTTCGCGCTGTTTCTGTTTCTGTTGTTGGCGCTGACCGGCGCCGTCTGGGCGCTCGACGTCGCGGTTCTGCGGCGTCGGCGCCAGGCAGCCGCGCGCCAGCCCTGGTGGGTCGAGTACTCGGTTAGCTTTTTCCCGGTGATCCTCGCGGTATTCATATTGCGCTCGTTCATCGTCGAGCCGTTCAAGATTCCATCCGGCTCGATGATGCCCACGCTGGTGATCGGCGACTTTATTCTGGTGAACAAATTCACCTATGGAATCCGTTTGCCGGTTATTAATCGCAAGGTCGTCACCCTGAACACGCCGCAGCGCGGCGACGTCATGGTCTTTCGCTACCCACCGGATCCGTCGCTCGACTACATTAA
Source organism: Betaproteobacteria bacterium (assembly GCA_032125995.1). GTDB lineage: Bacteria > Pseudomonadota > Gammaproteobacteria > Burkholderiales > SG8-39 > SG8-39. The sequence continues at coordinate 12,225 of JAQBBQ010000139.1, read as the reverse complement.
GCGCGTCGTCGGCCTGCCGGGAGACCGGGTCGAGTACCGCGGCAAGCGGCTGTCGATCAACGGTGCGCCGGTCCCGGTGCGACAGATCGGCGACTATCTGTCGCGCGAACGGATGCAGTACTCAAACCGCTTTGTCGAGCGCTTCGGCCTCACCGAGCATGAGACTCTGCTTGACGCAGATTCACCCGGCATGCCGCCCTTCGCGCGCGCATTCCCGCACGCGGCTAATTGCAACTACAATAACGAGGGATTGTCGTGCGTCGTGCCGCCGAATCACTATTTCATGATGGGAGACAACCGGGACAATTCCAGCGATAGCCGCGTCTGGGGTTTTGTGCCGGATGAGAATATCGTCGGCAAGGCATTCTTTATTTGGCTGAACCTAAACGAACTCGGACGCTTTGGATCGTTCCGTTAGCGCCCGCACAGGGAGGCATCATGCGAAACAGGCAAACCGGCATCAGCCTCAGCGGACTTCTGCTCGGAGGATTTGTCTTGATCTTTGCGGCCTTGCTCGTAATGAAGCTTGCGCCCTCGTACATCGAGTACTTCAACGCCAAGAAGGCGATCAATAACATTGCGCAAGATCGTTCGGAATTATCGGCGGCTGATATGCGCAAGTCGTTTGAGGCCCATGCGAATATCGACGATATCACCTCGATCGCGCCCGCGGATATCGAGATCACCAAGGAAGGCGGGCTTCCCGTGCTTGCGTTTGCCTACCGCAAGGAAATCAAGCTCTTTGCCAATATCGCTGTCTGCATCGATTTTGCGGCCAGCACTCGGGAGCCGTAGCACCCTTTGTCCCGAACGCAGGATCTCGAGCAGCGCATCGGTTACCGCTTTGGCGATGGCGCGCTGCTTGAGCAGGCGCTCACGCATCGCAGCTACGGTGCGCCACACAACGAACGACTCGAATTCCTCGGCGATGGCGTTCTCGGCTGCGTGATGGCCGAGGCACTCTATGCGCGCTATCCGGCGCTTGCCGAGGGACACCTGACCCGCCTGCGGGCCGCCTTGGTGTGCGAGGAGGCTTTGGCCGAAGCGGCGCGGACGCTGGACATCTCGCCCGACATTCGTCTTGGCGACGGCGAGCGCGTTCAGGGTAACGCGGTACGCGCATCGATCCTGGCGGATGCACTCGAGGCACTCTTCGGCGCGGTGTTCCTGGATGGCGGCTATGAGAAGGCACGCGAGGTGGTGCTCGCGACTTACGCTGAGCGCCTTTCCAGCCTTGATCCGGCAGGCGCGGGGTCGGCCAAGGATCCTAAAACGCGCTTGCAGGAACTTGTGCAAGGCCAGCGCAAGTCGCGTCCAGAATACCGCATCGTGCAAATCCGCGGCGCGGCTCACGAACAGACTTTTGAGGTGGAGTGTGTTGTCGCCGACCTCGGGTTGTGCGCAACCGGATCGGGAAACTCACGCCAGCGTGCCGAGCAGGATGCGGCTGCCGCGGTTCTCGTGAGCATCGAACGGTGACCACCCACCGTTGCGGTACGGTGGGCATCGCCGGTAGGCCGAACACCGGAAAATCGAGCCTGGTCAATCGCTTGATTGGCCAGAAACTCTCAATCGTATCGCCCAAGGCGCAAACGACACGCCATCTCATCACTGCAATTCTGACGACGGACGACGCCCAGCTTGTATTTATCGATGCCCCTGGACGACCGCCGCGAAAGCGCAGCGCCCTGCATCGGACGCTCGGACGGCGCGCGGTCGAGGCGGCGCGTGATTGCGACGTCGCGCTATTCGTCATCGAGGCGCTGCACTTCGGGCCAGAGGATCGCGCGGTCCTCAATGCCATCCCGGTGCATCAGAACGTGATTGTCGCCGTCAATAAGATCGACCGCGTACGCGGCGCTGCCCGCCTGCTGCCGTTTCTTGACCGACTCTCCAAACTGCGCGATTTTGACGCCATCGTCCCGGTCAGTGCGCGAACCGGAAAGAACCTTCCGGAGCTGCTGCGGGTCCTGGCGGCGGCGGTGCCCGAAGGCCCCGCACTGTATCCGGCTGACCAGCTGACCGACCGCGACGAACGCTTCTTCGCAGCGGAGCTGCTGCGCGAGAAGCTGTTCAACGCGCTGGGCGAAGAACTTCCGTACCGTTGCGAAGTGACGATCGACGGCTTCCGCCTGGACGGCACGATGCGCCGTGTCGATGCCACCATTTTCGTCGAACGCGAGAGTCAGAAGGGTATCGTCGTCGGTCGCGGCGGCGCCACGCTTAAGCGCGTCGCACACGATGCGCGTCGCGACATGGAACAGCTGTACGCTGGCAAGGTCTTCCTGAACGTCTGGGTCAAGGTGCGGGAAAACTGGACCGATGATTTGCGCGTGCTGCGCCAGCTTGGGTACGCCTGATGGCGCGGCGCCGCATCGAGCAGGAGCCAGGCTACGTGCTTCACAGCTATGCGTACAAGGAGACGAGCCTGATCGTGGAGGCATACTCGCGGCGCTGGGGCCGGATCGGCCTACTCGCGCGCGGCGCGCGTCGCCCGAGATCGGCGATGCGGGGCCTGCTGCTCGCATTCCATCCCCTGCGCCTGAGCTGGAGCGCATCCTCGGAACTCGCGACGCTGACCGCGGTCGAGTGGGCGGGTGGGCTGCCCGCGTTGCCAGGCATCGCCCTCATGTGCGGGTTCTATCTAAACGAACTGCTGTTACGTCTTCTGCCACGCGAAGATCCTCACGAAACATTGTTCGACACCTACGATGCCAGCCTTGCCCAATTGAGCGAGGGACAGGCGCCCGCCGATGTGTTGCGCGCCTTCGAACTCAGGATGCTGGCTGAACTCGGCTATGCGCCTTTGCTCGAACGGGAGGCGGACAGCGGGGCGCCGGTGGATCCGCGTCGACGCTACCGATATGAGCCCGAGCTCGGGCCAGTGCCCCTGAACGGGGAAGGGAATTCTCGGCTCCCGTCCGGTAGCTGTGTGGTCAGCGGCCAGACCCTGCTCGATGTCGCGCGCGACGATTATGCGCGTGCGCAAACGCGGGACGAGGCGCGTACGCTGATGCGTATCTTGATCGCACAGCGTCTTCCCGGTCAGACGCTGCATACGCGCAACGTGCTCATGGAATTGCAAGATCTATGATCGAACTCGGCGTCAACGTCGATCACGTGGCAACCATTCGGCAGGCGCGGCAAACCTACGAGCCCGATCCGGTCTGGGCTGCGATCGAGGCGCATCTCGGTGGTGCGGATGGAATTACGGTGCACCTACGGGAGGATCGTCGACACATTCAGGACGAGGATGTGCGCCGTCTGCGCGAGTTGACGCACATCAAGCTCAATCTCGAGATGGCAGCGACGCCTGAAATGGTTGCGATCGCGGAGCAGCTCAAGCCCGAAATGGCGATGCTCGTCCCAGAAGGCCGGCACGAAATCACCACCGAGGGTGGACTCGACATCGTCGCCCAGGAAGTGGCGCTGCGCGAGTCGGTCGCGCGGCTTACCGGCGCCGGGATCCGCGTGTCGGTGTTCATCGACGCGGATCTGACGCAGGTTGAAGCTGCCGCGCGAATCGGCGCAACCGTTTGCGAGGTCCATACCGGGCCGTACGCCCACGCCTTCCATTCGAAGGGTCGTGACAGCGAGCGTCCGGCGGTGCTCGTCGAACTCGATCGCATCGGCCGGGTGGGCGATGCAATCCGCAAACTCGGGCTGCGCTTCAACGCGGGCCATGCGCTCAATTACTTCAACGTGCAACCGGTCGCCGCGCTGCCCGGCGTGCGCGAACTTCACATCGGGCACGCGATCGTCAGCCGTGCGGTGTTCGTCGGCATGCGGGAGGCGGTGCGCGAGATGAAGCGCCTGATGGTCGACGCCGCGGCGCGCGGGAACGTGCAGTGATTTACGGCGTTGGCACGGATCTGGTGGAGATTTCCCGCGTCGAGCGGGTTGTTGCGCGTTTTGGCGAACGATTTGCGGAACGCATCCTCTGTGCACCCGAGCTGGCGCGATACCGGTCCATCGGCCGACCGGCTGCCTATCTCGCCAAACGCTTCGCAGCAAAGGAGGCGTTCGGCAAGGCACTGGGCACGGGCGTGCGTGCACCCGTGGTGTGGCACAGCCTCTGGGTGACCCAGCGGGAACTCGGCCAGCCGCAGCTGGAATTTTCCGCTCCGCTCGCCGCGCTGCTCGCGGCACGCGGCATTCGCCGCACCCACCTGTCGTTGAGTGATGAACGGTCACTCGCGAGCGCAATGGTGATTCTCGAATGCGACGCATAAGGAAACGCTTTCCCCTCGGACCTGTGGTCCTCGATCCAGCCACCGCCGCGCTGTCCGACGACGACCGGCGCCGGTTGCTGCACCCCGCGGTGGGTGGCGTGATCTTGTTCGCCCACAATTTCGAGAGCCCGGAGCAGTTGGTTGCGCTCACCGCGGAAATTGCGGCGCTCCGCGAGCCGCGGCTTTTCGTCTGTGTCGATCACGAGGGCGGGCGCGTGCAGCGGTTTCGAGAAGGCTTTACGGCAATACCGCCGATGCGGACCTTGGGCCGTTTATGGGATCGTGACCACGGGGCGGCTACAGCGGCTGCGCGTGCGGTGGGTTACACGATTGCCGCAGAGCTCGATGCGCACGGCGTCGATTTCAGCTTTGCACCTGTTCTGGATCTCGATTACGGCTCGAGTTCAGTGATCGGCGACCGTGCGCTGCATTTCGACCCGGGTGCCGTGGGTGCGCTCGCGGCGGCGCTTGTTCAGGGCCTAGACGACGGCGGGGTGGCTGCGGTCGCCAAGCATTTCCCGGGCCATGGGTTCGCCGCACTCGACTCGCACGTGAGCGTGCCGCGCGACGAGCGTCAGACCGACGAGATCATGCGCAAAGACCTCGTGCCGTACCGCCCTGTCATCGCGGCCGGGCTCAAAGGCGTGATGCCGGCGCACGTGATCTTCACGCAAGCCGATGCGGAACCCGCCGGCTATTCGCGCTACTGGTTGCAGAACGTGTTGCGCGGCGCGTTGGGGTTCCAGGGGCTGATCTTCAGCGACGATCTGTCGATGGAAGGTGCAAGCACGGCCGGTGGCGTTGCCGACCGCGCGCGCGCTGCGCTGGCGGCCGGCTGTGACATGGTCCTGCTGTGCCAAGATCCCGCCGGGCAGGACGCGTTGCTGGATGCGCTGGGGCCGGTTTCGCTCGCGAATCCCGAGCGCGCGGAGCGCATGTGGTCGCGCCACGGTCGCGATCTGCGTAAGAGTGTCGCCTTTCGGCAGGCCGCCGCGACCCTCGACTCGCTCGCCTGATTCACGCCAGCTTCAGGCGCGCTCCATGTAGCTGCCATCGTTGGTGTTGACGCGAATCTTTTCGCCTTGATTTACGAACGGCGGCACCAGGACCACGAGCCCGGTCTCCGTCGTAGCGGGCTTGAAGCTCGTGGTGGCGGTGGCGTTCTTAATCCCGGGTTCGGTGTCGACGATGGCCAACACGACCGCGGGCGGCAGTTCGATGCCAATGGCACGCCCATTGTGGAAATTGATCTGAACTTCCGTGTTGGGCAGCAGGTAGTCTGATTGCCCTTCAAGGAAATCGGCCGACAAGGGCAGTTGTTCGTAGTTCTGCTTATCCATGAACACGTAGCTCTCGCCGTCCTGGTACAGGTACGCCATCTCGCGCGGCTCGACAAACGCGCGCTCCACCTTTTCATCGGTTCGAAACCGCTGATTGACCTTCGTGCCGACCTCGATGTCCTTCATTTCGACTTGCATGAACGCGCCCCCGCGCCCGCCGACATGGACGTGATAGCACTTGAGGACGCGCCATACGCGTTTGTCCCATTCGATCAGATTGCCAACGCGAATTTCGGTCGCGAGAACTTTTGCCATGGTGGTGCTCGAACTTCGGAAAGGGCAGGAATTCTATACGAAATCATGAACCTAACGCTAGAATGCAGGCTCTCGCCCGTGCCATGAACGCAACTTTCGAGCCCAAAGCCTTCGCGCGCGGACTGCCGCACTTGCCCGGGGTGTATCGGATGCTCGGTGCGGGCGGGGAGGTGCTCTATGTCGGCAAGGCGCGCGACCTGCGCAAGCGCGTCATCAGCTACTTCACCCGGCGCTCGGCGCACAGCCCGCGCGTGCAGAAGATGATTTCGCAGATTGCCTCGATTGAGGTGACGGCGACCCGCTCCGAGGACGAGGCGCTGCTGCTCGAGAACAATCTGATCAAAAGCCTCGCGCCGCGCTACAACATTCTGTTCCGCGATGACAAGTCCTACCCCTACCTGGTGATTAGCGGTCATGTGGTTCCGCGGATCGGTTTTCACCGAGGGGCACGCGAACGCGAGAGCCGTTACTTTGGTCCGTTCCCGCACGCCTATGCGGTGCGCGAGGCGATTCACACATTGCAGCGCGTATTCCGGCTGCGGACCTGCGAGGATTCGGTGTTCGAGAATCGCGCGCGCCCGTGCTTGCTGTATCAGATTCGACGCTGCACGGCGCCCTGCACGGGTCAGATCGGTGCCGAAGCGTATCGGCAGGACGTGCGCCATGCCGAGTTGTTTCTGCAAGGACGTGAAGACGATGTCATTCGCTCGTTGAGCGATCGAATGTCCGCTGCGGCGGCAGCGCGGCGCTACGAGGAGGCGGCCGCGGTCCGCGATCAGGTCCGCGCGTTGTCAAGCGTCCAGGCGCGCCAGTACGTCGAGAGCGAGCGCGGCGTGGATGCCGATGTCGTCGCGACCGTGGTCGAGGACCGCATTGCCTGCGTCAATCTCGTCATGATCCGCGGCGGTCGCCATATCGGCGATCGCAGCTTCTTTCCGGCCAACGCCGAGGGTGCCATGCCGGGAGAGATCATTACCGCGTTTCTCGAACAGCACTATCTCGACCATCCGGTTCCGCGCCTGATCCTGACCAGCGATGAAGTTGACCGTGAAGCGCTGGGCGAAGCGCTCGCGGCGCGGGCGCCGCAGGGCAGCCAGGTCCTTGCACCTCAGCAGGGCGAACGCCGGATGTGGCTCGAGATGGTGCGCAAGAACGCGCAACTCGCGCTGACGCGTCGCGCCCACGAACGCGCGACACAGGAAGGTCGGCTTGCCGCACTGCGCCAGGCGCTGGATTTGCCGGAATCGGTCGAGCGCATCGAATGTTTCGACATCAGCCACACGATGGGCGAGGCCACCGTCGCTTCGTGCGTGGTCTACGATCGGCATGCGATGCAAAACGGTGAGTACCGCCGCTTCAATATTCGTGACGTGACCCCCGGAGACGACTACGCGGCGATGCGGCAGGCGCTGCGTCGGCGTTACAAGCGGCTGGCGGTCGACGGCGGGAAAATTCCTGACTTGATCCTGATCGACGGGGGAAAGGGGCAGGTGAGTGCGGCGCGCGCATCGCTCGCTGAAATCGGCATGAGCGACATCAGCGTGATCGGCGTCGCCAAAGGACCGGCGCGAAAGCCGGGGCTCGAACAGCTGATTGTGGAGGCCGAGGCGCGATGCATGACGCTTCCGGCGCATGACCCGGGTCTGCATTTGATCCAGAGCATTCGCGATGAGGCGCACCGCTTCGCGATCGTCGGCCATCGCGCGCGCCGGGGTCGCGCCCGCACCGTGTCATCGCTCGCCGAGATTCCGGGTATCGGCGACAAACGACGCCAGCGGCTGCTGACGCACTTTGGCGGACTGCGCGGCGTGCAATCTGCGGCCGTCGATGAAATCGCACAAATCGAAGGTATTAGCCGAGCCATCGCCGAACGCATCCACCGACATTTGCACGGGCAGGCGACGGGTTAGGCATAGGATTCCGGTATGCCGCTGAATTGGCCCAATCTGGTCACCTGGCTGCGAATCGTATTGATTCCGCTGATCGTCGGCGTGTTCTATCTGCCGGATTCCTGGCTGTCGCCCGAGGCGAAGAATATGACGGCGACCGCCATCTTCGTGTTTGCTGCGGTCACCGACTGGCTCGACGGTTACCTGGCTCGCGCGCTCGATCAGATGTCTGCGTTCGGCGCGTTTCTCGACCCGGTCGCCGACAAGCTGATCGTGGTCGGTGCGTTGATCATACTGCTGCAACTCGGCAGAGTGGATGCGGTCATCGCCCTCATCATTATTGGACGCGAACTTGCGATCTCGGCGTTGCGCGAATGGATGGCGCGGGTCGGACGGGCGCGCAGCGTCGCCGTCGCATTCGTCGGCAAGGTGAAGACCACGCTGCAGATGATCGCGATACCGCTGCTGCTGTTCCACGAGCCGCTGTTTGGCGTGCTCGATTGCCAGTGGCTGGGTACGCTGCTGATCAATATCTCGGCCATCCTGACGGTCATCTCGATGCTGTACTACCTGCGCCGGGCGATGCCCGACGCATCCACGCCCGGTTGAGGCCGCGTCGGGGTACGGCTTATAATCCGACCGCAGCGCGCGGGAATAGCTCAGTTGGTAGAGCGCAACCTTGCCAAGGTTGAGGTCGCGAGTTCGAGACTCGTTTCCCGCTCCAGATTACAAGGGGAAGCCCGTGGCGCGTAGGCTCCGGCATCGTCCGTGCCCTGGCCGAAGTGCCAGCGGCTTTCCCTTTTTCGTTTCCGGTGCTCGCTTAGCTTGAGCGCCGCACCCCGGCTGGGTGGCAGAGTGGTCATGCAGCGGCCTGCAAAGCCGTGGACGCCGGTTCGATTCCGACCCCAGCCTCCAATCGTTTTTTCGCAGACCGCCCGGGTGGCGTAATCGGTAGCCGCAGGGGACTTAAAATCCCCTGACCGAAAGGTCGTGCGGGTTCGAGTCCCGCCCCGGGCACCATCATAAAAACAGATAGTTACGTATTGTTTATGATGTGAATTCTATGTTTAATGAAAGCGCTTAGTCCTCGATCTAGTCCCTGTATAGCCATCATCGCTATGGTTCGGTCTGCTTTCTTTTGAGCGCCGGTGAAAGAAGGGGTGAATAGAGGCCTAACGGAACGGCCTGTAAACGCAAGAAGCCCTTACGGATAAGGGCTAAAGCAGTAGCACCTACCGGGGACGGGTTCGCCCGGTCAACGCAAGGCCGCCCTTAGTCTATCGGCAGGTGTTTCAAAGCCCAAGGTCTTCCTGGGACGTTGGTTGAGGCGCAGCTCGCTATCGCGAACGCGCACTTTCTCGAGCACGAATCCGTCGAAGAACATGCTTTCACGGCATCGCCGTCGATCGCATCATGGCCAGCCGAGGCCTGAGCGACGCGGGACGCTGCCGGCTGCCCGAGGTGGGTCGCGAACGCTCAGCCAGCCGTGCGCCCGGCGATCTTGCGCCGCGGGCGGAACTGGCCGATGGGTCTGGAGGAGATGAACGCACGCACGTAGCGCGGCATGCGCGAGAACACGTAACCAGGTCCCGACTCGTTGCGGGTGTTGGCGCCGCGTGCGAGCTGCATCAGGGTTTCTTTCTCGAGCTCACGGGCGTGCGCCTCGCGCACGGATTGCCGCACCACCTCCTCGAGCAGGCGCTGCCGATCCTCGAGCGCGAATTGTTGGCGGCGCAGCGTAAGCAGGTTGCGGCAGCGTGCCATGCACTCTCGCACGTCGACCGGCTTCGACAGCACGTCGGTAATTCCGGCGTCGAGCGCCGCGTAGCGCACGTCGCGCGCATCGTGCACCGTCACCATCAGGATCGGCACGTTCTCGTAGCCCAGTAGCCCACGCAGGCGCTTGACGAACTCGATGCCGTTCATGTCCGGCATCAGGTAATCGACCAGCACAAGGTCTGTGACGTGCCGTGTCGCCCACATCAGCGCATCGACCGGGCGCGCGAAGGCGCTCACCTGTACGCGCTCGTCCAGGCTGCGCACGACCTGCTCGAGAATGGCGCGGCTGGTCGACTGATCGTCGACTACCATCACGGTGTCGCTCGTTTTTTTCGGCAGCACCGTGACCTGCGCCTTGAACATTTCCTAATTCTTCGTGCGGTAGGTGATGATCGAACAGACTACAGGGGCGGATGTGCAGTGTCCAGCCGCCGCGCGCGAAACCGCCGCGACTACTTCGCCCGCCAACCGCCGTCCACGACGAACCTGTGCCCGTTGATGTTGTTCGCGGCGTCGGCGGCAAGAAAACGCGCCGCCGCAGCTGTCGTTCAGCCTGGCGACCGAGGACAAATTGATAATGCGCTGGTGCTTGCGCGGCGGCATTTCCTGGAGCGCGCGCTTGGGGCCGACAGATGGCAGTCTTGTGCGGCGCCGGTCACGCGTGGCCTGTGCCCCATGCACGTGCCGGCGCACGCCCCCGCGCCCCTTGGGCGCCCGGAACGCACGCGCCGTCGCCATTTATCTCATGCGCGCTGGCACTCATCGCGCGGAAATTGCGCTCCAAACCTGACGCGCTGCCTGAGAAGCACCATCGAGGCCATTGCCGCAACTGGAATTCAGGGGCAGCGTGAATCGTAAATTTCGGTAAGAACCTTCCGCCGCATCGGACGGAAAGCGCAATGTTCGCAGGCCTGTAGGTCCACGCGGTCCACAAGCGCAGTTTTTGCGACACCACTTTTGCAACACGCTGGTTGCGGAGTCGATTAGATTACGTTTTACCTATGCAACCTTCGCTCCCCCAGGCGGCTCTCGCCGGACTCGTTAAGCGCCGCGAACTGGCGGTGGCGGTACTGCGCCACGCGCTGGTAATCTGGGCAAGCCCCGCGCTGCTCGCCATGTTCGGGCTTGAGCCCAACGCCGCGACCGGAAGGCGCTTTCTCGACCTGGTGGCGGCCGAAGATCGTGAAATGCTCGCCGGGGTACTCGACGAGACGCCCGGTGCCGAAGCGCCGCCCACCGCCTTTCGTGGGGTGCGCGCCGACGGCAGCCTGTTCGACGGCGAGCTCGCCAGCTCTGCGTTCGACCTGCCGGGGGGCGCCGGCGCGGTGATCACGGTCAGCGACGTCACGGAGCAGCGCCGCGCCCTGACCAAGCGTTCCTACCTCGCGTTCCGCGACGCGCTCACTGAGCTGCCCAACCGGGCGCTGTTCTTCGACCGCCTGCGCCAGACGCTGGTCGATGCGCGCCGACACAGCGGCGCGTTCGCCATCCTGGTCGCCGATCTGGACGGATTCAAGCACGTGAACGACCGGTTTGGCCACGAGACGGGTGACGCGCTGCTCCAGGTTGCGGCCAAGCGCCTGCGCGCCGCCTCGCGCGAGGGCGATACCGTGGCGCGCATCGGCGGCGACGAGTTTTCCGCCATCCTGGCTCGGACCACAAGCGCCGAGGATGCGGCGATCGTAGCCAAGCGCATGGTGCTTGCGTTCAACGCGCCGGTGGTCGTTGCCGAGCAGTCCTGCCAGGTCGGCATCAGTATCGGTATCGCGCTCTATCCGGCCAACGGCAAGGATATAGATACCCTTGTGGCGGACGCCGACGGCGCCATGTACGCTGCCAAGCGTGCCGGCGGCAAGTGCTTCAAGGTGGCCAGCTAGCGCGACCCGGACATCGTGGGGCCACTCAGGCTGCCATTTTTTTCGAGTGGAACGAAAGCCGTACCCTCGGCGTGCCGCTGTTGGACGAGCAGCACAAGTACCTTGCGACGCTGATCAACCGTCTTGGCGAGGCGCTTCCTGCCGGAGCACAATGGCAAGCGCCATATTATTTCAGTGACCACTCTCGGCCGGTAACCATCAATCGGGACCGGACGTTACCGACCCATCGCAGTCATTCAGCAACGTCGGAACCTTGCAGATCGCGGTATTAAACCGCCCCGCTAAAGTCGCCGCGCTTCGTCGCTGGTTATCGCGCGCGCGCCACCTAGGTCTTGGCCAATGACAGGATGTGGCCGACGCGTGGGTCGCCGTGGCCGGCCAGCACCTGCGCATAGGCGGCCTGCACGGCCTGCGGCCCGTAGTGGTGCTGCACAGTGATCCACGGTGGTGTGGTTGAAACTACCTGCTTGGCGAAGACTTGCCATGCGTGTACCAACCGCTTGCCGAACTCTGCCCCGCCCAGGTCGGCGGTGCGCTTCTTCGCCTGCGCCGGCGCGAAGAACAGCGTGGCCGGCGGGCCGGGAAGGTCGCGTGCGCCGCCGAGCCGGTCGACATGTGTGCCGCCAATCGAGCAGCTGTATTTCAGATCCGAAAATCGCGTGTGAATAGCCTTCCGCAGCGCGACGTTGCCGGCGAAGTCTACAAACACGCAGGGTGCTTCGGCGACGACCTGGTTGAGCTGGTCGTAGCGCAGTACACGGTGGTACAGCCCCAAGCTGTTGCAGAAATCGACATTGGCCGCCGACGTGAGCCCCACCACCTCGATGCCTTGGCGCTGCGCAAGCTGGTACGC
>JAQBBQ010000138.1:0-10403 GCA_032125995.1 Betaproteobacteria bacterium | reverse complement strand
GCAGGCAGCGAACAGGCCCAGCGCGAGCACCGCGGCGCGCAGCGCCCGCGCATCGATGCGCTCACCGAGCCAGCAGCCGGCAACGAGCAGGCTCGCGTGATACGGGCCTGCCGCGCTGTACGGGCCGGTCCCGATAAAGGTCGTGGCGATGATCCACAAGGCGAATGCGAACGGCGCGAGGCCTGCGAAGCTCAAGCCTTGCCTGCGCCCAGATGGGAGCAACAATCCCGCGCTGCCCACGAGCGCAAGGCTCGCGAGCCACAGCCCGGGCGACGCGTGAACCGAACCGGCTGCCGTGAGCGCGAGCCCGAGAAAAAAAAGAGGGGCCCAAAGGCCCCTCTTGCCGATCATGCTCTTCGCTGTCAACGTCAGCGCATCACGCGCGCCGAGGCGTCGACAGGCGATCCATCACTGGCACAGTCCGGTAGGAATGGTTCCGCACGCTGCGACCGTGGGGCCGCTGGCGTCGGTATAGGTTGCTGTCGGTGCCGCACAGGACCCGGCAAACGAGAGGTCCGACGTGATCGAGGTATTGGCTATGATTGCCCCGATGTTGCTGAAGGTTTTCTTCGATGCATACAGCAACACGGCTGAAGATTGCAGCGCACCGCAGGCACCCTTTGCGACCGCGGCTCGCGCATCCGCCGCGATGTCGATGAACTGGGGCACCGCTACCGCGGCGAGAATTCCGAGGATGATGATGACCACCACCAGCTCGATCAGCGTGAAACCTTTCTGAATTGCTCGCTTCATTTAGTTCTCCCGTTTTTCGATCCCACCTAGGACCAAGCCTCCGGCGCGAGACATTTATTATTATTCGACTGTTTCGATGAACCAAGTGTAGCCTGGCGCAGCCTACATAGGCAGAGGAGGAATTGTCAAGAAAAGCAATGTCTTTCACTTCAATTGTGATAAATGGCGTGAGCTATTCGCTACTCGATCCGCCATTCGTATGTTTGCACTGCAGCAATCCGCACTCCAATCGCCCCCTGAGCCTGTACCGGCACCAAACGGAAACGCAACACCCCGGACCCGTCGGCCGTTCTGAGCAACCTCGCGCGTCGCGGAACGTAGACCAGTTCGGCGGCACCACGGTCGAACAGCCACGCCGGCGGGTCGACCTGGTCCAGCCGCGGCCGGGCGAACTCGCCCAGGTAGTTGTTCGGGGTTGTGCGCGTGAGCGTGAAGGGGTTCTTGCGCCGCCACTGTCCAAGATCACGCGCCCGGCCGGTCATCAGGTCTTGCGCGAGGCGCACATTCAGACTCGATTGCAGGTTGGCAAGCGTCACCTCGACCGTCGTGCGCTCGGCAAGCTCGAAATAGTCGTACAAGCGGTCGAGCAGCACCGCGATAAACACGCCCACGACCGCGGCAAACAGCACCGCTTCGAGGCGCGTCAGCCGCCGGCGGCCGTACGTCCACACTGCGTCGCGGCCGCGCTCACCGGCCGAGCATCACTTTGCCGATCTGCCAGATCGGCAGAAATACGCCGAGCGCGAGGATCAGCACGAGGATGCCGAGCGCGATGGTGATGATCGGCTCGATGCTCGCGCTCAGGTTGCGGAGGTCGTAGTCGACCTCGCGCTCGTACATGTCGGCGACCTCAGTCATCAGCGCATCGAGTTCGCCGGTCTGCTCGCCCACCGCGATCATCTGCAGCACGACCGGCGTGAAAACGCCGGTGGTCACCGCGGTGCGCAGGATGGTCTCGCCGCGCTCGACGCCCTCGCGCATCTGCTCGATGCGCCGCGCGAGATGGGTGTTGTCGACCGTATTGGCGACAACGGTCAGGGCCTGGACCATCGGCACGCCCGCGCGCGTAGCGAGTGCGAAGGCGCGCGCAAAACGCGTGAGCGTCGCCTTGAGTAGGATCTTCCCGGAAATAGGAAAGCGCAGCTTCATGCGGTCCCACTCCAAGCGGCCCGCCTCGGTCCCAATCCAGAGCTTGAACGCGACCACCGCGCCGATCAGCGCACCGAGCATGTACGGCCAGTAGGCAAGAAAAATATTCGAAGTCCCGATCAACAGCCGAGTGAGGATCGGCAGCGGCACCTTTTGCGCCGCGAAGAGCTTGGCAAACACGGGGATCACCGCGAAATTGACGATCCCGATCGCGATCACGATCACGCCGATCACGATCATCGGATAGCGCAGCGCCGTCTTGATCCGTTCGCGCACCTCGCGCTCGAACTCGAGGTAGTTGGAAAGCTGGATGAAGGTTTGGTCGAGACCGCCCGTGGTCTCGCCCACGCGCACCAGGCTGACGTAGAACGGCGAAAACACCTTCGGATGGCGCCGCAGCGCCGTCGACAGCTCGCGCCCCCCCTCGAGATCGGCGCGCAGGTCGCTGATGACCTGCTTCAGAGTGCGATTGAGCGTCGACTGCTCGAGCCCGGAAAGCGCCTGCAGGATCGGCACGCCGGCCTTCAGCAAGGTGTACATCTGGCGTGAAAACAGCATCACGTCGACGAGCGTCACCTTCGGCGCGGTAAGGCTCGCGAGCCAGCCCGGCAGCTCGAGCTGACCTACCGTGGCCGCGGTGGGCCGAATGTCGACCGGCGTCACCCCGGTGTTCATGAGCTGGGTGGCGACGGCGCCCTGGTCTGCGCCTTCCAGCGTTCCGGTGACGAGCTCGCCGCGCGTACCCCGACCGCGATAGGCGTAGAGCGCCATCAGTCCTCCATCTGGGTGGCCACCTTGATGACCTCGGAGACGGTCGTGCGGCCCGCCGACGCAAGCGCGATGGCGTGGTCGGTGAGGGTTCGACCCCCGAGCTGCGAGCGCGCCACGTCGATAAACGCGTTCGGATCGGCCTGGTTGGCGGCGCGCACGAGATCCGCCGTCATCTCGAGCATTTCGTAGACGCCGGTGCGTCCGGCGTAGCCGGTGCCGTTGCAGTGCGTACAGCCGCGTCCGCGCCGGAAGCGCCGCTCGCCGGCGCCATCGGCGAGCACCGCCTGCAACCAGCGCGCTTCATGCGGCTCGGGCGCCGCGTCCTGCGCGCAGCTTTCGCAGACCAGGCGCAACAGCCGCTGGGCGATGACCGCGTGCACCGAAGTCGCCACCATGTAGCTTGGCACCCCCATGTCGATCATCCGCAGCGGGGTGCTTGCCGCGTCCCTGGTGTGCAGGGTCGAGAGCACCAAGTGCCCGGTGAGCGCCGCACGCAGGGCAATCTGCGCCGTTTCCTCGTCGCGGATCTCACCGACCAGAATGACGTCCGGATCCTGGCGCAGGGTCGAACGCAGCACGCGCGCGAAGCTCAGGTCGATCTTGTCGTTGACCTGGACCTGGTTGATGCCGCCGAGCCGGTATTCGACCGGGTCCTCGACCGTGAGGATCTTGCGATCGGGGGTGTTCAATTCGGCGAGCGCGGCGTAGAGCGTGGTGGTCTTGCCGCTCCCGGTCGGGCCGGTGACGAGCACCATGCCCGCCGAGCGGTGGATGATCTCGCGAAACCGGTCGCACATACCCTCCGGCATGCCCAGCGCGTCGAGGCGCTGCAGGGTCGCTTTGGGATTCAGCAGCCGCAGGACGACCGATTCGCCGTGCTGGGTGGGCATCGTCGACATCCGCACGTCGATCGGTTGGCCACGCACCCCGATGTTCAGGCGCCCGTCCTGCGGCAGGCGCTTTTCCGAGATATCGAGCCCCGCCATCAGCTTCAGCCGCTGCACCAGCGCCGGGCCGATGCGGGTGTCGGCCTCGGTCTGCGGCATGAGCGCCCCGTCGATGCGAAAGCGGATCTGAACGTTGCCCTCCTGCGGCTCGACGTGCACGTCGGAGGCATTGACCTGCACCGCGTCCTCGAACACCGACTGCAGGAGCTTCACGACCGGCGCGTCTTCCGCGCCGAGCGCGGCCCCGAGCTGCCCGAAGTCGATGTACCCCTCGCCGAGATCGCGCTGGAGCTCCTTCGCAAATCCGCTGATCTCCTCGGTACGCCGGTAGACCTGGTCGATCGTCTGCAGCAGCAGGATCTCGCTGACGACGGCGGTCTGGACTTCGCGCTTGAGCAGGCGCGAGATCTCGTCGAAGGCGGACAGGTCCGTGGGGTCGGCCATGCCGACGAGGTACGACGAACCGTGGTCCTCCAGCACGATGGCGCGGAAGCGCCGCGCCTGTGTCTCGGGCAGGCGGCGCACCACCGCCGGCGTCGAGTTGTAGAACGTCAGGTTCACATAGGGGATGTCGAGCTGGCGCGCGACCGCCTCACAGATTTGCTCGTCGGTCGCGAATCCCTGCTCGATCAGCACGCGGCCGAGCTTGCGTCCGCTCTTTTTTTGCTCGTCGAGCCCGGCGCGCAACTGGTCTTGCGAGATGACGCGCTGTCCGACGAGCAGCTCGCCGATACGGATTTTTTCCGGTCGTCCCATGATGATCTCTTCGGAGTCGGGCTCGATTATCGCGCATTCACCGCGCCCGCTGGCGCGGCGCGAACACCACGCATATGATGCGGACCCGCCACGCGCGCCCGCAGCGGGTCGCACGATGGGTCACTCTGTCAGGAGACACGATGGCGGCATTCGCCTCTCAGGCCGATCTCAAGGCCAAGAAGATCAGCTTTCGCAAGCTCTCGGCGAATTGCTATGCGTTCACCGCCGAGGGCGACCCGAACACGGGCGTGATCATAGGCGACGACGGGGTGATGGTGGTCGATGCACAAGCCACGCCCGTGATGGCGCGCGAGGTGATCCGGCGCATCCGCCGCGTCACCTCGAAGCCGATCAAATACGTCGTGCTCTCGCACTACCACGCAGTGCGCGTGCTGGGGGCGTCGGCCTACCGCGCGCGCGAGATCATCGCCAGCGAGGCGACCCTTGGCCTGATCCGCGAGCGCGGCAAGCAGGACATGGCAAGCGAGATCGGGCGCTTTCCGCGCCTGTTTCGCGGCAAGGAATCGATTCCCGGGCTCACCTGGCCCACGCTCACCTTCCGCGGCGAGATGACGCTCAGGATGGGGCGGCTCGAGGTGAAGATCATCCATCCCGGCCCGGGCCATACTGGCGGCGACACAATCGTCTGGGTACCGTCGCAGCGCGTGCTCTTCGCGGGCGATCTGGTCGAGTACAAGGCCGGCATCTACACCGGCGACGCGCACCTGGAGGAATGGCCGAACACGCTCGCCAGGCTAAGCGCCCTAAAACCACGCGCGCTCGTCCCGGGGCGCGGCCCGGCGTTGGTCAGTGCTGCGCAGAGCGCGAAAGCGATTCGCTTCACGCAGGATTTCGTCCGCGGCCTGTATGCCGTCGCGCGGCGCGGCGTGAAGGAACGAAGATCTCTCGACAAGGTGTACGCGATGGCGCGCCGGCGCATGGATCCGCGCTACGGCGTCTATCCGATCTATGAGCACTGCATGCCGTTCGACGTTTCGCGAGCTTACGACGAGGCCCGCGGCATCAAACACCCGCGCATCTGGACCGCACGGCGCGATCGCGAGATGTGGCGCACGATCGCCGCACTTGAAAACCCCGCCCGCTGAGCACCCCTACGAAGTCGCCTACGCCCTGTCCAATTGGCTGGACGAGACTTGAGGCGAAGGCCGTTGTTTCCTTGAATCCCTGAGATCAGGCGCGGTCCCGCTCCGCACCGAAGTGCGGAGCGGGACGTAACCCCGCCGCGGAGGAGGAGGGAGGAGGAGACCGCGACGGGCGCGTTCGTGTTCGCGAACTAGACCGAGAAGTAAGTAGTTAGTTCCCTTTCAAGCTGGCGTGCATGCGGGTTTTGGCAAGGGTTTCGAAATCCCGCCAACCTGCCGGAATAAGCGCGCAAGGCGCCCGAGGCCGGCTGTAAAAAGTTCGCCAATCACGCGCGCCTGCTCTTCGCGTCCGCGACGCGTCAGCTCGAGCGTGTCGATTTCGAGTACCTCGCCGAATAACCGGGCCGGTGCCAATGGGGCGCTGCCTGTAAGCCTGTCTGTGCTCAAAACCTTCTCCGAACTAATAATGTTGCGATGCAACGAAGATATGGCTTTGCGCTACGATTTAAAATACGAGAATAATTTAAATCACTTTTGCATAAAATGCAACAATATGTCGGATTCCCTCCAAGAGATGGCCACCTTCGTCCGGATTGCCGGGGCAGGCAGCCTCTCGGGTGCCGCCCGCGACCTTGGACTGTCGCCCGCGATGGTGAGCCGAACACTCGCCTCGCTCGAGGCGCGGCTCGGTGTGCGCCTGATTCACCGCACGACCCGGCGCCTGCATCTGACCGACGACGGTGCCACCTACCACGAAGCCTGCGTCCGCATCCTCGGCGAGATCGACGAGGCCAATGCCGCAGCCTCGGCCGGGGCGGGCGTGGTGCAGGGCACGCTGAAAGTGGCGCTGCCGGCCTCGTTCGGCCACCGGCACATCGCGCCCCTGATGCCGCGCTTCGCCGAACGCCATCCCAAGGTGCGGCTGGCGCTCGATCTATCGGACCGCGCAGTCAACCTCGTCGAGGAAGGCTACGACCTCGCAGTGCGTATCGCCGAGCTCAAGGATTCAACGCTCGCGGCGCGTAAGCTCGCACCCAACCGTCGCGTGATCTGTGCGAGCCCCGCCTACCTTGAGCGCCACGGCACGCC
The DNA here is from genome assembly GCA_032125995.1 of Betaproteobacteria bacterium. Classification (GTDB taxonomy): domain Bacteria; phylum Pseudomonadota; class Gammaproteobacteria; order Burkholderiales; family SG8-39; genus SG8-39. The sequence continues at coordinate 3,835 of JAQBBQ010000138.1, read as the reverse complement.
GCGCACGCCCGAGGCGCTTGCCGAGCACAACTGCCTGGTGGCGAACTGGGAGCACGACTTCTCGACGACCTGGGAGTACAAGGACCCCAAGGGCCGCCCGGGCGAAGTGCGGGTATCGGGACGCTACGCCTGCGACAACTGGGAGGTGCTGCGCGAATGGGCGATCGCCGGGCTCGGCATCGCGCTGAAGTCGACCTGGGACGTGAGCGATCACCTCGAGGATGGCTCGCTTGTTGCACTGTGTCCCGATTACACCTTCGACACCGACGTCGCGATCTACGCGGTGTACCCGCACCGGCGCAACCTCGCGGCAAAGACGCGCGCCTTCATCGACTTTCTGGTCGAGTCTTTCGGACCCGAGCCGTACTGGGACCTTCCGCCCGTCGCTCGCGCAGGCGCGGAGGCGGCGTCCGCCGCGTCCAAGCGGCGCCCGCTGAAGCCGCGCATCAAGGGCCGGGCAGGTACTCAGTAAAAAGAATGGGATAGAAAGGCGTTAGACCCTAAAGTAAAAAGGGGTCAGACCGTAAACCAAAAAGGGGTCAGACCCTAAACCAAAAAGGGGTCAGACCCCTGTGGATAACTCGAGAACTATGAGTTACCCACAGGGGTCTGACCCCATGTCTGACCCCATGCCTGACCCCATGCCTGATCCCATGCCTGACCCCATGCCCGATCCCATGCCTGACCCCATGCTAGCCTTTCGATCATGAACGCACCCGTAGACCTCGCCGTCCTCGCTCGAGCGACGCTCGACGATAAATACGATCTGGAACGCGGCCGGGTGTTTCTCACCGGCACGCAAGCGCTGGTGCGGCTGCCGATCATGCAGCGCCGGCGCGATCTCGCCGCGGGCTTGAACACCGCGGGGTACATCTCCGGCTACCGCGGCTCGCCGCTCGGCGGCTACGACCTGGCCCTCGGCCGCACCAAGAAGCACCTCGAGGCGCACCACATCCGCTTCCAGCCCGGGCTGAACGAAGATCTCGCGGCAACCGCGCTCTGGGGCACGCAACAACTCGGCTTCTTCCCGGGCGCGAAGTACGACGGCGTCTTCGGCATCTGGTACGGCAAGGGGCCGGGGGTCGATCGCTCGGGCGACGTGTTTCGCCATGCAAACGGCTCCGGATCGTCGAAGCACGGCGGCGTGATCGCACTCGCCGGCGACGACCACGGCGCAAAGTCCTCGACCCAGGCGGCGCAATCGGACTTCATCTTCAAAGCCGTGGGCATGCCAGTGCTCTCGCCGTCGAACGTGCAGGAAATCCTCGACTTCGGTCTGCACGGCTTCGCCATGAGCCGCTACTCGGGCTGCTGGGTTGGTTTCAAGTGCGTGACCGACGTCGTCGAAAGCGCGGCCTCGGTCTACGTCGATCCCGAGCATGTTCGCGTCGTCCTGCCCGAAGACTTTCACATGCCCGAGGGCGGACTGAACGGGCGTTGGCCCGAGTATCTCGGCTTCCTCGAGCAGGAGCAGCGCCTGTATCACCAAAAGATCTTCGCCGCACTCGCCTACGCGCGCGCAAACAGCCTCAACCGTACGATCTGGGATTCGCCTAACGCGCGTCTCGGCATCGTCACCACGGGCAAGGCCTACAACGACGTGCGCCAGGCGCTCGACGACCTCGGCATCGACGGCCATACGGCTGCGGCGATGGGGCTGAAGCTGTTCAAGGTCGGCATGCCCTGGCCGCTCGAGCCGAACGCGATCGCCGAGTTCTGCAAGGGCCTGGAAGAAGTGCTGGTGATCGAGGAAAAGCGCCAGCTCGTCGAGTACCAGTTGAAGGAGCAGCTTTACAACCTGCCCGACACGATCCGCCCGAAGATCGTCGGCAAGTTCGACACCCACGGCGAGTGGGATGTGCCGCAGGCGAGGATGCTCCTGCCGACCACGGGCGAGCTCACGCCGGCGATGGTCGCGCGTGTCATCGCCGCGCGCATCGGGCACTTTCACAGCTCAGACACGATCAAGGCGCGGCTGGCTTTTCTCGACGCGAAAGACGCGGTGCAAAAGGCCGGCAGCACGGTCATACCGATCCAGCGGATTCCCTACTTCTGCGCGGGCTGCCCGCACAACACCTCGACGCACGTGCCAGAGGGCAGCCGTGCGCTCGCTGGTATCGGCTGCCATTACATGGCGCAGTGGATGCCCGATCGGCGTACCGCCACCTTCTCGCACATGGGCGGCGAGGGCGTGGCCTGGTGCGGCCAGTTTCCGTTCACGAACGAAAAGCACGTCTTCGCCAACCTTGGTGACGGCACCTACTACCACTCGGGCATCCTCGCGATCCGCGCCGCGATCGCCGCGAAGGCGCCGATCACCTACAAGATCCTCTTCAACGACGCGGTCGCGATGACCGGCGGCCAGCACCACGACGGGCCGCTCTCGCCGGAAATGATTGCGCGCCAGGTCGCCGCCGAAGGGGTCGAAAAGATCGTCGTGGTCACCGACCAGCCGGAGAAGTATCCCGGCCGCAGCCTCGCCGGCGCGCCGGTGCACCATCGCGACGAGCTCGATCGCATTCAGCGCGAGCTGCGCGAGCGCCCGGGCGTTTCGGTGCTGATCTACGACCAGACCTGCGCGGCCGAGAAGCGCCGCCGGCGCAAGCGAGGGACGTTTCCCGATCCAGACAAGCGCGCCTTCATCAACGAAATGGTGTGCGAGGGCTGCGGCGACTGCGGCGAGAAATCGAACTGCGTCGCCGTCGAGCCGCTTGAGACCGAGTTCGGGCGCAAGCGACGCATCAACCAGTCGGCCTGCAACAAGGACTTCTCCTGCGTGAAGGGCTTTTGCCCGAGCTTCGTCACCGTCGAAGGTGGCAAGCTCAAAAAGGGCACCGGGGCGCAACGCGGCGCCGAGATTCCTGCGCTGCCCGAGCCGCAGCTGCCTTCGACCGAACACCCGTTCTCGATCCTGGTGACCGGGATTGGCGGCACTGGCGTGGTCACGATCGGCCAGTTGCTCGGCGTCGCGGCGCACCTCGAAGGCAAGGGCGTCACGGTGCTCGACATGGCAGGCCTGGCGCAGAAAAACGGCGCCGTCATGTCGTTCGTACGCATTGCCGCGCGGCCCGAACAACTGCACGCCGCACGCATCGCGATCGGCGGCGCGGATGCCGTGGTTGGCTGCGACATCGTCACCACCGCGAGTGTCGACGGGCTGGCGAAGATGGATGCGGGTCGCACACGTGCAGTGGTCAATTTCGCCGAAACGCCGACCGCCGACTTTACGCAGCGCCCGGACTGGGAATGGCCGGAGGCGCGCATGCGCGCGGGGATCGGCCAGGCCGTCGGCGAAGGCAACGCAACCTTCCTGAATGCGACCGAACTTGCCACGCGCCTGATGGGCGATGCGATCGCCACCAACATGTTCATGCTTGGCTTCGCCTGGCAGAAGGGCCTGGTGCCGGTTTCGCTGGTCGCGCTCCATCGCGCGATCGAACTGAACGAGGTCGCAGTCGAGGCCAACAAGCGCGCCTTCGCCTGGGGCCGCTATTGCGCGCACGACCAGGCGGCGGTCGAACGCATCGCCACGCCCGCCGACGTGATTCCGATCGGCGAGCGTCTGTCACACGGTCTGGACGACATGCTCGAGCGGCGCGTAAAGCTGCTGACCGACTACCAGAACGCGGCCTACGCGGCACGCTACCGCACGCTGGTCGAGCGCGTACGCGAAACCGAGGAAGCCAAGGTCGGCGGCACCCGGCTTGCCGAGGCGGTCGCCCGCTACTACGCCAAGCTGCTCGCCTACAAGGACGAATACGAAGTCGCGCGGCTTTTCACCGACGGCGCGTTCGAGAAGAAACTATCGAGCGTGTTTGACGGCGACGTCCGGCTC
>JAQBBQ010000137.1:0-10380 GCA_032125995.1 Betaproteobacteria bacterium | reverse complement strand
CCGCGACCTGCACGCCCGGCTTGCCGAGTGTGGTGAGGGGTTTCACGAGCTCGAGCGCCTTGCCGGCGTTCGACCCGGAGAGAGGATCTGGATCGCGCCCAGCGGCTGGGCCGGCTTCGGCGCCACGGCCGGCGCGAGCGGCGCGAGCGGTGCGACCGGCACGACCTGCGCGACCTGCGCTACCGGCGCGACCTGCGCTACCGGCGCCGGTGTCGCGCCAGCGGGCGCCGGGGCCGGCGCAGCTGCCGGTGCCACTGTCGGTCCCGCCGGGGGCGCAGCGGTCCTGGCATCCTTGTCCGCGGTACCCGCGCTGGCTGCGAAACGTACCGCGTGCTGCATAGCCGCGGCGCGGGCCGCCTCGGCGCTTGCCTGCTGGCCCCCGCCCGGTGCCATCGCGCGCGCCTGCTCGGCAGCTGCCTTCATCGCCGAGGGACGCAGCACCATGGTCTTCTCGAAGTCGGCCGTCGCCGTCAGCTGCGCGCCCGGCTCGGCGAGGAACTTGAGCTTGTACTTGCCCAGTTCGACGACGTCGTTGTTCTGCAGGAAGTGCTTCTTGACCGGGTTGCCGTTGACGATCGTTCCGTTGGTGCTGCCAAGGTCCTCGAGGAACGAGTCATTCATGATGGTCACGATCACGGCGTGCTCGCCACTCACGGCCAGATTGTCGATCTGAATGTCGTTCGACGCCTTGCGGCCAATGGTCGTGCGCTCCTTGCTCAAGGGAATTTCCTTGAGCACGAGCCCATCCATGCTGAGTATCAGTTTCGCCATAGCCGACCCCTGGGGATTATTTTAACCACGCGAACAATCTGCCCACCAAACCACGCGCGGCCGGGTATTCCCTTAGGACGCGCACGAGTATAACCGAAACATTGTCTCGACCGCCGTTGTCGTTGGCCATCTGAACCAGCTGCTGCGTGGCAAGATGTAGGTGTCGACCCAGCGCCTCCAGCGTAAGGGCAATGTCGTCGTCGCTGACCATGTCGCACAGCCCGTCCGAGCACAACAGGTAGATGTCGCCGGCGCGGGTGGAATACTCGTGCAATTCTGGCTCGACCCCGGGGTCGATGCCGAGCGCCCGCGTCACCAGATTCCTGTGCACCGCAGTCTTGGCCTGCTCGGCTGTGATGAGGCCGGCGTCGATTTGCTCCTGTAGCAGCGAATGATCGCGCGTCACCTGGCTCAGCTTCCTGCCGCGCATCCGGTAGAGGCGCGAATCGCCCAGGTGGCCGACCATCACCCGATTGTCGTAGAACAGGCACACGACCAGGGTGGTGCCCATGCCCGCATACTTTGTCTGGCTCTGCGCGGCGTGATAGATCGACGCGTTGGCCTTGCGAATCTGCTCGCGCAAGATCAACTCCGCGAACACCTTGTTCGACTTCTCGTCGACGAGGTGTGGCTTCACGTTGCGGAGGATTTGCGCGACTTCGGTCGTGATAACGGTCGTCGCCATTCCGCTCGCCACCTCGCCCGCGTTGTAGCCGCCCATGCCATCGGCCAGCACCGCCAGGCCATGCGCCGCATCCGCGGCCACGGAATCCTCGTTGTGTGGACGAACGATGCCCGGGTCTGTGCACGTGGTCATCTCGAGGGCGTGCGTCAAATCCATCCGAAATGTCAAAGTTCGATATCAAGGGCGTCGCTACCACCCGACGCCGCCGCGGGCGCTGGATTGGGGGCCGGCTGTGCCGGGCGCGCAGCGCCGCCGCCGGCCGTAAGCGAGGCGCGCAGTGCCTGCGCGAACGCCTCGCCAGTTTGGAAGCGCTGATCCGGGTCCTTCACCATCGCCCGCTCGAGAAAGGCGACGATGCCCGGCGGGACCTTCGGGTTGATCGAGCGCACATCGGGCGGCGCTTCGTTGGCGATCTTGAACATGAGCTGGGCCATCGACTCGCCTTCGAAGGGAAGTTTCCCGCACAGCAGCTGGTACAGGGTTCCCGCGAGTGAAAACAGGTCGGATCGGCCGTCGATCTTCTTGCCCGCGAGTTGCTCGGGCGACATGAACGATGGCGTTCCCAGCACCATGCCGGTCTTGGTTTTGGAGCTGTCGGTGAGACGCGCGATGCCGAAATCGGTCACCTTGACCGAGTCGGACGCGGGGTCGTACATGACATTCGCAGGCTTGACGTCGCGGTGCACAACACCCTGCTTGTGGGCGTAGCCGAGGGCGTCCGCCACCCGCGCCACGAGCGAGAGCACCTTGTCGACGCGTAGCAGTTTGTCCGGCTTGGTGTAGGGCACGAGATCTTCGCCCTTGAGCAGTTCCATGGCGATGTAGCACAGATCGTGCTCCTCGCCCGCGTCGTAGATGGTGACGATATTCGGATGCGACAGCCGCCCTGCGGTTTCGGCCTCACGGAAGAACCGCTCCTTGACCTCGGTCAGCTCGTCGGCTTCGAACTCCTGCGCGAGCGCCAGCGTCTTGATCGCGACCACGCGCCCGATCTTCGGATCGCGGCCAAGGTAGACCACCCCCATCGCCCCCTTGCCCAATTCCTTCTCGACCTGGTAGCGGCCCAGCATCGGCTTTTCCACGCTCGCGCTACCGTCACCGAGAATGCTGGCGTTGCTGCGCCCGGCCGCGCCCGCGCCGCCGAGCATCACGGTCTCCGAGAGCTGCTTGGCGCGCGAGATCTTCTGCGCCAAGTCGCGGAACTTCGGGTTGAAGGCATGCAGTTGCCTGAACACCGATTCGGCCTTGTTGAACTGGCGCTTGCGCTCGAAGTCGAGCCCCAGGTTGTAGAGGTTGTCGAGTACCGCCTCGGCGAGCGGGACCTGGCGAAACTTGTCCCAGGCCTCGTCTAGCCTGCCCTGGCCCTGGAGGGCGAGGCCGAGCATGCGGTTCGACTCCGCCGAACTCTCGTCCGACCTGAGCTTGGCGCGCTCGGTCATGGCGAAACGCTTGGTGACCAGTGCAAGATGGCCCACGAGCAGGAGCGTCGCCGGCAACATCAGCTGCAACCAGGTCGCCCGCGTCGTCATGAGGCCGAAGTGCACGCCGATCAGGATGACCAGGATCCCCAGGGTCACGGTCGCGGCGAGCGAGGCCTTCAGGCGCGGCAGGAGGACGGTGAGATAGGCCGCCACCAGCAGAAACACCAGCAATTTCGCGCTGTCGCCCCAGCTCGGCACGATGAAAAAATGCTCCTGCAGAATTGACGATACCGAGTGCGCGAGCGTCACGACGGGCGCCATGGCCGGCGAAACCGGCGTGACAAACGTCGCGCCGACCCCGGCGGCGGTCGCCCCGATCAGCACAATCTTGTCGCGGTATTTCGTGGCGGGAATCTTCCCCGTCAGCACGTCGTAAAACGAGTCGACCTGGAACGCGGGGCGTCCGTCCCGATCCTTGTAGAAGTAGGTGTACATCTGCAGTTCCGGATCGGTCGAAATTCGCAGTCGGCCCAGGGACACGCTGTCGCCGAGCGTCAGCTTGATGTCGGCCGGTCCGAGATTCAGGCTCTTGGCCGCCATCATCATCGACAACGACGGATAGAACTGATCGAAGTACTGCACCGCGAGGGGTTCGGTGCGCACACCGCCGTCGACATCGAGGGACGCATTCAAGTGGCCGAGGCCCGCCGCGCTACGCCCGATCGCACCCACCGGGACCAGCACCGACTTGGTCGGTATCGGCAACGCATCGGGGTCGCCGCCGGCCGCCACCGCGTATTGCTGGACGTAGTCAGGCAGCGCCTGGTCGGGACGCCCGCGCGGCGCGCCGACGGTGAAGAACATCGGCAGCACGACGGTGCCGGCCTTGCGTTGGCTTTCGGCCAGTTTGCGGTCGGTGTTGAGGGCTTGTTCGGCCTCCTGCAGAAGCGCGACCATCGGCGCGTTGCCCGGCGCGCCCGCGTTGCGCTGCGCCAACTCGAGCAACTTGGTGATGTAGACGTAGCCCGGATCGACCTGGGGCTCGGTGAAGAGCACCGTATTGCCGATCACCTTCACCTGGGCGGCGGCGAGGAGATCGACCATCTTGGCCATGACGTCGCGCGGCCAGGGCCAGCGCCCGATGTTCGCGATGCTCGCATCATCGATCGCGATCACCGCAACGCGGTCGGAGGGCGTGCGCGCGCTGGCCGCCACACCAAGGTCGTAGGCCTTACGCTCAAGACTTTGCAGCAGATCGCTCTTGGCCACGCTGACCATGATCAGAACGACCACGAGACCGAGGAACCAGTCAGATTTCCAGAAACCGGAATTCACGATCAGGCGCTCGCGTATTTGTCGTTCTTTAGCGTCGACCGACGCGAGAAAATTCTACGTCAGTACTAGGAACGGCACGCGTTGTTCCCCCAGGGACCATCGGACTGGCCTATAACACTCTGAAAAACAGGAAGCTAAGGCCCATTCTTACAGTTAAATGTAAGATGCGTCAATGACTTGCGCGCGCCGGGGCGGCTGCGCCGGGTAGCGGTTTTAGCGCCCGCCAAAGGGGCCGCGCGAGCCTAGCTACCGAGAATCACGCCCGGCTTGATCGCGCCCGAGGATAGGAGCTCGGCAGCGGCGACTTTTTTGGCGTCGCCAAGCTTTGCGCGCAGCACCTCGATCCGCCCGCCCTGTGCGCTCACCTGGAAGCTTTCGGCGCTCGCTTCGACGACCTCGCCAATCTTGCCGCGCACTGCGCTGAAGGTCCGCACCGGAATCTTGCGTGCGTCGAAGATCTGCAATTCCTTGCCCTCGAGGGTCGTCCAGGCCCCCGGCGCGGGGTTGCAGCCACGAATCACGTTGTAGACGAAATCCACCGGGTTGGCCCACTGCAGGCGTGCCTCGGCCTTGCGGCACCAGCCTTCGTAGCTCGCCTGCGACTCGTCCTGCACCGCTTCGCGATGCTTGCCGGCGACGACGAGATCAGCCGCCTCGAGCATCGCTGCCACGCCGATCGGAAACAAGCGCTCGAAATAGACCGTGCCGAGCGTGTCATCCGGACCGATGGGGGTCTCCTTTTGCAGCACGACCGGTCCTTCGTCGAGGCCGTCGGTCGGCCGGAAGATCGTCAGTCCGGTCTTCGTCTCGCCGCGGATGATCGGCCAGTTGATCGACGACGGCCCGCGGTATTTCGGCAGCAACGACGGGTGGTACTGGATCGTGCCGAGGCGCGGAATATTGACGAAGTCCTGCGGCGCGAACTGCAGCACGAAGGCCATGATGCCGAGGTCGGCGTTCAGTCCTTTGAGCGCCACCTTCGCTTCGTCGCTCTTCAGCGAGGCGAACTGGAAGACCCGAACCTTCTTCTCCTCGGCGGCGACCTTCAACGCATCCGGCCGCGCGCCGGGCTTTTCCGGTGCGCAAAACACGCCGGCGACCTCGTCACCGCGCGCAAGGAAGGCGTCGAGGACGTTCTTGCCGAAGTCCTGTTGTCCGATGATCGCGAGTTTCATCGCGCGGCCCTTTTCGGTGGAATGGAGAAGGCGCCGCCCTGCTTCAGCGCTGCGATGCGCGCGTCGTCGTAGCCGAGGACTTCCCGCAGCACTTCGTCGGTGTGCTCGCCAAGCATTGGCGAGCGTTCGATTTTCGCCGGCGAGTCCGAAAGCTTGATCGGCATGCCGACGTTGAACCACTTGCCGCGTTCAGGATGATCCAGCTCGACCCACATGTCGCGCCCGCGCACATGTTCGTCATTCGCCAGGTCTTCGGTGCTCATGATCGGGCCGCAGGGCACTTCGAGCGGGTTGAGGATCGACATCAAATCGCGCTTCGTGTGCTTGAGCGCGAATTCGCCAATGATCTCCCACATGTCGTTCTGGTTCTGGCGTCGATCGGCGATCTTGGCGAACTTGGGATCGGTTGCCAGTTCCGGCATGCCGACGTCCGGTCCGATGCGTTTGGCGAGCGCGTTCCACACCGCCTCCTGCACCACGATGTAGAGGAAGTCGTTCGGCCCGCCGGGCTTGCAGCGCACCGCGTTGCCGAGCTGGCCGCCGCCCGAGTCGTTGCCCGCACGCGGCACCGCGCCCATGCCCTTGTGCGTCCCCACCGAGTACTCCGCGAGACTGCCGTGCGTCAGGCGCTGGTGGTCGCGGAACTTGACGCGGCACAGGTTCATGATCCCGTCCATCATCGCGACCTCGACATACTGACCCTTGCCGGTGCGGTCGCGCTGGCGCAGCGCCGCGAGCAGGCCAATGGCGAGGTGCAGGCCGGTGCCCGAGTCGCCGATCTGGGCGCCGGTGACGAACGGCGGCCCCTCGGGCACGCCGGTGGTGCTCATCGCGCCGCCCATCGCCTGCGCAACGTTCTCGTAGGCCTTGAAGTCAGCGTAGGGGCCGCTCGAGCCGAAGCCCTTGATCGAGCCCATGACGATTTTCGGGTTGATGTCGTGGATCTTCTCCCAGGTGAAGCCGAAGCGATCGAGCACCCCGGGGCCGAAGTTCTCCATGATGATGTCGCACTTGGCGAGCAGTTCGACGAACACGCGCTTGCCCTCTTCGGTCTTCATGTTGACCGTGATCGAGCGCTTGTTGCAGTTGAGCATGGTGAAATACAGGCTGTCGGCGTTCGGCACGTCGCGCAGCTGGCCACGCGTCGCGTCACCCGCCGGGTTTTCGAACTTGATCACGTCGGCGCCCATCCAGGCGAGCAGCTGCGAGCAGGTCGGCCCCGCCTGCACGTGCGACATGTCGAGGATGCGGATTCCCTTGAGTGCTTCCATTCCGATCTCCAATGCGTGTGCGGCTCTACTTTTTCGCCGTTGGATTCAGGCTCGTGATGCGACCGCTTTCGGTGCCGGCGGTTTCGTCGATCACGGCATTGATGAGCGTGGGCTGGCGCGAGCGCAAGGCGTCTTCCATTGCCGTGCGCAACTCGGCCGGCGTCGTCGCATGCACGCCGACGCCCCCGAAGGCCTCGATCAGCTTATCGTAGCGCGCGCCCTTGACGAACACGGTGGGTGCCACATCGGGACCGCCGGTCGGATTGACGTCCGTGCCCTTGTAGACGCCGTTGTTGTTGAGGACCACGACGCAGACCGGCAGGTTGTAGCGACACAGCGTTTCGACTTCCATGCCGGAGAAGCCGAAGGCGCTGTCGCCCTCGATCGCGATCACCTGCTGCTTGGTCACCACCGCGGCGGCGACACAGTAGCCCATGCCGACGCCCATGATGCCCCAGGTGCCGACGTCGATGCGCTTGCGCGGCTTGACCATGTCGACGATGCTGCGCGTGAAGTCGAGCGCGTTGGCGCCCTCGTTGACCAACATCGCGTCCGGGTTCGCTTTGACGATGTCGCGCACCACGGCGAGCGCGCTGTGGAAATTCATCGGCGACGGGTCCTTCGCCAGCGTCTCGGCCATCTTCGCGACGTTGCCGTTCTTCTTCTCGGCGACCGCGGACAGCCACGCCGCCGGCGGCTTCGACCAGCCGGCGCCCGCCTGTTTGTCCATCGCGGCGAGCAGCGCCGACACGCAGGAGCCGATGTCGCCGACCAGCGGCGCGTCGATGCGCACGTTACTGTCCGCCTCCTGCGGCGAGATGTCGACCTGGATGAACTTCTGGCCGCCCCAGGCCTTGGCGCTCTTGCCGCCCCAGGTCTTGCCCTTGCCGTGCGAGAGCAGCCAGTTCAGGCGCGCGCCGATCAGCATCACCACGTCGGCGCCCGGTAGCACGAAAGAGCGCGCGGCCGACGCGCACTGCGCGTGCGTGTCGGGCAGCAGCCCCTTGGCCATCGACATCGGCAGGTAGGGGATGCCCGTCTTCTCGATGAGGGCGCGGATGTCCGCATCCGCCTGCGCGTAGGCAGCGCCCTTGCCGAGGATGATCAACGGCTTCTTCGCGGCCTTGAGCAGGTCGAGCGCGCGCTGCACGGCGTCCGGCGCCGGAATCTGCCTGGGCGCGGGGTCCACGACCTGGATCAGCGAGTTCTTCCCGGCGGCGGCGTCGATGCTCTGCGCGAACAGCTTCGCCGGCAAGTCGAGGTAGACGCCGCCCGGGCGGCCCGAGACCGCAGCGCGGATGGCGCGCGCGATGCCGACGCCGATGTCCTCGGCGTGCAGCACGCGGAAGGCGGCCTTGGCGAGCGGCTTGGCGATGGCGAGCTGGTCCATCTCTTCGTAGTCGCCCTGCTGGAGGTCGACGATCTCGCGCTCGCTCGAGCCGCTGATAAGGATCATCGGGAAGCAGTTGGTGGTGGCGTGGGCGAGCGCGTTGAGGCCGTTCAGAAAGCCGGGCGCGGACACCGTCAGACAGATGCCGGGCTTCTGCGTCAGAAAGCCGGCGATCGACGCGGCGTAGCCGGCGTTCTGCTCGTGGCGGAACGACAGCACGCGCAAGCCCTCGGCCTGCGCGCGGCGGGTGAGGTCGGTGATGGGAATCCCGGGCAGCCCGTAGATCGTGTCGATGCCATTGAGCTTCAGTGCATCGATGACCAGCTGAAAGCCGTCGATCGTTGCCGATGCCTGCTGCTGCACGTCACCGGTCGTCGCGACGTCGGGTTCGATGTTACCCATGGGCTGCCTCCTGACTGTGCGCCTGCGCCGATTCGGCGGACTGCTATGGTAGGAATCCCGCCACCGGCGAAGCCTTGACTGCGGTCAATGTTTCCGGTCGACTAACCCGCTTTGTGCAAACCGGCGCGCAGCTGCGCCGCCCCCTCAGCCGTGAACCCGATCGACAGCCACCCGCAGCGCAACAGCATCCGGCTCAAGCTGCGGCGCAATCTCGTCCTGCGCGAGATGAGCGCGGCGCAGTGGGAGGGGCTCGAGCCGCTGCTCGAGATCACCGAGTACCGCAAGGGCGACCGGCTGGTGCGGCAGGGCGACGAGGAGATGGCGCAGGTCTTCGTGCTCGACGGCATGCTCAAGCGCGTGGTCTCCAACCCCCAGGGGCGCGAGATGATCCTGCGCTTCGCCGCCGAGCACGACATGGACACCTCCTACGCGGCCTGGCGCCTGCGCACCCCGGTGCCCTACTCGATCGTCGCCGTCACCAATGCGCGCACCGCGGAGCTGCCGATGTCGAAGTGGGTCGATTTCATCGACTGCCACGTCGAGCTCAAGACGCGCTTCGAGTACGAAGTGATGAAGCTGATGTCCGAGGTGATGACGCACACCATCACGCTGCACCTGCTCGACGCCCCCGGGCGCGTGCTGCGCTTCGAGCGCAAGCACCCGGAACTCGCCGGGCGCATCCCCAAGAAAGAGCTCGCCGCCTACCTCAACCTGTCGCCGGAAACGCTGTCGCGGCTGAAGCAGAAGCTCGGCCGCGGCTAAGCTGACCCCGCGCGGTGGGGATCAATCGCCGCGCGCCTTGCGCCAGAGCCAGCTGCCCAGCGGCCAGAACAGCAGCACGAGGGCAAGCGTCGTCAACGACCCGACCAGGCCGTTGGCGTAGAACACCGACATGTCGCCCTGCGACATGAGCATCGATTGGCGGAACGACGACTCGGCGCGGTCGCCCAGCACGATCGCCAGCACCAACGGCGCGAGCGGGTAGTTCAGCTTCTTGAACAGGTAACCGAACACGCCGAATACCATCATCATCCAGACATCGAAAATCGAGTTGTGCACGGTGTAGGCGCCGATCGCGCAAATCACGATGATCACCGGCGCGATCACCGAGAACGGGATGCGCAGGATCGCGGCGAACGCCGGCACGCAGGTCAGCACCACGATCAGCCCGGCGATATTGCCGAGGTACATCGAGGCGATCAGACCCCAGACGAAGTCCTTTTGCTCGACGAACAGCAGCGGTCCGGGCTCGAGCCCCCAGATCAGCAGGCCGCCTAGCAGCACCGCCGCAGTGGGCGAACCCGGCACGCCGAGGGTGAGCATGGGCAGCAGTGCCGAGGTGCCCGCAGCGTGCGCCGCGGTCTCCGGCGCCACAACCCCTTCGACCACGCCTTCGCCGAACCTGTCGCCGTCCTTGGAGAGGCGACGCGCCACGCCGTAGGCCATGAACGAAGCCGGCGTCGCGCCGCCCGGGACGATGCCCATGAAGCAGCCGATGGCGGCCGAGCGCAGCGAGGTGAGCCAGTACTTCGGCAATTCTTTCCAGGTTTCGAGCACCACTTTGAGGTTGATTTTCGCCGAGGCGCCCCTGAACTCGAGCCCTTCCTCGAGCGTCAACAGGATCTCGCCGATGCCGAACAGGCCGATAACCGCGACGAGGAAGTCGAAACCCGTAAGCAGCGTCTCCGTGCCGAAGGTCATGCGCAGCGTTCCGGTCACGGTGTCGGTGCCCACCGCCGCAAGCGCGAAGCCGAGCATCATCGAAACCAGGGTCTTGAACGGCGCCTGTTTGCTCATGCCGATGAAAGCGCAGAAAGTGAGCAGGTACACGGAGAAGAATTCCGGCGGACCGAACTCGAGTGCGAACTGGGCCACGATAGGCGACAGGAAGGTGATCACGATCACGCCGACGGCAGCGCCGAAGAACGAG
>JAQBBQ010000136.1:0-3100 GCA_032125995.1 Betaproteobacteria bacterium | reverse complement strand
GAGCGGCCTGGTCGACAATCCGCGCGTCAGCCACTTCCGCCTCACCGCGCACCTCGGCGTCGCGCTGACGATCTTCGCCGCCGAGGTGTGGCTCGCGCTGCGGCTGCTGTCGTCAAACGCCCCGCCGACCGGCCGCCTCGGGGGCCCGGCACTCGCGCTCGCGGCGCTCGTCTTCCTGATGGCCTTGAGCGGCGGATTCGTCGCCGGCCTGCGCGCCGGCAGCGCCTACAACACCTTCCCGCTTATGAACGGGCATCTGGTGCCGCCTGAAATCCTGATGCTCGAACCGTGGTGGAAGAACTTCCTTTACAACCTTGCGACCGTGCAGTTCGTGCACCGCACGATCGCGTGGCTGCTCATCATTCTCGTACCCTGGCTGTGGTGGCGCGCGTTGCGCGAACCCCTCGCGCCACCGGCTCGCCTCGCCTGCAACCTGCTGCTTGCCGCGCTCGTCGTCCAGGTCGCCCTCGGCATCGTCACCCTGCTGCTCAACGTGCCGCTGGTACCGGCCGCGGCGCATCAAGGCGGCGCGGTCGTGCTGTTCGGCGCGGCGCTATGGGCGGCGCAGGCGCTGCGCCGTGCGCCGGCGGACGCGGGTGCGGCGCCCGCTCGCGATGCCCGCGGCCACGCCTGAGGCGCGACGCGCATTCGCGAATGCGACGGATGTCGCGCTCGCGCTGATGGTCGTGGTCGTCGCGGCGAGTGCGACCATCCGCTTCTCGCTCGCGGCCGATCCCGCTGCCGCATTGCCGGTCGCGCGCGGCGTGCATCGAGCAGCCGCCAGCCTCACTGCGGTTGCGGTGCTCGTGCTCACGGTGATGGCGCTGCGCCATCGCGCGCTGCGCGCGCAGATTGGCATCCCCGCGGCCGCCGCCCTCGTCCTCACGCTTGCCCTGTCCGCGCTCGGCGTCGCCGCCGGCACCACGCCCCCGCCACTCGCGCAGTTCGCCAACCTGTTCGGCGGCATCGCGCTGCTCGCCCTGCTTGCCTGGCTTGGCGGCCTGGCGCGCGGTCACGCCGAAGCGCCACTCGCAGATGCAAACACGCTTACGCGCCTCGCGCGGTTCGCGCTGGGATTTGGCGTCGTCCAGGCGACGCTCGGCGCTTCGCTCGCGACGCTGTGGGGGCCGTCGAACGCGATTGCCCTGAGCGCACACCTGCTCACCGGGCTCACCACGGTCGCGCTCGCGATTGCGCTCGGCATCCGGCTTGCCGCTGCCAGAATTCCCATCGGCGTCGGCCTGATCGCGGCCGCGATGCTCGCACCGGTCGCGGGAACAGTCTCGGCGTTGCTCGATCTGTCACCGTTCGCAGCGCTGGTTCACCCGCTGTGCGGCGCGGCGACGCTCGCGCTGCTTGCGCGCTTCAACGGTCGCTGCGCGGCGCGACAGTAGTCGGCTCGACCCATTGCGGCTCGACCCATTGGGGCTCGACCCATTCACGCTTGACCCATATCAAGGCCGGCCTGCGCCCTGCTCGGACATCGTGCCGATGTCTTGTCCACGACGCCACGACAGTCAACATGCCCAGCATCGCTGCAGCCCTGACCGACCATCATCGCCTCTGCGACGACCTGTTTGAGGCCTTGAGCGACGCCGCGCAGGCGGGTGACTGGGCCGAGGTTCGCGCGCGTCTCGCAGCCCTGACCAGCGCACTCGATCACCACTTCAGTTTCGAGGAAGACGCGCTGTTTCCGGCGTTCGAGGACGCCACCGGCATGCGCGAGGGGCCAACCGCGGTCATGCGCCACGAACATGCGCACATGCGCAATCTGCTTGCCGGGCTCGCCGCCGCCGCCCCCGAGCACGATCCCGAGGGTTGCCGCGCCGAACTCGACAATCTCTTCGTCATGCTCCAGCAGCACAATGCGAAGGAGGAAGGCATGCTCTACCCCGCCTGCGAGCAGCTGCCTGCCGCGCAGCGCGACGCGCTCGCCGAGGAGGCGGCGGGACTCGCGCCCGCCGTGACGCAGGCGCTCGATCTGCGCCAGCTCGAGCCGCCGGAGCCGTTCCTGCGCATCATGCAGCGCCTGCGCGAGGCACCGTCTACGCCGCTTCGCGTGCGGATTCCCCGCGAGCCCTTTCCACTCTACGAAGAACTGCAAGCGCAAGGCTACCGCTACCGCGCGCAACCGCTCGAGGACGGCAGCTTCGAGATCCTGATCGAACGCGGCGCCTAGGCGGCGGCGCGCGCAAGCGCCCGCGAGAGGCGTCTGCTATCTTCTCGCGCGCGATGCACCAAGCCGCGACGCTTCAAGCCGATACACTCGCCTGCGAACGCGGCGGGCGGCTTTTGTTCAAGGCGCTCGAATTCACGCTCGCCCCGGGCACGCTGTTGCGCGTCTCCGGCCCGAACGGCTCAGGGAAGACGAGCCTGCTGCGCATTCTCTGCGGCCTTGCGCGCCCCGCGGCCGGGCGCGTGCTCTGGTCGGGCGAAAACGCGCATGCGCTCGGCGAGGAATACACCCGACGGCTCGCTTACCTCGGCCACCTGAGCGCGATCAAGGAAGACCTGACGCCGCGCGAAAACCTGCGCTTTGCGTTGCGGCTAAGCGGCCTCGCGCCGTCCGCGGCCGCGCTCGGCGAGGCGCTCGCGCGTCTCGGGCTCGCCGGACGCGAAGACGTGCCCGCGCGCTACCTCTCGCAGGGCCAGAAGCGCCGCGCCGCGCTCGCGCGCCTCGCGCTCTCACAGGCTGTGCCACTGTGGATCCTGGATGAACCGCTCGCGGCACTCGACACCGACGCGATCGAGACCGTCGTCGCGCTCGTCACCGCGCACCTCGACGCCGGCGGCATGACCGTGCTCACCACCCACCAGGAGGTCGCGTTCGCTTCGGCGTCGATTCTCCACGTCGTGCTCGCGGGCTGAAGCGCGGTGCTAAGCGCGACCCTCGGCATCATCGAGCGCGACCTGCGCCTCGCGTTCCGGCGCAAGGGCGACATCGCCCAGGTGCTGGTCTTCTTCGTCATCGTCGCCAGCCTGTTTCCCCTTGGCACCGGGGCCGAGCCGAACCAGTTGCGCGCCATGGGCCCGGGTGTGGTGTGGGTCGCCGCACTGCTTGCCGCCCTGCTCTCGCTCGGGCGCCTGTTTGCCGCCGACC
>JAQBBQ010000135.1:0-28985 GCA_032125995.1 Betaproteobacteria bacterium | reverse complement strand
CGAGCACGCTGTAGTTGTCGACTTTGGACGCGCGCCGTACGAGTTCCTTGGCCGACGAAAAACTGATCGCGCCGCTGAGATGAAACAGCAGCAGTCGCCCGCCCGCGGCCTGAATCAGCGCCCGCTCGCCGTCTGACAGTGGTGCTTCGTCTTCCGCTCGGCTGACCAGGCGCATGCTCGCAATCTGCAGGTCGGTTGTGCGCTTCATGAAGACGAAGCTTGCAATGATCATGCCAACCGCCACGGCGGTGATCAGGTCGACAAACACCGTCATCAGCAGCACCGTGAACATGATCGTCAGGCCGACGCGCGGCGCGCTGCGCAGGCGCTTCAGGTAGTCCCAGTCGATGATGTCGACGCCGACCTTGATCAGGATCCCGGCAAGGACGACGTGGGGAATGTGTGCGGCGAGCGGCCCAAGACCGAGGACGAGCGCGAGCAGCACGAGCGCGTGCAGCGCGCCTGAGAGCGGCGTGCGGCCGCCCGAGCGCACGTTGATCACGGTGCGCATGGTCGCACCGGCCCCCGGCAGGCCGCCGAACACGCCGGCAAGCGTGTTGCCGATGCCCTGGCCGATCAACTCGCGGTTCGAATCGTGCTGCGTACGGGTGATGTTGTCCGCCACCAGCGAGGTCAGCAGCGAGTCGATCGCGCCAAGCAGGGCGAGGATGATCGCCGACTTGAGCATCTGCGGCAGCAAGGCGACGGTAAAGGTCGGCGCCTGCGGATTGGGAAAGCCGCTTGGAATGTCACCGATGAGCGTCACCGCGGGACCGGGTTCGATGAGCGCGACCGCGAACGTGATGATGACGAGTGCGATGAGCGGCGATGGAACGATCCGCGCTATGCGCTGCGGCAGAAAGAACACGATCGCGAGTGTCGCTGCGCCGAACGCGACCACGCTCAGCTTCGGATCGGCAAGCAGCGCCGACAGCCCGGCCGCCGCCTTGATCGGGCTCGCGGGCACCGCGTGGCCAAGCAACGGGTAGAGTTGCAGCAGGATGATGATCACGCCGATGCCCGACATGAATCCGGAAATCACGGGCGCCGGTACGTAGTCGATGTATTGGCCGACGCGCGCGAGGCCCATCACGATCTGTAGCACGCCGCCCAGCATGACGACCGTGAACGCGAGCGCGGCGCCTCTGGCCGGATCGTCCGGGAACATCGCCACGTACTGCGTGAGGATGGCCGCCATCACCACGGTCATCGGGCCGGTCGGGCCGGAGACCTGCGCTGGCGTGCCACCGAACAGCGCGGCGAAGAAACCGACGAAGATCGCGCCGTAGAGGCCGGCGATCGGGCCCGCGCCTGAGGCGACACCGAAGGCCATCGCGAGCGGCAGCGCGACCACGGCCGCGGTCAGCCCGCCGGTGAGGTCGCCGCGAAGATTCTGGAAATGCAACCCGTGGAAGAGCTTCATCGCAGCCCAGACGGGTGCTTAAGCATAAGGCCGTGAATTCTAGCGGCTGATGGCGCACCGCACAACGCGAACGGCCCGCTGCACGTCGCGTGCCGCGCAGCCGCTAGTTAAACGCCGCGATTCCTGTCATTGCACGCCCGAGGATCAGCGCGTGGATGTCGTGCGTCCCTTCGTAGGTATTAACCACTTCGAGGTTGACGAGGTGACGTGCGACGCCGAACTCGTCGGAAATGCCGTTGCCGCCCATCATGTCGCGCGCGAGCCGCGCCACGTCGAGCGCCTTGCCGCAGGAATTACGCTTCAGGATCGAGGTGATTTCGACTGCCGCCGTGCCGTCATCCTTCATGCGCCCGAGACGCAGGCAGGCTTGCAGTCCGAGCGTGATTTCGGTCTGCATGTCGACGAGTTTCTTCTGGATCAACTGGTTCGCCGCGAGCGGCCGGCCGAACTGCTTGCGATCGAGCACGTACTGGCGCGCGCGATGCCAGCAGTCCTCGGCCGCACCGAGCGCGCCCCAGGCAATGCCGTAGCGCGCCGAATTGAGGCAGGTAAACGGGCCCTTCAGGCCGCGCACCTCGGGGAAGGCGTTCTCCTCGGGGCAGAACGCGTTGTCCATCACGATCTCGCCGGTGATCGAGGCGCGCAGGCCGACCTTGCCGTGGATTGCGGGCGCCGAGAGTCCCTGCGCGCCCTTGTCGAGGACGAAGCCGCGGATTGCGCCTTCGTCGTCCTTCGCCCAGACGACGAAGACGTCGGCGATTGGCGAGTTGGAAATCCAGGTCTTCGCGCCCGACAGGCTGTAGCCGCCGTCGACCTGCTTCGCGCGCGTCACCATCGAGCCCGGATCCGAACCGTGGTTCGGCTCCGTGAGGCCGAAACAGCCGATCCATTCCCCGCTCGCGAGCTTCGGCAGGTACTTCTGCCGCGTCGGCTCGTTAGCGAACTCGTAGATCGGCAGCATGACGAGCGACGACTGCACGCTCATCATCGAGCGGTAACCGGAATCGACGCGCTCGACCTCGCGCGCGATGAGGCCGTAGCTCACGTAGTTCAGTTCGGGGCCGCCGTACTGCGCCGGGATCGTCGGGCCGAGGAGGCCGAGCGCGCCCATCTCGCGGAAGATCGTGGCATCCGTCTTCTCGTGCCGGAAGGCCTCCAGCACGCGCGGTGCGAGCTTGTCCTGGCAATAGGCCTGCGCGGCATCGCGCACCATGCGCTCGTCCTCGCTCAGCTGTGCGCTGAGCAGCAGGGGGTCGTCCCAGACGAACGCAGCCTTCGTCTTCGGTTTCTCGGGCGCATTCATGGACCTGTCCTCATTTCACGTTTTCGAGAATGACCGCAAGCCCCTGACCCACGCCGATACAAAGCGACACCGCCGCGTAACGCGCACCGCTTTGCTTCAACTCGCGTGCGACCGTCAGTGCAAGCCGAGCGCCGGAGCAGCCGAGCGGATGGCCGATCGCGATTGCACCGCCATTCGGGTTCACACGCGGATCATTGAAGTCGATCTTCATCAGCTTGAGGCAGCCGAGCACCTGGCTTGCAAAGGCCTCGTTGATCTCGATGATATCCATGTCCTTCAGCGTGAGCCCGGCGCGCTCGAGCGCGAGCGGAATCGCGTAGGCCGGACCGACGCCCATGATGCGTGGCTCGACTGCCGCCGAGGCCGCCGCCAGGATACGCACCAGCGGCTGCTTGCCCTTCTTTTCGCCCCAGGCACGGCTGCCCACGACGAGCGCCGCCGCGCCGTCGTTCACCCCGGACGCGTTGCCCGCAGTGACGACACCGCCCTCGAACAGCGGCTTCAG
Organism: Betaproteobacteria bacterium; assembly: GCA_032125995.1. Taxonomy (GTDB): domain Bacteria; phylum Pseudomonadota; class Gammaproteobacteria; order Burkholderiales; family SG8-39; genus SG8-39. The sequence goes on along the minus strand of JAQBBQ010000135.1, from coordinate 25,754 downwards.
CTTTGCGAGTGCCTCGACGGTGGCATCGCGCCGCGGGTGTTCGTCGAGCTCGACCGACTCGTGCGCGGCGTCCTTCTTCTTGGCCGGCAGGCTGATCGGCAGTATCTCGCCTTTGTAGAAACCCTCTTTCTCCGCCTTCGCGTACTTCTGCTGCGAGGCGAGCGCAAAGGCGTCGGCCTCCTCGCGTGTGATGCCGAAGTCCTTGGCGACGTTATCGCCGGTCTGCGGCATCGCGTGGTCGCCGTACTGCTTGGCGAAGCGCGGATTGGTGAAGCGCGCACCGATCGTCGTGTCGTAGAGCTTCACGTCGCGCGCGAAAGGCGACGCGCTTTTCGCCAGCACATAGGGCGCGCGGGTCATGCTTTCGACGCCGCCGGCGATGTAGAGCTCGCCTTCGCCGCAAGTGATCGCCCGCGCTGCGTCGGTCACCGCCTGCAGGCCGCTCGCGCACAACCGGTTGACCGTCACGCCAGGCACGGTGGACGGCAGCCCGGAGAGCAGGGCCGCAAAGCGCGCGACGTTGCGGCAGTCCTCGCCCGCCTGCGTCACGCAGCCGAGCACGACGTCGCTGATCTCCTTGGGTTCGATCTGGTTGCGCGCGACGACTTCCTTGATCACCGCGCCCGCGAGGTCATCCGGGCGTACCGTTGCGAGCTTGCCGGCGTGCCGGCCGATGGGGGAGCGCAAGCCGTCGTAGATGTAGGCATTTAGCATGGCGGTCTCTCAGGATTCAGGATTCACGATTCACGATTCCGGGGTCAGCAAGGACACGCCGAGGCGCGCGCGGCGCCGCAGCCAGGGACTCGGCCGGTAGCGCGGGTCCTGGTAGAGCGCGTGCATCGCCTCGATGATGGTGAGCACTTTCGCTGCGCCGATGGCGTCGCCCATGGCGAGCGGCCCCTTCGGATAGCCGAGCCCGAGAGTCACGGCGCGGTCGAGGTCGTCGGGTGTGGCGATCCCCTGTTGCACGATGTCGCAGCCGACGTTGACGATGTGCGCGACCACGCGCTGCGCCACGAAGCCGGCCGAATCGTGGATGACCGACACCGGCACGCCGTCGGCCGCAAGCAGGCCGTGCACCGCGTCGCGCACCATGACCTGTGTCACCGGCGTGGTCATCAGCGTGCGCCGCTTGGCAAAGCCGAACAGCGGATCGACCGCCACCGTTCGCGTGGGGTCCAGGCGCAGCTGCAGGGCGGTGGTCGTGGCGTCCTGCCCGAGCGGCGCGACCAGGCAGATCGCCTCGGCCGAGGGCTTGGCGCCGGATTCGACGCGCGCACCGAGCTTGCCGGCGAGTTCGGCGAGTCCCGGTGCGTTCGGCGCGACCCAGACCAGCGCGGCCTTCGACGCCGGCACCGGCTGCTCGGGGAGTTTCTCGGCACCGTCCTTGCCGTAGACGTACCAGCCGCGCCCCGTCTTGCGCCCGAGCAGGCCGGCGGCGACGCGCGGCTCGAGCAGGTGGGAGGGACGGTAGCGCGGCTCCTCGAAGTACTGCCGGTAGAGCGACTGCATGACCCCGTAGTGCACATCGAGGCCGACGAGGTCCATCAGGCCGAAGGGGCCGAGCCGGAAGCCGGCCGCATCGACCAGGATGCGGTCGATCGTCGCGAAGTCCGCAACGCCCTCGGTGAGCACGCGCATCGATTCCGGGGTGTAGCCGCGCCCGGCGTGATTGACGACGAAGCCCGGGGTGTCCTTGCAGCGCACCGGCGTGTGGCCGTAGCGCTGGGCGAGCCCGGCGAGCGCCTCGCCAACCCAGGGTTCGGTCAGCGCGCCGTCGACAACCTCGACGATCCGCATCACCGGCACCGGATTGAAGAAGTGGTATCCGGCGACGCGCCCGGGTTTGGCGCAGGCCGCGGCCATCGCGGTAACCGACAGCGACGAGGTGTTCGAGGCAAGCACGCAGTCCTCACCGACCACGCCCTCGAGCGCACGGAACAGGGCGCGCTTGGCCTCGAGGTCCTCGAAGATCGCCTCGACCACGATGTGGCAGGGGGCGAGCTGCGCGAGGCCATCGGCGATCTCGATCCGCCCGAGCGTCGCGTCGGCCGCGTCCTGTGCGATCCGGCCCTTTTGCACCAGGCCGGCCAGCGCCTTGGCGATCGCGTCGCGCGCGGCCTGGGCAGCGCCCGGATTGGCGTCGAAAACCAGCGTGCGTGCGCCGCTCTGCGCGAGCACCTGGACGATGCCGCGTCCCATGGTGCCGCTGCCGACGACGCCGGCGCATAAATCGTTGCGTTTGGGATCCAGCACCGTGGTTGCGTGGCCAACAGGCCAGCTGTGCCCGAAAAGGCCAATTTTACCGGCGCGCTGGCTGCTTGACGCGGTTTGGCGCGAAACCGTGATCTGCTTGCCCGAAGCGCGTGCGGCGGGCTATAACCTGTACCCGAGGCACGGGCCACGCGGCACGCGAAGGAGGGACCATGAAATACCGGAAGATCCTGCTCGCCTATAACGGGTCGGACGACGGCAAGCGCGCGCTCGTCGAGTGTGCGGAGCTTGCCAATTTCCTGGGCGCCGAGACCCATCTGCTCGCGGTGGCCAGCATGCCCCCGAGCCTGTTCCTGACCGAAGGCTTTGTTCCAGAGGAGCTGCTCGAGGAAGAGAAGAAGCGCACCCAAGCGGTGCTCGATGAGGGCATCCAGACGCTGCGCGACAAGGGTTTCGACGCCGCGGGCCATCTTGCAGTCGGCGAGCCGGTCGAGGAGATCTGCCGTCTGGCCAAGGAACTGCAGGTCGATCTGATCGTGGTCGGGCACAACCAGAGCACCTCATTTGCGGCGCGCTGGTGGAAGGGTTCGGTCGGTGCGACGTTGCTCGACTACGCGCCCTGCAGCCTGCTGATCGCGCTGTCGAAAACCTGAAGTTTCCCGCCTCCCCCGCCGTCCGCCTGGTCGCGGTCGCGTTGCTCGCCTGCGCCCTCGCCGCGGCGCTCGCGCGCACCGCGTGGCATCGCGCGCTCGAGAACGCGTACAGCGACAGCTGGCATGTGCTCGCAGGGGTGCGCTACACGCCGCGCCATACCGCGCTCGTTGTCATCGACGACGACACCCTCGCGGCGCTGAAGAACGATCCGCTGGCGTTCTGGGCGCCTCATTTCGGTCGCGTGCTGGACGTGCTCGCAGGCGCGAGCGTGAAGGTCGTCGGGTTCGATTTCCTCTACCTGGTGAGCGCCGAGGGCTGGCTGAAGAAGCTCGAGCTGCCCGACAGCAGCGCGAGCCGCAGCTACGACGCGCCGCTGCGGGCGGCGCTTGCGCGGGGCGACACGGTCCTCATCACGCAACTGGTCGAGCTGAGCGATGGCCGGTTCGATCTCCTGCTGCCGCCGCAGGATCAGCTGGTGCTGCTGCCGCGCGGCATTCACGACCTCGGGATCGCGAACCTGCACACGGATGATGACAAGTACCTGCGCCACTTCTACGCCTCGGTTGCGCTCGACCCGGCGTTTCCCGGGCTCGGCCTCGGCATGCAGCTCGCGCTGCGCGTAGCCGATGCCGACCCGACGCAGAGTGCCTGGGAGATCGGCGGCGCGCGGCTCACGCGCGCGCCGCGGTCTCGCCGGATCGGCTTTGCCGGGCCGCCGGGAACGATCCCCACGGTCTCGATGAATGCGCTGCTTGCGCCGGGTGCGCTCGACGATCCGCAGGTGCGCGCGCTGAAGGGCAGGGCGGTGATCCTGAGCGCCGACAACAGCGGCACGCCCGATCGGCATTTCACCCCGTACGCGCGCGGGCCGCGGGCCGCGCAGATGTCCGGCGGCGAGATTCACGCCAACATCGCCGAGACGATTTTGGGCGGACGTTATCTGCGCGCGCTCCCAACCGCCGCCGAGTGGGCTTATCTCCTGGTCGTCGCGGGTCTGGGGACGTTCGCATTTCTGCGGCTCGGGCCGATGCGGGGCGCGGCGCTCGGGGTTGGCCTCGCCGTGGCGGTCGCACTGCTTGCCTATGTCCTGTTCCACGCCGACTGGCTGCTGCCCGTGGCCGCACCACAGCTGGCGCTGGTCGCTGGCTATCTGCTGACGCTCGGACTGCGCCTGACCGGCGAGGAGCGCGAGCGGGCGCGCATTCGCGCCCTATTCGGGCGCTATGTGTCCGACGAGGTGGTGGAAAAGCTGCTCGCCGACGAACATCGACCCGATCTGGGCGGCGAGGCGGTCACCGTGACGGTGCTGTTTTCCGATATCCGCAACTTCACGACGATTGCCGAGAAGCTCTCCGCGCATGAGGTGGTGGAAATGCTGAACGCCTACTTCACGCGCGTCTGCGAGCCGATCCTCGCGCAGGGCGGCACCGTGGACAAATACATCGGCGATGCGGTCATGGCAGTGTTCGGTTCGCCGGTCGCGTATCCCGATCACGCCCGGCGCGCGGTGCGGGCGGCGCTCGGCATGGCGGCCGAGGCCGCCGCCTTTCGCGATTGGATGCGATCGCGCTTCGGTGACCGCGGCCTGCCCGAGTTCAGCATCGGCGTCGGGCTGCACACGGGCGAGGCGGTGATCGGCGACATCGGCACGCCCAAGCGCAAGGAGTTCACGGCGATCGGTGATACGGTAAACACCGCCTCGCGCCTCGAAGGCGTGACGAAGGAACTCGGCTGCGTGATCGCCGCGAGCGAGGCGACGGTACAGGCGGCAGGCGGCGACGTGCGAACGGGTAACATGGAGACAGTGAAGGTGAAGGGGCGCGGCGAACCGATCCGGGTGTACGAGATTGCGTCGATCGACAACGCGAGCAGTTGAAAAGGACTCAGATGCGGTTGAGATTGCTTTTTCTAGCCCTGATGTTGTTCGCCGGGCAGGTGGGCGCGCAGTTCAGGGACGTCGGTCTGGTGAATCGGGTTTCGGGTGACGTGCGCTTCGTGCCGGTCAACGGCGCGAGCACGCAGGTGAAGCCCTTCATGCGCGTACGCGAAGGTGATCGCTTCAACCTGGCGGCGGGCGCGCAGCTACGCGTGGTGTTTTTTGAAGGGTCGCGCCAGGAACGCTGGTCGGGCCCGGCGAGTTTTCGCGCCGCGCGCGCCGAAGGCGAGCCGATATCGGGTGCGGTGGCCAAGGTGACGCAGCTGCCCGCCGCGGCGCCGCAGCGCATCGCGCGCATCCCGGATCTGATGCAGAACGCGAAGCTCGGCGGACTCCGGGTGCGCGGTGCGACGCACAGCGCGGAACTGGCGGGCAAGCCCGCGGGCACGGTCGCCGAAGCGCGCGCGACCTACGACGAAATGAGGGAGGCCCTCCCGGCCGACGATATCACCCCCGAGCTGTATTACTACGCAGCGCTCCAGGAACGCGGTAACTACGAGGCAATGGGGCTCGTGGTAGAAGAGATGCAGCGCAAGCAGCCGGCGAACGAAGATGTCAAGGCGCTCGCCGACTGGGTGAAGAAGAAAATCGGAGGCTAAAGGGTTGCAGATGAAATTCGGCATCAAGGGAAGGCTGGAAGACGCGCGCATGCTCAAGGGCGCCGGGCGCTACGTCGCGGACTGGAATGTCGACGGCCAGGCGTATGGGGTATTCCTGCGCTCCGACCGGGCGCACGCGAAGATCGTGTCGATCGACGTCTCGGGGGCGACGGCGATGCCGGGCGTCATCTCGGTGCTCACCGGTGCGGACGTGCGCGCCGCAGGTCACAAGCCGATGCCCGCCGCGGCACCGATGAAAGGCCGCGGTGGCGCAGAGCAGGTCGTGCCGCCACGCTATGCGCTCAGCGCCGATCGGGTGCGCTACGTCGGCGAGCCGGTCGCGCTTGTCGTTGCGGAGAGCGCCGCGGTTGCGCAGGACGCCGCCGAGGCGGTGTTCGTCGAATACGAGGATTTGCCGGCGGTCGTGAATGCCGTCGACGCGCTGACGCCGGCTGCCCCGCAGCTGCACGACACGGTGCCCGGCAACCTCGTGCTCGATTTCGTCGGTGGCGATGAAGCGGCGACCAACGCCGCGTTCGCAAAGGCGGCGAAGGTCGTCACCCTCTCGGCCTACCACACGCGCGTGGTTGGCAATCCGATGGAGCCGCGTGCGGCGCTGGGCGCCTACGATCCGGCCACTGATGCATACACGCTGCACGCGACGACGCAGGGTGCCGGGCCGATGCGAATGCAGGTCGGCGCAATGCTCGGCGTGGCGCCGGAGCGGATCCGCATCGTCGCCGAAGAGGTCGGCGGCGGCTTCGGCGTGCGCTTCAACGCCTACCCCGAGTACGGCGCGCTGCTGCTCGCCGCGAAAATGCTCGGCCGACCGGTGAAGTGGGTCGGCACGCGCTCGGAGATCTTCGTCGCCGACGAGCAGGCGCGCGACATCGTGCACAAGGGCGAGCTCGCGCTGGATGCCGGCGGTCGCATCCTCGGCATGCGCTTCGAATACGTGTCGAACGTCGGCGCCTACCTGGCATTCACCGGCTCGTTCATCAACACCGTGAACCTCATCAACGTGGCGAGCGGGGTCTACGATGTATCCGCGGTGTACGTGCAGGCGAAGCTCGTGCTGACGAACACGGTCCCCACCGCGGCCTACCGCGGCGCCGGGCGGCCGGTCGCGTCCTACGCGATGGAGCGCCTGATCGATCAGGCGGCGTTCGAGACCGGCGTGGATCCGTCGGCGTTCCGTCGCCGCAATCTGGTGCCGAAGTCGAAGTTCCCCTACAAGATCGTCACCGGCTTCGAGTACGACTGCGGCGATTTCGAAGGCGCGCTCGATGCAGCACTCGCGAAGGCGGACTGGAAGGGGTTCGACGCGCGCCGCTTGGAGGCCGCGAAGCGCGGCAGGCTGCGCGGGCGCGGCATCTCGACCTACATCGAGGCGACCGCGTCGGGCGGCTTCGCGCCCTATGACCAGGCGCACGTCACCTGGGAGGCCGATGGCAGCGTGACGCTGCGCACCGCCTCGCACAACCACGGCCAGGGCCACGAGACGACCTTCGCGCAGATCGTCTCGGGCGTGCTTGGCATTCCGATCGAGCGCATCCGGCTTCGCACTTCGGAACCCGATCACTTCATGGTCGCCAATCCGACCGGCGGGTCGAGGACATTGCACGGCCTCGGCAGCGCGATGTTTTACGCCGCACAGGAAATCGTGAAAAACGGCATCGATCTCGCGGCCGAGGAACTGGAGAGCGCGGCGACCGACATCGAGTTCGAGTCCGCGTCCGGAACCTACCGCATCAAAGGCACCGACCGCGCGATCTCGATCACCGCGCTGGCGACGAAGTATCCGGGCCGGCTCGACCTCGACTACAAGGAGCGCCCGAAGGTCCCGTCGACCTACCCCAACGGCTGCCACATCTCGGAAGTCGAAATCGACCCCGAGACCGGAGAGACCGAAATCGTTTCCTACGTCGCGATGGACGACGCCGGCACCATCATCAACCACCAGCTTGTCGAAGGCCAGATGCAGGGCGGGATCACGCAGGGTGCCGGCCACATCCTCGGCGAGCAGGCGATCTACGACCGCGAGACCGGGCAACTGCTGACCGGCAGCTTCATGGACTACCCCATGCCGCGCGCAATCCTGGTCGACAACCTGCGCGTGCTTGCTCACCCGGTGCCGACGCAGACCAATCCGCTGGGCGCGAAAGGCGTGGGTGAGGCGGGCGTCACCGGTTCGATGCCCTGCATCATGAATGCGATCATCGACGCGTTACGCGGCGCGGGCGTGACGCATTTCGACATGCCGGCGACGCCGCTGCGCGTGTGGGCGGCGCTCGAGGCGGCGAAAGCCGGCAAGCCGCGCGCGTTCGCGGTCGCGGATCAACTGCTGCGGTAACTGCGCTCGACGTCGGTGCGGCGCAGCACCCCGTAGATGCGCTCGAGGTCGGCGTCGGCCTGCATCGTCACGTAAAGGGCCTCGGCGCCGCTCGCGTTCATCGCCTCGAGCGCCTCCTGCAGCGTCGCCTGGAGCGCGATCGGCGCCACCTGCAGGCGCGCGGCCGGGACCTCCAACAGGTCGAATTCAGCCACGTCGGCAGACTCCGTCACCTGACGCGCGAGATCCGCCGCGGGTAGGAGCGCCACCGGACGTCCGTCTTCCAGCGCCAGCACCCAGCGCGGACTGCGCGTCAGCGCGCCAGTGATGTCCGCGCGCGCCGCATGCCGCGCGAGACTCGCAAAACGCGTGTCCATCGCCGCGCCGACGCCAACGCTACGCAGCGATTGACTGACCGGATCGTTGCGGTAGTCGAGGCCGCGCGCATGCATCAGCGTGACGAACACCGATTCTTGCTTGAAGACCTGGCGCGACACCCCGTAGGCGGCGATCACCGCCAGCATGTCGGGCCAGAGGATGTTCGGATTCGCGGTCAGTTCGAGGATTGCCGTGAGCGCGGCGAGCGGCGCGTGCAGCGCGCCACCCATCATCGCGCCCATGCCGATCAGGGCGTAGAACCCGGCCGAGGCGGTGTTGCCCGGCACGATCCACTGGCCAATGAGGCCGAGCGCGCCGCCCGCGCAGGCGCCGATGACGAGCGACGGGCCGATCAGTCCGCCGGGCAGGCCCAGTCCGACGCACGCCGTTGTCGCGATCAGCTTGAGCGCAAGTACGAGGACCAGCGTGCTTAACGCGAGCTGGCCGAGCAGGGCATCGTTCACCGTGTCGTAGCCGATGCCCATCACCTGCGGTGCCGCGAGCGCGCACAGTCCGACCACGAGCCCGGTGAGCGTGGCGCGTACCCAGAAGGCGACGCGGTCCGCGTGCGTCGCGAACAACCGGATCAGCGCGATGAACGCCGCCGCGAGCAGGCCGATGACCACCCCCATTGCCAGCACGTAGGGCAGCTCCCAGAGCGAACCGAGGTGCAGCGGCGGGACGACGAAGGCCGGATCCGCACCGAACGCGACGCGGGTAAGCGCGGTCGCGCTGACCGCGGCGAGGATCACCGGCGCGAAGCCGACGACCGTGTATTCCATCAGCACCACTTCCATCGCGAAGATCACGCCCGCGAGCGGCGTATTGAACGACGCCGCGATCGCCGCCGCGACGCCGCAGCCGGCGAGCACCCGCAAACTGTTGTTCGGCAGGCCGAAGCGCTGGCCGGCGAGGCTTCCACTCGCGGCGCCGAGATGTACCGCCGGCCCCTCGCGTCCGACTGAATGCCCCGAAATGATCGACAGCGCGCCGCCGAAGAACTGCAGCAGCGCGTTGCGCAGCGGCAGCCGGCCCTGGTAGTAGGCAAGGCGTTCCATGACGTGCGTCACGCCGACCTGGCGCGCAGCCGGCGGCATCGACTGGAACAGAAGCCCGATCAGGAATCCGCCGGCCACCGGGATGGCGAGGCGCAGCTCGAAGGCGAGCGCTTCGTAGTTCTCGGGATCGGCACCGGGAAGAAACGCGCCTTGCGCGGTTTCGATCAGCAGGCGAAAGGCGATCATCACGGCACCGACGATCAGCCCGGTCAGGATGCCGAGGAAACTGAGCTGGGGCAGCGCCTCGGCGCGCGAGAGCCGCACACGGAATCGGTGGAGGCGATGGCGCCAGGCTTCGCGCAGGCGCTGCGGACGCGGGCGGTCTGGTTGCGGTGCTGCGTTGGCTGCGCCGGTTTCGCTCAATGGCCCGCTTCGTTCAATGGCCCGCTTCGCTCAACGAACCGTCGCCGTGAGCCCGCCGTCGACGACGATTTCCGCGCCGGTGACGTACTTGGCTTCGTCCGAGGCGAGATACAGCGCGGCGTAGGCGACGTCCCAGGCCTCGCCCATGCGGCCAAGCGGCGGTCGCGCATGGCGTCGCGCGATCAGTGCTGCCGCATCGCCGCCGGCCTGCGGTCCGGCGAGCCGCTCGGTAACGAGCGGCGTGAACATCAGCCCCGGGATCACGGTGTTGACGCGTACCTGCTGCGGGGCGTAATGCACCGCGACGACACGCGAAAACTGCTGCAACCCCGCCTTCGACGCGGCGTAAGCGGCGAGGTCGTTGCCCAGATGACGCAGGCCCGCGATCGATGAAATGTTGACGATCGCGCCACCGCCCTGGGCGACCATCAGCGGCGCGACGATCCGTGTCGAAAGATAGACGTAATGCAGGTTGTGGTGGAACTGTTCGTGCCAGGCGTCTGGCGTGATGTCCTCCGGGCCGCCGGGAATGCTACCGCCGACGTTGTTGACGAGAATGTCGATACGGCCGAATGCCTCGCACGTCGCATCGACGACGCGCTGGAGATCCTTCTCGTTGGTCACATCAGCCGCAAAGGCCTGCATCGTGCCGCCTTCCTTCGCGACCCGTGCCGCCGTCTCCGCCGCCGCGGATTCGCGCACGTCGACACCCGCGATCTGTGCCCCCTCACGTGCAAAGACGACGCAAATCGCGCGCCCGTTGCCGATGCCGGCGTCCTTGCCGACGGTGCCGGCGCCCAGCACGAGCGCAACCTTGCCCTGTAGACGATCCCCCATGACCTTCCTAGCCTCCCCCGCGTGCGCGGTTTTCCTCGCTGATCTGGGAATTCAGCGTCCAGTAGTCGTAGAGCACACCGATCAGGAACAGGCCGACCGTGAGCAGGTAGACGAGCCCGGTGCCCCACTTGCCGATGTAGAAACGATGGACGCCGAAAATCCCGAGAAAGGTCAGCAGGAGCCACGCCACTGAATAGTCGATCGGCCCCCGCGCGTAGCGCGCCTCGGCGGTGCGTGCCATCCAGGGAATGAAGAACAGGTCGATCAGCCAGCCGACGCCGAGCAGACCGAGGGTGAAAAACCAGACCGTGCCGGAGACCGGCCGGCCGAAGTAAAAGCGGTGCACGCCGGTGAAGCCGAAGATCCAGAGTAGGTAGCCGATCGGCGTGCTGTGGGTGTCGCTGGACGTGGTCGGCATGCACCGCCCCGCTTCAGGACGGGGGGCGTGGACTGCGCTGAACGCCCCGTACGCGACGCGCCACGAGCAGTCCGAGCACGCCGGCTGCGGCGAACAGGATCCAGTCGCGCCGTCGCCAGCCGAGGCGCGACCCGGTTTTCGTGGCATGTGCCGCGTGTACGGCACTGATCGCTTGCGTGGTCGAGAGTTGCTCGTCCTCGCCTGCCGCGCCGGCGGTGCGCGTGAACGCCATCAGGCGCTGCGTGGCTTCGGCCGAATCGAAGCTGCGCGACGGGCGGTTCGCCGGGACGGTATCGGCCACCGGCGGGGCGCTGTCGCGCTGCCGTGTGCGCGTGGCGGCGGGTGCGAGGACCTCGGTCTGCGCGTCGGTGTCGAGCAGCGACGGCTGCGTTCCGGTCGACAGGCCACCCGCGGGTCGGTGTGGCACGGGGATGCGCTCGCCCGTGCCGCCCAGGCCGTGCGCGCACTGGCGCAGATCTCGCGCCAGCTCGGTCGCACCCAGGTAGCGGTCGTCGACCGCTTTTGCCAGCATCTTCGACACGACGTAGTCGAGCAGTTCCGGCACCTCGGGATTCAAGACGCTCGGCGCGGGCGGAACGAGGTGCACGATCTGATACATCAGCGCGCTGACGTTTTCGCCGCCGAACGGCGCCGCGCCCGCCAGCATTTCGTAGAGCACGACACCGAGAGAGAAGATGTCCGACTGATGGTCGGCGCGCCGGCCGAGCGCCTGTTCGGGCGACATGTACTTCGGCGAGCCGAGCATTGTCCCGATCTGGGTCAGCTCCTCGGCGCTGCGCATGCGTGCAATACCGAAGTCGGTGATCTTGATCGCACTGTTTTCGAGCACCATGATGTTCGCTGGCTTGATGTCGCGGTGCACGATGCCGTGCTCGTGCGCATAGGCGAGCCCCTCCGCGACCTCGGCCGCGATCTGTACCGCCTGCGCAACCGAGAGGCGCCGACCGTCCTGCAGCAGGGTGCGCAGCTCGGTGCCTTCGATGAACTCCATCGCCATGTAGGCGATATCGTCAGCGCGGCCGATGTCGTGGATGGTGACGATTGCGGGATGATTCAGACCACCGGCGGCGCGCGCTTCCAGCATAAAGCGCTTCTGGTAATTCTCGATATCGTCGCCCCCGAGGGCCATGTTGATGGTCTTGATCGCGACGGTGCGGCCAAGCTCGGGGTCGTTTGCCTTATAGACGATGCCCATCGCGCCGCGGCCCAATTCGGCCACGACCTTATAGCGACCCAGCTTAGGCGCCGGCATGGCGGGTGATCAGCGCTCGGCCTTTGCCGAGCGGAATACGGGGCCCCAGGTGGGATGCCCTGCCTCGGCGGCGTCGAGTTCCAGGTTCGGATCGATCCGCAACGCGCGCCGAAATTCGTCCCGGCATTGCGCTGTGCGACCCGCGGCGCAGTGGATGAACGCGAGGTACTTGTGCGCGGTGACCTGGTCGGGCTTGGCCAGGCCACGGTCGAGCGCCTTCTGCAGGTTACGCGCAGCGTCCGCATACTGGCCGTCCTGGTACTGACCCAGGCCGGCGCGCAATGCGGGTTCGCCCGCATTGCGCGGTGCCGGCGCGGGCTCGTCGCTGATCGCCCGCTCGCCCTTCTTGAACAGGTCTTCGACCGATTTCCCGAGATCGCGCATCGGGTCGGACGAGCAGCCGCCGGCCAGTGCGACGACGGCGACAAGAAGCAGGCTGCGGCGCATTGCGATCGTGTCCTGGGTGAGTCGGAACGCTTGACGCGACAGCTTACCGGAAGCGGTGACGAATCCGAACCACGCCACCGGATTTGATGTTCACCTTCTGGATGTGGGGTGGAAACGCCGTATTGCGAATCTCGACCTCATGTTCGCCGGGCGAGAGCTTGAGCTCGCGCAGCGGCGGGCTGACCCCGACGCGCTTGCCGTCGATGAATACCGCGCCCCAGGGCGCAATCGCAAACTGCACGCGGCCATCCGCGCTCGGGGCCGGACTTGCGGGCTGCGGCGCCGGGCTGCGGGCCGCGTCCTGCGGTGCGGTCAGCGCCGGCGCTGGCGTCGTGCTGCTCGTCGCGCGCTCGAGCGTCGGTCGCAGCGTCAATCCGGCACCGACGAGCAGGACGAACAGCAGCGGCGCGGCGATTAGGGCGCTGCGCTGAAACCCCAAGGGGCCCTGCAGGGTGATCCAGCGGCGCAGGCCGCCGGTCGATTCCAGGCGCAAGACCGTATCGGCGACGCGGCGCGCCGCCGGGCCGTCCTCACCGACGGAGTACACCTCGTGTTCACGCACATGCTTGTCGGTGCGCGAACCCTCGTGCCGGAACAGCGTCGCGTAATCGCGCGACAGGCAAGAGACCACCTCGTAGAAAGAGCGCGATACCAGGAGCTGGCCCGGCGCTGCGAAGCTCATGATGCGTTGCGCGACGTTGATACCGTCGCCGATCATGTTGATCTGCGTGTTGACGTCGCGCAGCAGACGCACCGGCCCGAGGTTGATGCCGAGACGAATCTTCAGCGCGCGCGTCATATTGCGAAACGCCATCGCCGCGAACAGGGCATCTTCCGGATCACCGAGAAAGGTCACCGCGGCACCATCGCCCGTATCGAGTACCACGCGGTCACGCGGCGCGACCTGCTCGAGTGCCTGCTTCAGCGCATCGTTGAAAGCCTGTTTGACCTCGAGTTGCTCGGCAACAGACTTCCTCGAATACTCCGCGATGTCGAGGAACAGTACGCTACATACCAGCGTGCGACCGGAACTCTCCACTACGCGAACCACGGCGCGAGCGGCCGAAGGCCGCGACCGGCCTATTCTACGCGGTTGACGCCGTTGGCGCGCGGCGAGGGATCGTCGATTGCGGCAACGTCCTGAATCCTGCGGTCGATCGCGGCGCGATCGAACGCAGCCTTGAGTCCGATGCACACCAGCCTGCATTCGAGAGTGGCATCAGGCGCCTGCGCAGACAGCGTCCAGCGCCGGCCGACGACCTGCAATACCTTCAGCGCGCCGTCGGTGTCGCGCAGAACGCCCTTGGCGCGGATGACGCCGAGTTCCGGGCACACCAGCGCATCGGCAAACGCGCGTAGGTCGAACGCGTTGGGCAACGCGTAGCGCGCGCTGACGTAGCCTTCGGTCGCGGCAGCGAGCGGCTGCAGTGGTGCGATGGTTGCGCGCGACCCGTACGCGCCGAGGCGCCCGAGCCCGCGTGCGGGCGGCGCTGCGTCACGCAGTTCAAGACCCAGGACGGTCTCGATCGGTACCGCCGCCTGCACCGCTTCGACTACCACCGCGCGCGGCGCATGCTCGGCGAGCCAGGCGCGCAGCACCGGACGTGCGGCGGCAGGCGCGAGATCGATCTTGTTGAGGATGACGAGATCGGCATCGGTCAGCTGGCGCAGGATCGTGTCTTCGAGGAAACGGTCGGCGGCGCGCGCACGCACGGTTTCGGCGTCGGCGATCACCACCACGCCATCGAGAACGAATCGCGTGAGCAGCGTGAGCGCGCGCGCGACCGACCCGGGCAGCGCAACGCCGCTCGCCTCGATGACGACCTGATCCGGCGCTGGCCGTCGCTCGGCGAGCGTCATCAGCGCAGCCAGCAAGTCGCTGCCGAAGCTGCAGCAGATGCAGCCCCCGGCAATGCTGATGATGTCATCGTCTTCGGCTTCGATCAGGTCGGCGTCGATTGGCAGATCGCCAAAATCGTTGACCAGCACTGCGAGGCGCCGGCCGCCGGCGTGGCGCAGCAGATGGTTGACGAGCGTCGTCTTGCCCGCGCCGAGATAGCCGCCGACGATCGTGACCGGCAGTGGCGTGCCGTGCAGCGCGGTCATCTGCGGCTCAGAGCGCAGCGGCCTCGAAGATGCGCCCGCCCTGCACGACGCCCCAGACGCCGACGTCCTTCAACGCCTCTGCGCCGACCTCGAGCGGGTCGTCCTCGAGCACCGCGAAATCGGCGCGCTTGCCGCATTCGATCGAGCCGATCTCCTGGTCGAGGCGCAGCGTGTAGGCGGCGCCCAGCGTGATCGTGCGGAGTGCATCCTGGACGCCGATGCGCTCGCGCTCGCCGAGCACGCGGCCACTTGCAGTGCGGCGGTTGACCGCGCACCAGGCGGTGAACAGCGGACCCAGCGGCGTCACCGGTGCATCCGAGTGGATCGCAAGCGGCACGCCGGCGGCGAGCGCGCTCGCGCAGGCGTTCATCCGTTCGGCGCGCTCGGGGCCGACCGTCATCGCGTAATGCTGGTCGCCCCAGTAGAAATGGTGGTTGGGAAACAGGTTGACGCACATTCCGAGCGCCTTGATGCGCCGAAACTGCGCCGCGTCGGCGAGCTGGCAATGTTGCAGCGTGAAGCGATGGTCGCGCGCGGGCTGTTCGGCGAGCGCCGCCTCGACGCAGTCGAGCGCAAGCTCGGTTGCCTCGTCGCCGTTGGTGTGCGTGTGCACCAGAATGCCCGCTGCGAGCGCGCGCGCATAGACCGCGCGCAGTGTTTCGGGCGGCGTGTACCAGAGGCCGTTCGGCGCCCCGTTGTAGTAGCCCGGCCAGCGCAGGCGCGCCGAAAAGCCCTGGATCGAGCCGTCGGCGACGAGCTTGATCGCGCCGAGTCGCAGTGCGTCGGTGCTCAGTGCGCGTAGCGCGATCGCGCGCTCGACGAGTTGCTGAGGGGTCTGGTTCATCAGGCGCAACAGCGACACGATGCGTGTCGGGTAGCCGGGTTCGGCGGTGACGCGCAGCATCATGTCGACCGCGTTCTGCGGCAGCAGGTTGGCAAGATCGGTCGCCGTGGTGACGCCCTTGCGTACCGCGAGGCGCGAAAACAGGCGTAGACCGCGTTCGTCGGCAGCGAGCACTTCACGGTCGAAGCCGACATGCGGCGCGACCGGCATCATCGCGTCCGGGCCTTTTAGTTCGCCAGTCGGCAGCCCCTCCGGGCCGAGCGGCACGCCCGGATGGTCGACGCCCTGGCGCAGCAGCCCGCCGCGTTCGAGTGCCTTCGAGTTGACGTTGAGGATGTGAAAGCTCGCGTGCATCACGCCGACCGGACGGGCGGTCGAGACCTGGTCGAGGTCCGCGCGGCTGACGCGGCGCGCGCCGAAATAGATCGGATCGAGGCCCCAGCCGACGACCGCCTGGGCGGGATCGGTCAGCGCCGCAGCGGCTTCTCGCAGCCGCGCGATGACCGCCTCGATCGAGACTGCGCCCGGCCAGACGCGCCCGTCCGGGTCCATGCGGTCGTGAGTGCCGACATAGACATAGGCCCAGACCGAGCCTTCGAAGAGATGGCTGTGGCCCTCGACCAGTCCGGGCATCAGCACCTTATCGGCGAAGCGGTCGTCGATCCGGTGTGCGCCCCAGCCGACGAGTTCGTCGTGCGTTCCCGCGCCGAGGATGCGCCCGTCGCGTACCGCGACATGCGTCGCCTCGGGTTGGCTCGGATTCATGGTGAGGATGCGCTTTGCGCGGTAGATCGTGATCATGCGGGGGCCCCTGCCTGAGGGCACCGAGTCTAGCCAGCGCCTCGGCCGCGGCATAGCCCACCTGCGGAACGCAGGGCCGCCCGGTTGCGGTAGGCTCGCGGCTTACGCGGATGCGTGGATGGTCCAATGGAATTCGTGGTCGACGCGATTCGGCGGCATGCCCGCGAACAGCCGGATGCCGTGGCGTACTGGACGCCGACGCGCAGCTGGAGCTTCGCGCAGCTGGAGGCGGCGTCGAACCGCGTGGCGCAGGGACTGCTCGCGCTCGGTATCGGCAGGGGCGAGCGCATTGCCTGCCTCACCAAGCACACGGTCGAATGCGTGCTCCTGACCCTGGCGGGCAACAAGACGGGCGCGGTGTGCATGCCGGTGAACTGGCGCCTTGCGCCGCCTGAAATCGAATACGTCCTCAACAACGGCAAGGCGCGCCTGCTGATGGTCGACGCAGCCTTCGCGCCTGCGCTGCACGCGCTGTCCGTGCCGGGCTTGACGCTGCGCGTCGCAACCGACCAGGCGGCGGACGGTCTGCAAACCTTTGCGGACTGGACTGCCGGTTTCGACGCCGAGGATCCCGGCTTGCCGATGGCGGAGAGCGACACGGCGCTGCAACTTTACTCTTCAGGCACCACCGGCCTGCCCAAGGGCGTCGAACTGACGCATCGCAACATCACAGCGAGCATGATCGAAGCCACGCCGCAGGCGATCGACTACGGCGGACCGCCCGACGTGTTCCTAAACGTGCTGCCCACGTATCACATCGCGGGCACCGGCGTGGCGCTGCTCACCGCCTCAACCGGCGGCACTAGCGTCATGTATCCCGACTTCGACCCGGTCAAGGTGCTGGCGGCGATCGGCGAGCACCGCATCACGCATACGTTTCTCGTGCCGGCGATGATCCAGTTCTTGCTGCAGGTGCCGGGCGTGGAAACGGGCGACTACGCCTCGCTGAAGACGATCTCTTACGGCGCGTCGCCGATATCCGAGAGCGTACTGATTGCTGCGATGCGCGCCTTCAAGTGCAACTTCATCCAGGTCTACGGCCTGACCGAGACGACGGGCGCGGTGACCTTCCTGCCCCCCGAGGACCACGACCCGGAGGGTCCCAAGAAGCAGCTGCTGCGCTCGGCGGGCCGTGCGATGCTGAACGTCGAGCTGCGGGTGGTCGATCCGGCCACCGGCACCGATGCCACAGCGGGCGGCATCGGCGAGGTGTGGATTCGTACGCCGCAGAACATGAAGGGCTACTGGGACAACGCCGATGCGACGCGCGACGCCTTCGTCGATCGCGGCGCCGACGCCATGGGCTGGTTTCGCTCGGGCGACGGAGGGTACCTGCGCGACGGATACCTGTACATCCATGACCGCATCAAGGACATGATTTCGTCCGGCGGCGAGAACATTTATCCGGCCGAGGTGGAAAACGCGCTCATGTTGCACCCGGCGGTCGCCGACGGCGCGGTGATCGGCATCCCGGACGAACAGTGGGGCGAGGCGGTGAAGGCCTGCGTGGTGCTGAAGCCCGGCGCGCAGGCGACGCAGGGCGAAATCATCGACTTCATGCGCGCGCGCATCGCGCACTACAAATGTCCGCGCTCGGTGGACTTTCTCGAGATGATCCCGCGCAACCCGACCGGCAAGATCCTAAAACGCGTGCTGCGCGAGCCCTACTGGAAGGGCAGGGACCGGCGGGTCAACTGATGCGCGGCGGGCCGCCGGGCGCATGCACCCGGCGCCACTGCGCGCCGATCAGGAGGTGTACTTGAACGATAGCGACAGGCGCGTGCGGAACGCCGTGACCTTCCCGTTGTCGACTTTGACATCGAGCTTGACGACTTCCGCGATGCGCAGGTCGCGCAGCGATTTGGACGCGGTCTTGACCGCGTTGCGCGCCGCCTCTTCCCACGAGTTGGGGCTGGTGCCGATCACGTCGACAATCTTGTAGACAGCGCTAGCGCTTTTCTTGGCCATGGCTTGCCTCCTCTGCAGTTGGCCGCGGGACATCCGCGAACCCATTATGCGCGCCGCGCGCGGCAGTGGCATCATCCGGTGCTGCGGCACGCGACGCATTGGCAGTGGGCCGGTCAGGCTGAACTGGGTTGAACTACCTCGCACACCTTTATCTGTCCGCCCCCGATGACGATGCGCTGCTCGGCAGCCTGCTCGGGGACTTCGTCAAGGGAGAAATCGGCGATCGATTCACGCCGCCGTTGGCGCATGCAATCGCGTTGCACCGCCGGCTCGACAGCTTCACCGATTCGCATGCGGCGGTGCAGCGATCGAAATCCCGGGTGAGCGCCGCGCGCCGGCGCTACGCCGGGATCATGATCGACATGTTCTACGATCATTTCCTCGCCCTTAGCTGGGCCGAGTTCCACGCCGAGCCGCTTGCGACCTTCACCGCGCGTGTCTATGCGCTCCTCGAGCGTCGCCAGTCTGAACTGCCGGCGCGCCTGAAGGTCGTCGCGCCGCGCATGGCCGCGGGCGACTGGCTCGGTTCCTACGTGAATCCGTCGAACGTCGCGCGTGCACTGGACGGCATCGGCACGCGGCTGAAACGTGAGAACCACCTGAGCGGGGCGGGCGAGGAGCTGCTCGCCGACTATGCAGGATACGAAGCGGATTTCCGGGCCTTCATGCCCGATGTCAGGGCATTCGCTGCAGGCCCCTAACGCGCGGCGGTTCCTGCCGCGCTGCAGCTCTCGCTACAGATCCTTCTGGTAGCGCGCGACCATTTCCGCCTGCGTCTCTGGCGCGATCTGCAGTCCAGCCTGATCGGCGATCATCTGGCCCATGGTCGGCAGCGCTGAGCGGTCAATGCGATTTGCATCGTTCCACAGCTTCGAGCGCATCAGCGCCTTGGCGCAGTGCAGGTAGACCTGCTCAGCGAGCACCTCGATGACGACCTTCGGCGCTCGTTTTTCGGTCGTACACAAGCGAATCTGCTCCGCATCGGTCGATATCCGCGCACGGCCGTTCACGCGCAGCGTTTCGTCGAAGCCGGGAATCAGGAACAGCACGCCGAGCCGGCCGCTCGTCTGAATATTTTGCATCGTGTCGAGGCGGTTGTTGCCCGGCGCATCGGGAATCAGCAGCGTCGTCTCGCCGAGGACCTTGACGAACCCCGGATCGCCGCCGCGCGGCGAGGCGTCGCAACGGTTCTGATCGTCGGCGCTCGCGAGCACCAGGAAGGGCGAGAGCGCGATGAAGCGCTTGCAATGCTTGTCGAGGTGGCGGATTTCCTTGCGCTGGGCGCGTTCCGTAGGGTCGGCGTACAGCGCGCGAAGTTCGGGGAGGCGATCGTTCATGGCGATGGGTTCCCGCGGCGTGGACGCCGGAATGATCGCACGAAGTTATCCACAGGGGTCTGACCCCACGTCGCGAATGGGCGACAGGGTGCGCGCCGTGCGCGACGGTCCCTGTCGGCGCACGCCGCGCTCAGCGCCGGCGCTGGTCGCGCTGGACCTCGCGCTCGAGGACGCGGCGCTCGATCGCTTTCATCTCCTCGAGCTTGCGCTCGGCATCGGCGGCGCGCCCGGCCGCCTGTCGCGCGCGCTCCTCGGCGCGCGCACTGCCGCGTTCAGCGTCTACGGCGCGTGCCTCCGCGTGCCGTGCGCGTGCCTCGAGTCGGCGGCGCTCGGCGATCCCGGTGAGTGCGATCGAGGCGAGGCCGGCCCAGGGGCCGTCCGGCGCTGCCGCGAGGGGCGCAAGCAGCGTCTGGGCCTGCGCAGAATCGGCGAGTGGCGGGGGCAGCAGCGCGAGCAGCAGGCCAAGCCGCGCGCGCGGCGCGTCTTCGCCCGATTGCGCACGCTGCGCAATGCGCGCCTCGGCAAGGCCGCGGCGCTGCCCGGCGTCATCGGCACGCAGCGTTTTGAGCACCGCGGTGACCACCGCCTCGGGCGACGCCGGCGGCGGGCTGCCGGGCGCAAGGTCAAGCTGCGCGCAGGCTGCAGAGAGGAGCGCGGCAACGAGTACGGCGGCGCGCCATATTGAATGCGGCATGACGCGCATCATTCCACGAAAAATCGACTCGTACCGTCCGCGAGGCGTCGCGTGCGGACGACGCGCAGGCACCGTGGGTGCGCACTATTCGCGGTTTTGGGTCGGCGCCCGGAACGGGCACGCAATCTGCTTTCGGTTCCTGTGTTACCCACTCAACCGAACGGAGACAGGATGTTACATAAAGAAGGATTTTTCCGCCGCCGCGAGGAACCCGGCACGCGCCAGGCATCCCCCGCTGTCGCTACCCCCACGCCCTCGCATTCGCCCACCCTGGCTGCGCCCGGCGCCTACGCGCCGGCGCAGGCTGTGCCCGCCGTCCAGGCGCCCACGAGCCCACCACAGGATGCGGCGCGCGGCGACGAACGCAAGGAGGCCAAGCTGATCGTCGGTCCAGACATCAAGATGAAGGGCGTGGAAATCACCGACTGCGACACGCTGGTCGTCGAGGGCCGTATCGAGGCGACGCTCGACGCGCGCGTGCTGCAGATTGCGTCCAGCGGCGTCTTCCAGGGTACCGTGGCGGTCGACGTCGCCGAGATCCACGGCACCGTCGATGGCGAGCTGACCGTGCGCAAGCAGCTCGTGCTGCATGCGACCGGTCGCGTCAGCGGCAAGATTCGCTACGCGGCGATCAAGGTCGAGGAGGGTGCCGAGATATCGGGCGAGATCGGGGTGATCGACAAGATTACCGCGGCGCACGGCGCGCGGCCGCCGGTACGGGCGAGCGGCGCCGCGCATTGAGTCCGGCGCTGCCCATGGTCGCGCGGCCCGCGCTTGTGCTGCGGTCAGTCACCTGCAGCCCCGGCCTTGCCGCGCGGGCCGGATCAATGGACCTGCGCCGCGCGCTTGAACATTGACGGCTCGAGCGCATTGCGTGCGAGCAGTCGATAGAACTCGGTGCGGTTGCGCCCGGACAGGCGTGCGGCCCGCGTCACGTTGCCACCGGTGATCTTCAGCACGCGCGCGAGGTAGTCGCGCTCGAAGACGCGCCGCGCCGCATCGAGCGGGACCAGCGTCGCGTCGTCGGCGTCCTGCACCTGGCGCACCAGCGACGCAGGGATGACGTCGGTCGAGGCGAGCGCGACCGCCTGCTCGATCACATTCAGCAGCTGCCGGATGTTGCCCGGCCAAGGCGCCGAGATGAGAATCCGCATTGCCTCCGGCGACAGCGCGAGGTGGCGCCGGCCGTAGCGCTGCGCAAGGCGGGCGAGAAAATGCTCGGTGAGTAGCGGGATGTCTTCGCGCCGCTCGGCGAGCGAAGGCAGCGCGAGCTGCACCACGTTTAGCCGGTAGTAGAGGTCTTCGCGGAATTCGCCGGTTGCGATGCGTTCCTCGAGACGCCGGTGCGTCGCAGAGATGATGCGCACGTTGATCGGCTGATCCACGTTCGAGCCCACCGGGCGTACCACCCGTTCCTCGGTTGCCCGTAGCAGCTTGACCTGCACGGCGAGCGGCATGTCGCCGATCTCGTCGAGAAACAGCGTGCCGCCGAAGGCCGCATCGAACAGCCCGCGCCGGTCCTGGACTGCGCCGGTGAACGCGCCCCGCTTGTGCCCGAACAGCTCGCTTTCCAGGAGGCCCTCGGGGATGGCGCCGCAATTCACCGCGACGAACGGCGACGCGGCACGCGCGCTCGAGCGGTGGACGGCCCGCGCGAGCACCTCCTTGCCGGTGCCGCTCGCGCCATAGATGCACACGCTTGCATCCGTGCCGGCCACCCGCTTGGCCCGCGAAAGCAGGTCCTCCATTGACGGTGCGCAGGTGACGATGTCGGCGCGCCACGCGTCTGCGTCGTCATCGGCATCGCCTTGCTGGGCGCTCGAGAGCTCGAGCGCCTCGGCGACCGTGTCGAGCAGCACCTTGGAGTCGAACGGTTTGGTGAGGAAACCGAACACGCCGCGCCGCGTCGCGCTGACCGCGTCCGGAATCGTCCCGTGCGCGGTCAGGATGACGATCGGAATCGCGGGCGCCTTGCGATGGATCGCATCAACCAACGCGAGGCCGTCCATGCCCTCCATGCGCAGGTCCGTAACGACGACCCGCGGGTGCGTCACCTCGAGACTGGCAAGCGCCGCCTCGCCGGATTCGACGGCTGTCACCGCGAATCCCGAGGCGCCGAGACGCATGGCGATCAGTTGCAGCAGGCCCTTGTCGTCGTCGACGAGCAGGACGTTCGGCTGGCGTACTCGGTTCATGCAGATTCTCCGTGAAGTCTAGATGCTTTACGCGGCGCCCACCGCGACCGTCGCGTGGTGCAGCGGGAGGGTGACTTGGAAGTGCCCGTGCGCGCTCTCGCCGGCGATCGCGATCCGCCCGCCATGCGCTTCGACGTACTCGCGTGCGATCGCCAGACCCAGGCCGCTACCCTCGACGGGCGCCTCCGCCTTGTTGCGCCCGCGGAAGAACGAGTTGAACACCGAATCGCGCTCCTCGGGCGGCACGCCCGGACCGGAATCGATGACCTCGAACATCGCGGCGTCGCTGTTCGCGCGGGTCATGAGCGAAATCACCCCGCCCCGCGGCGTGTACTTGATCGCGTTTCCAAGCAGGTTGTCGAAGACCGAGCGCAGCTTGTCGGCGTCACCCTCGATGCGCACCGGCGCGAGGTCGAGAATGACCCGCTGGTCCTTGGATTGTGCGGCAAGCGCGTGCGCCGAGACGACGTCTCGGACGAGCGCGTCGAGCGACGTCGGCGCGACCTGAAGCGATGCTGCCGCGTGCAGCGCTCTCTGGTAGTCCAGCAGCGCGTCGATCTGGCGCTGCAGCTTGACGCTGTTTTCGCGCATGATGCCGACGATCTGGCGCTGCGGGCCCGCGAGCGGGCCGGCGACGCCGTCGCGCAGTAGCTCGGTGCCCTCGCGTAGCGCCGCGAGCGGCGTCTTCAACTCGTGCGAAATGCTGCGCAGGAACCGGTTCTTCTGGTCCTCGAGCTCGACGAGGCGGCGCCGCAGCCAGTCGAGGCGCTCGCCGATTGTGCGCAGATCGGTCGGCCCTCGGACGCGGATCGGTCGCGTGAAATCCCCTTGGCCGAGCGCGCGGATGGCGGCGTCGAGTTCGGCAATCGGCTTGGCGATAATGCGCGTGAGCACGACGGCGAGGGTGAGCGCCGCCGCGGCGCCGAACAGTGCGACCAGCGTCGACCACTGCTGCATACTCACCGCTTCCTCGCGCAGTTCGGCGGCCTCGCGATCGACCACATCGTGGCTCGCTGACATGACGATGCGCGCGTTGTCGACCAGGGCGCCGACGAGCGCGTCGATTTCGGTTCGATCGACCCGACCGCTGGCGGTCGTCGTCAGCATGTTGAGGAGCGACGTGTCGAGGTCGACGGCCCGCCCGAGCGCCGTGCGCGCGCGTTCGCCGAGTCTGAGGCGCCGCAACGCGTCGGCGACCTCGCGGAAGCTGCGGTGGGCGCGGATGAAATCCTCGAGCAGCGCGGCGTCACCCAGGATCGCGGTCTGCTGCGCAAGCCGTTCAATGGACCCGACGCGATCGAGCAGCGCGCGGCTGGTGCGCGCCGTATGCACCGCGTCGTAGAGCGCGCTCTGCGTGCGCGCTGAAAGATGCTCGGCGCGCCACGCCGCGTAGACGAGCGCGGCAGAGAGCGGCAGCGATACGAGCGCAAGACCGACCAGCAGCAATCTGAAGAATGAGCGCGGATACGGCAGCGCCGTGCCCTGCGTTCCCCGTGGTGCGGCGGCCATAAATCATCATACGTCATGCGATGCAGCAATCCTGCGCCGGCGGCGCGGTGAGGCGGCTCGTAGAACGCTCGTAAAACGTCGCCGCGCGGTCACAATCGGGCGCAAGCGCCGCGGCAATGAAAGTCGCTGCGCGCGGGACGTTGCTGGCGCACGACGATCCGAATCGGTTCGGCGCCGCGCCACGCGTCAGGTCCTTGTCACCCGCAAGGGAGACGATTCCACGCCTGCACTTCGCCAGAGGGTCGGGTACATGCTCAGCTCAAGTCGCCTCGTCGAGAATCGGGTACCGGTGCCCGTGCCTTACCGTGTTGCGCGATTCGTGCCAGCTCTGGAACGTCTTTCGAAACAAGGCGCTGTGCGCGATTCTGCGACGCGTAGCCCGGCGGGCTGTTGCCGTCAGGCGACGTGCTGCCGCCAATCGAGCATTCACGCCGATTTCCGCGACGCCGTTGGGCGACAGGTCGCCGTGCCCCAACGATCGCACGCCGATTGATCCGGCTCACGGCCCCAAACGAGCGCTAAGCGCCTGAATCCAAAATGGTTCGCTCCAACGGCACGGTTACTGCGAGGGACTGCCTGCAGTTCCCGTTTCTCAACTCTTCGTTGGAGGTCATCCATGCAAGCGCCGAAATCCACTGTTCTCGCCCTTACCCTGATCGCGCTCGCCAGTGCGCCGGCAATCGCGCAAACCAGCAAGAAAGGGCCGCCGCCCGCGCCTGCTGCGACGTCGAAGGCGACGTTCGATAAGCTCGACAAAAACAAGGACGGCGCAATCGATGCTCAGGAGGCGAAGGCCGACGCACGCCTCGCCGGCCAGTTCGCCAAGCTTGACGCGAATGGCGACGGCAAACTGAGCCGCGTCGAATTTTCGGCCGCGAAATAGGCGCGCGCTACCGGCCTCGGGCGCGGCCCCTCAGCCGCGCTCGAGGAGACGGTCGGCGAGCACGCCGGCGTCCACCAGGGGTCGCGCGCATCGCGCACCGTCATCACCTCGAGTGCAAGCCGAACGTCGCGTACCTCGTGCGCAATCGGGCCCTGCGCACTCACTTCAACGTCGCCGCGATTTTCCGGATCTCGTCTGGCGTGTGCTCGCCGCCAAGCGGCGTTCTGGGGATCAGATACTTGCCCATGGCGAGCGTTCCGACCACGACCGGCTCGAAGCCCGCGTCGCGCACCAGCCGCGATGCCACTGCGATTGCCTTGGCGTCGTCGCCGGCCATCGGCATGCCGATGGGCTCGCCGCCCTTGCGCTGGGCGATCTCCGGCAGCCTTGCGTAACTGACCGCGTTGAACGCACGGACGATATGCGCCCCCGGCAGCAGTTCCGCCGAGGCGAGACCGGCGCCCTTCTCGCGGGCCCAGGTCGCGATGTCGCCATCGCGTCCGACAAAGGGGTTGCAGGCATCGAGCACCGGTTTGCCCTTGATCCCGGCCGCCAGATCGCGGCCGAGTTGCGGAAGCGCCTTGTAGGGAACCGCCATCAACACGACCTCGCCGAAGGCGGCCGCCTCCTCGGGTGTTCCGGCGCGGGCTTTGCCCCCGAGGCGCGTCGCCAGCGCGCGGTCGTCCTCAATATGGCGCGACGAAAACATGACCGCGTGTCCTGCCGCCAGCCAGATCTCGCCCAGTGCGCTGCCGATTTTGCCCGAGCCGATGATGCCGATCTTCAGTCCCGCATCCGCGCTGTGCGCGAACTGCGGCAGCGCGCTGAGGGCGATGCCGGCCGCCGCGGTGCCGATGGCCCGAAGGAATGCGCGCCGTTTCGCTTTCAGTTTGTCATTCGATCTCATT
>JAQBBQ010000134.1:0-21051 GCA_032125995.1 Betaproteobacteria bacterium | reverse complement strand
CGATCGGCTTCGACAAGAAGGGCGACGTCACCGCGCCCGGCTACGTCTTCTACGTCTGGAGCAACGGCAAGTACGACTACGCGAAGAAGTAACGCCAGTCACACGCTCACATTGCGCCCTGCACACGGCATGGGCGAAGGCCCGGCGACGAAAGTCCCGGGCGGCTGGGCGCGGCCGCGCCTGGCGATCAGCTAAACAGCGTCAGCACACCCGTGTAGCCATAGAGCCGGTCGTGCGAAATCTCGCCGTTGCAGAAAAAGCCCACCAGCGGCACCTCGCCAAGCGCCTCGCGCACGATGCCGAGCTCCGCGCCGCGGGACCCGAATAGGTGCTCGCCACGTCCGATGCACGAAAAGTAGAGCGCGCCGCGCGGCGTGGGCGCAGCGACCTTGAGTTCGCCCAGCATGCGCTCGAGATCGGCCCGCGCGCTCGCGCCATCGCGCTTGCAGAAGATCAGCGCCGCGCCCGGCTCGACGACATCGCCGATCGCGATCACCTTGTTCTCGGCGTCGACGCCGATCAGGTTGCGCACCAGGTAATCGCCCCGATCCGAGCCCGCGACCGGCAGCCCGACCAGAATGAACTGTGCCGCGCGCCGCAGATCGCGCGCCAGCACCTCGCCGATCGCCTCGTTCATGACGTCGAGCGCGGGCCGCCCGTCGAGCGAGACAATCACGTTCGAGTCGCATTCGGTCACGCGGTATCTTCCCGGCAGCGGCGCGCAGCCCTGCGTGAGGCGCGTACTGACGCCCACCGACGATGCAAACACGGCGCCCGACAGACCCCCTGAGAGCACGTCGTTCGCCACCTGTACGGTCCGCTCGCGCGCGCTCGAGAGCCCGCCGACGAGAAAGCCGCTGTCGACCTTCGTCGACATGTCGGTGATGAGCCCGGCGACATCGGGGGTATGCGGATCCGCGTGAACCACGCCGAAGTACGCGTCCGCGTCACGCGGCAATCCGCTGCGGCCGGAAAAGACCCGGTAGGCATTGGCCGGGAGTTCAGCGACCATCGCCACGATCGCGGGTTCGTCGAGATACTCGGTTCCGGTGGCGAGGATCCCGATGCCGACGGTGCCAACCCAATCCTGCACACCGGTTCCCGCGCGTAGCGCCTCGACGATGGATTCGGCATGCGCGACGAGCCTGTCGGTGAAGTACACGAAGCCGAGCCCGGCGCCGATCCTGCCAATCCGCGCGATGCACGCGTCGGCGCATTCGCGCCAGGTCGCACCGCCGGCGTGCGCATAGCGAAACGCGGTCATGACCCCTGCATGCGATCAGTCCTTACCGCCTTCGACCGCGAGTTGCTGCGCGCGCCAGCGCAGCATCCCGCCGGCAAGATTCGCCACCTGCTCGAAGCCGGCCTTGCGCAGGATCACCGTCGCCTGCGCAGAGCGCGCGCCCGAACGACAGACGGCGACGATCGGGCGATCGGGCGACAGTTCCCCGGCGCGCGCGGCGAGCGTGCCGAGCGGAATCAGGCATGCACCGGGCAGTCGCCCGAGGGGTCCGTCGAATTCGGCCGGCTCGCGCACGTCGACGATCTGCGCGGCGCGCAGGTTCTCCTCGATCCAGCCGGGCTGCACTTCCCAGATGCCGGCGAAGGTGTAGGTGAGCGGCGCCCAGCCGGGCTCATCGGGCGGCAGGACACCGTCGGCGGGCCGGCCGCAGCGCAGATTCGCCGGCACCGCGACGTCGATTCTCTTGGGGTGCGCGAGGCCGAGGTGGCGCATGTAGCCGACGAAGTCGTCCTCGAGCACGTGATCACCCAGGCGCGGGTTGTAGCGACGCTCCTCACCGACGCTCGAGGCCGTCAGTCCGCGGTAATCGTGCGCCGGATAGAGCACGCAGGTCGCGGGCAGCGTGAAGACCTGCGCGCGCACCGCGCGAAACAGGCGCCGGGCGTCGCCCTGCTGGAAGTCGGTGCGCCCGCAACCGCGGATCAGCACCGCATCGCCGGTAAAGGCCATCGACTGGTCGTCCAGCACGTAGGTGACACAGCCGTCGGTGTGCCCGGGGGTCGCGCGCACTTCGAGATTGCGTGCGCCAAAACCGACCCGGTCGCCCTGGGCGAGCAACCGGTCGGCGCCCTCGGCGCCGCCCTGGCCCGACAGCGCGATACGGCTGCCGAGTTTCTGCTTCAGCAGCCAGGCACCGGTGACGTGATCGGCATGCACGTGCGTCTCGAGTACCCAGCCGAGCTTGAGATCGAGTTCGGCGATCAGCGCCGCGTCACGCTGCGCCTGCTCGAACACGGGATCGATCAGTACCGCCTCGCGCGCGCTCGCGTCGGCAAGCAAATAGCTGTAGGTCGAGGACTGGGGGTCGAAGAGCTGGCGGAAGATCATGCAGGCCCGGGCGCGCCGTCGGCTGGCGGCTCGAACCTAGCACGAACGGCGACGTAATACAGCACCGGGATCACGACCAGCGTCAGCACCGTCGACACGAGGATGCCGAACAGCAGCGAGATCGCCAAGCCGTTGAAGATCGGATCATCAATGATGAACAGCGCGCCGATCATCGCCGCGAGCGCGGTCAGCGCGATCGGCTTGGCGCGTGCCGCGGC
The DNA here is from genome assembly GCA_032125995.1 of Betaproteobacteria bacterium. GTDB lineage: Bacteria > Pseudomonadota > Gammaproteobacteria > Burkholderiales > SG8-39 > SG8-39. The sequence goes on along the minus strand of JAQBBQ010000134.1, from coordinate 18,483 downwards.
CGATTGCATGACCGCCTGCTGCAGCGCGACACCCTCGGCAAGCTTGAGATTGACGCAGTCGACGAGCAGGATCGAGTTGCGCACGATGATGCCGGCGAGCGCAATCATGCCGATCATCGAGGTCGCAGTGAAGTTCGCGCCAAGCAGCGCGTGCCCGGGCATCACGCCGATGATGGTGAGCGGGATTGGCGCCATGATGATGAGCGGCACCAGGTAGGACCGGAACTGGGCGACCACCAGCAGATAGATGAGGATCAGGCCCACGGCATAGGCGAGCCCCATGTCGCGGAAGGTCTCGTAGGTCACCTGCCATTCGCCGTCCCATTTGATGGTGTATTGACGGTAAGGATCGTCGGGCTGGCTGACGAAGGTTTCGCCGAGTACGCCGCCGTCATCGAGCGGCGTGCCGACGAGCTTGGCGCGCGCCGCGAACATGCCGTACAGGGGGCTGTCGATCGGACCCGCCTGATCGCCGATCACGGTGACGACCGGCAGCAGATTCTTGTGATAAATCGGCCGCTCGCGTTCGCTCGCGATCGGCGTCACCACCTCCGACAAGGGCACCAGCGCCCCCGCGGGGTTGCGTATCGTCAGCTTGAGGAATTCGGCGAGCGCGCCGCGATTGGCGTCGGGCAGCGCGACCGTCACCGGCACCTCGTACTTGGCATGGCCATCATGCAGCGGCGCGACATCGGCGCCCGCAAGGCCCATGCGCATCGTTTCGACGACGTCGCGCCGGCTCACGCCGAATACCGCGGCCTTCGCCTGATCGACACGCAGCCGGATGCGCGGCGCACTGTCCTCGACCGAATCGTCGATGCCGACGATGTCCGCTGTCGCCGCGAATGCCGCGCGTACCTGTTTCGCCACGCGGATGCGGCCCGCCTCGTCCGGCCCGTAGACCTCGGCGACGATCGGCGAAAACACTGGCGGCCCCGGCGGGACCTCGACCACCTTCACGCGCGCGTTCCAGCGCGCGGCGATCGCCTCGAGCCGCGGGCGCACGGCCTGCGCGATCGCGTGGCTTTTGCGCGCACGGTCGGCCTTGTCGACGAGGTTGACCTGGATGTCGCCCATCTCGGCATTCGCGCGCAGGTAGTACTGGCGCACCAGCCCGTTGAAATTGATCGGCGCCGACAAGCCGGCGTAGGCCTGGTAGTCGGTGACCTCCTCGACGGTGGCGAGGGCGGCGCCGAGGTCGTGTAGCGCCGCAGCGGTGATTTCCACCGGCGTGCCGGCAGGCATGTCGACGACGACTTGAAACTCGGATTTGTTGTCGAACGGCAGCATTTTGAGGACGACGAGTTTTACCCCCGCGAGCGACACCGAGCCGAGTATCAGCGCGAGCACGGCAACGCCGAGCAGGCGCCGGTTGCGCGCGGCACGCACCGCCGTCACGAATGGGACGAGCACGCGGACGAAGAAGCGCTCGAGCCGCCCGCCCCCGCCCTCGGCCGCGTCGTGCGGCGCGCTGCCCTTGAGCAATCGCAACGCGAGCCAGGGCGTGACGACGAAGGCGATGGCGAGCGAAATCAGCATTCCCATGCTCGCGTTGATCGGGATCGGGCTCATGTAGGGACCCATCAGGCCGCTGACGAAGGCCATCGGCAGCAGCGCCGCGATGACGGTGAAGGTCGCCAGGATGGTCGGCCCGCCGACCTCATCGACCGCGGCCGGGATCACCTCGAGCAACGGCTTGCGCTCGAGACCCATGCGGCGGTGGATGTTCTCCACCACCACGATCGCATCGTCGACCAGGATGCCGATCGAGAAGATGAGCGCGAACAGCGACACCCGGTTCAGCGTGAAGCCCCAGGCCCAGGACGCGAACAGCGTGGTGGCGAGCGTGAGCAGCACCGCGACGCCGACGATCAGCGCTTCGCGCCAGCCGAGCGTGGCGAAGACCAGCACCACCACCGACAGCGTCGCGAGGATGAGCTTCTGGATCAGCTTCATCGCCTTGTCGTTGGCAGTGACGCCGTAGTTGCGCGTCACGTTGACCTGCACGTCGCTCGGAATCACCGTGCCACGCAGCGATTCGACGCGCGCGATGAGCCGCTCGGCGACGTCGACCGCGTTTTCGCCTGCCTTCTTGGTCACCTGGATGGTCACCGCGGGTGTTTCTCCGCGTGCGCGCAGACCTTTCTTGTCTGCCGACGGTCCGGTTCCGGTCCAGACGCTGCGCAGCGGTGGCGGCGGGCCATCGATCACCTGCGCGACCTCGGCGACGGTGACCGGTCGCTGCTCGAACACGCCGACCACGAGTTGACGCACCGTCTCTGCCGAGTCAAGGAAGCTGCCGGTTTCGACCACGATCTCGCGGTTTTCGTGCACCAGGGTGCCGGCCGGCAGCGCGCTACTCGCAAGCTGCAGCGCGTTACGCACGTCGAGTGCAGTGACGCCGTGCGCATTCAGGCGGTCGACATCGAGCAGCACGCGCACCGCGCGCCCCGGCCCGCCGAGGGTCTGCACTTCGCGCGTGCCCGGCACCCGCTTGAGCTCGATCTCGGCGGCGTGGGCGACGCGCTCGAGTTCGAACGCCCCCACCCTCGGGTCGTCGCTCGAGAGCGTGAGCGCGATGACCGGCACGTCGTCGATGCCCTTCGGCTTGATGATCGGTTCGAGAATCCCGAGGTTGGGCGAGACCCAGTCGCGGTTGGACTGGATCGTGTTGTACAGGCGCACCAGCGCTTCGGTGCGCGGCACACCAACCTCGAACTGCACCGTGAGCACGGCCAACCCGGGGCGCGACACCGAGAACACGTGCTCGACCCCGATCATCTGGGCGAGCACCTGCTCGGCCGGGGTCGCGACCAGCGCTTCGACGTCCTTCACCGAGGCGCCCGGGAACGGGACGAAGACGTTCGCCATCGTCACGTCGATTTGCGGCTCCTCCTCGCGCGGCGTGATGCCGACGGCGAACACACCGAGCAGGAACGCCACCAGCGCGATCAGCGGCGTGAGCTGCGAGGCCTGGAAAAAGCCCGCGATGCGGCCGGAGATGCCCATGGCAGCGGCCCGATCGTGTCTAGCGCACCGCGCCGGAAGGGGGCGCGGTCAGCATGCCTGCCTTCATCGGTTCGAGCGCAACGCGCTCGCCCGGTTTCAGGCCGGCGAGGATTTCGACTGCATGCTCGTCGCCGGCGGCGCCAAGCCGGATCTGGCGCAGCTGCGGCCGCCCGCCTTCGCCGATGACATAGACCGCGGTCAACTCGCTGCGATGGAACACGGCCGCGCGCGGCGCAAGCAGGCGCGGCGCGCTGCCGATGACGAAATGCGCTCGCGCATACACCCCGGGGTAGACGCCGCGCACGTCCGCGGGCAAGTCTAGGCGCACGCGCGTGGTATGCGTGCGCGGGTCCGCGGTGGGCAGCACGGTCATGCGCTTCACCTCGACCCAGGTACCGAGCGAGGGGACTTCGACCCGCGCGCGCCCCAGCGCCTGGATCGCACCGATGCTCGCCTGCGGCACGTTCGCCACCACGCGCAGGGTCGACGGATCGAACCCGGTCATCAGCGGCTTGCCGGGGGTGGCCATCTCGCCGACCTCGACGTGGCGCGCGGAGACCACGCCGCTGTAGGGCGCGAGGATCGTCGCGAAGCTCTTCGTGGTTTGTGCCTGGGCGGCGCCGGCGAGCAGCGCACTGACGCGCGCCTGCGCGGCGCGGTAGTCCGACTCGGCCTTGTCGAGCGCGGCGCGGCTGATGAATTTCTGCGCCAGGAGTTGTTTGGTGCGCTCGTACTGGGCACGCGCATTCGCCAGCGCAGCCTGCGCTTCGCCGACCTGCGCGGTGCTCGCGGCGGCCGCCTGGCCGACCTGGCGCTCGTCGATGCGCAGGATTACTTCGCCCTGCTTGACGACATCTCCGACATCGAAATTCAGCTCGACGATGCGGCCCTGAATCTGGGACGACACGGTCGATTGGCGCACGGCCTCGATCACCGCCTCGGCCGAGGTGGTCAGTTCGACCTCGCGCAGCTCGACGGGCCCGGTCTTGAGATCGGCCGCAGCAACGCTACCAGCGAACAGGACGAGTGCGATTCCGGCGCCGAGCTTCATGCGATCTCCTCAAGAATGCTGCGCGATCCAGCGCCGCAGGCCGGCCGCATCCAGCGCGCCCGAGACGCGGTCGGTTTCGCGTCCGTCCTTGAACAGAATCAGCGTCGGAATACTGCGAATGCCCATGCGCGCCGCTAGCGCCTGCGCGGCTTCGGTGTCCACCTTCGCCAAGCGTACCTGCGTCGCAAGCTCGCCCGCGACGCGTTCGAAAGCAGGCGCCATCGTACGGCAGGGACCGCACCAGGGCGCCCAGAAATCGACCAGCACCGGCAGCTGTGTGCGGCCGACGTACGCGTCGAAGGTCTTGTCGTTAAGCGCGACCGGCACCGGATTCATCAGTGCGGTGCCGCAGTGGCCGCATTTCGGCCCTTCGCCCAACCGGTCCGCCGGCACGCGGTTCGGCCTCAGGCAGTCCGGGCAGGCGAGCTGGACGCTGTCGCGGGTCGCGGTGGCCATGGGTTCAGGCGTGCGCGACCTCGCCGCTCTTCATGCCGAGCTTGCGTAGGAAGCTGATCATCGGGCACCAGTTGGAAAAGCCGCTCTGGAACAGGTTAAGGCCGACGAAGGCAGTAAACCACAGGGCGTGCTGGCTGAGGAAGAGCGGACTGCCTTCGACGCCGAGGGCGAGCGAGAGGAGGACAAAGGCGCCGGCGACGATGCGCAGGGACCGTTCGATGGTCATTTAGATCTCCTTGAATGGCTTGGATCGTCCGGACCCCTGTCCGGCCTGACCACACAATACCCTGGGGGGTATAGTATGTCAAGGACCTCGGCGCTTGCCCTGCCATACCCCGTAGGGTATGCTCCGCGAACGCTTGACCCAGATCAACCCGGAGGTCCCGATGTCGGTGATCCGCGACGCGAAGCACAAGCACGACATGGTGATGCGCCTCAAGCGCATCGAGGGCCAGTTGCGCGGCATCCAGTCGATGATCGAGTCGAACGCCGATTGCGAGCGCATCACCCAGCAGCTCTCGGCCGCGCGACGCGCGCTCGACAAGGCGTTCTACAACGTGCTCGCCTGCGCGCTGCAGTCCGAGGTCGCCGCCGGCCCGGCCACCAAGGCCGCGGTCAATGACCGGGTGAAGCAGGCCGCCGCGCTGCTGGCCAAGTTCGGCTAGCGCCGATTTGCCCCTGCCCTGCCGGCGCGCGTAAAATTCGCGCTCCGCAGGGGGTGGTTAGCTCAGCGGTAGAGCACTGCTCTCACACAGCAGGGGCCACTGGTTCGATCCCAGTACCACCCACCAGAAAAGGTGTCAGGAACCTTTTCCGGCGTGCCGCCTACCGGCAGCCCTTGCTGGCGCAGATGACACGGTTCGTCAACCACCAGCCCGCGGTGACGGCCTGCTTCCACGCGGGCAGGCTGGCATACCATTCGGCGTCGGCGTCGCAGCGCGCGCGATCTTCGGAAGGCGCCGAGGCCGGCCAGCCGGCTTCCTGGCTATGGAAGAACCGGCCAAGCACGTAGGAACATCCGATCGCGCTCGCGCCCATCGCCACCGTCACGCCGACAATCAACAGCAGAATGGTCAGGAATTGCATGGCTGCCTCCAGTGGGGTGTTCGTCACGACGCAGTGAAATGATCATAGCGTCGCCGGGCACGGGCGCATCCTCTGGCAAGCGACTTTTTTGCGCCGTTGCAGGAAAAAGTCACACTCGCGTAGCACGCGGCCGGAAAGAAGGCCACACAGGTCACGATGGTCACCGCTGGATCGGTGGCGTTGAACCACGACAGTTCCGGCGAAAAGGATCCTGATACCTTTTCTCAGCCCGGCGTGTACCAGATCGGCGAGGTGTAGGCGCGCTCCTGCGTCACCATCGGCACCTTCGGATCCATCTTCACCCCGTAGCGCTTGGCCTCGTAGGCAGTCCAGCGCGGCGTCGGAATTTCGATCACGCGTGCGTAGTAAAAGGCCTTCAGTTTGGAATCGAAGTTCGGATCCTTCCACACCGTGATGAGTTCGGATGCACCGATGGTATTGGTCCAGGTCGCATTTGCCACGTCGACCGTATTGCCGACCGGCGGCACTTTTCCGTCGGCGCCGGGCTTGCGATCGCCCGCCCAGACGACGTCATAGACCTTCTCCTGGCGCGCGCCCTTCGCATCGACCCAACCCTTGACGATCTGGATACGGTCGAGGTTGCCGCTGATCGCATCCTTGAGCGCCGCGACGAGAAAGGTCGGCGCCTTGCCTGCGGGCGCCTTATGCAGATCGCCGCCCATCGAGACACCCAACTGGTAGCCGATCGACGCCGGGGTGCGCGACTTTGCGTGCTCGGGAAGGAAATCGAAACCGCCGAAGAACCGGACCATCATGCGCGAGCCGGTGGTGGCGTAGGTTTCCTTGCGCTTCATCGCGTCCCAGATCGCCGCACGCGTGTTCTCGGTGGCCCAGACCGCGGCGTAGCCGCTGGCCGCCTGCGACCACCCGATGATGCAATTTTTTTCGAAGCACCCCACGGGGTGTTCCCAGCGCTTGGGACCCGGCTCCGTGCCGGCATGCTTGCCGAAGAAATTGTCCTCCTGGGCGGTCGCCAGCCCGGTATGGCTGTCGGTCGAGCCGATCATGCCGAACTTGTACGGATTGACTCCGAGCTTTTGCTCGAGCGCGAGGCCGATCTTGAGCCCTTCGCGCGCGTATTCGTACTGCAGCATGTCCTTCTTCTTCGGCACGCTCAGGTCGAGGTTCGCCTTGTCCCAGGTTTCGTAGTCGGCGAACTCGTCGGTCGGCGACAGGTAGGGATGCGCCTCGCCGTCGCCCTTGATTTGCGTGGCCTCGTACAGCGGCTCCCATCGGGCACGCGTTTGCGCGTACGCACGGTCGAGGGGCTTGCCGGTGAAGCTGTCCAGCATCGGGAACATGATGCCGTTCGACAGGTTGCCGTTGTGCGCCAGCGCAAGGATGCGCCCGCCGGTCTTGTCCTCGTACATCTGCAGCCATTTCCACAAGTCGCGCGGGTTGTCGCTGCCTTGGGGCCGCGCGGTCGTGTAGGGCTCGACCATGCTCGCCTTGTTGCCATCGTCGCGGAAGATCACCACGCGATGCAGGTTGTTGCCTCCCGTGTTGGAGGTCCATTCGTAACCGATGAACGACGTGAACTTTCCGGGATCGTTATATTTCTCGGCCGCCTTGATCGTCGTTTCCCAGGCCGAGCGGTAGGCCTGGCTCCCTGGCAATGACGCGAGCGCGGGCGGAAACTTATAGTTGCTGAACGCACTGATGACCTCGATGGCGACCTTCACGCCTTCGTCGCCGCCTCTTTTCACCATCTCGTACCAGCGCTTGCCGGTCGGGTCCGCAAGCATTCCGGGATCGCCATCGAACAGCCGCGGAAAGAAACCCATGTTGTCCGAGTGATCGGCGACGACGAGAAAGTCCAGGGGTCTCGAAAGCTTCACCGGCAGGCCCGTGGAGGAGACCAACTGCTCGCCACGCGCGAATCGGTAGGCATCCTCGGGCGTGAGGCGCGCGCCGAACGCTCCGGCATCCATCGACATCCCGGTATGCAAGTGGGTGTCGCCGAAGAACACCTGGGTCGGGAAATTGCGCCCGGCGTAGGGCGAAAAATGCTGCTGCGGTTTGAACGCGCCCTCGAGGGTCTCCGCTGGTGGCATCGGATCGTTTGCCCAGACACTGTCCGCGCATGCGATTGCAACAAGGATGGCGATCGGTGCACCCAGCGTTCGACAGAGATTCATGACAGGCGTCCTGGGGTTGGAAGTACGACGCGGCGCCCTTGCGGCACCGCCTAAAAGTATACCGCACTGATGCGGCCGGAAAGAACCGGTCTGCTGCAACGTTCGGCTGTTCGAAACAATGCGCGAGTGACAACGCAGCGTAGCGTTTCGTGCCCTGGCGTAAGCGACAGCGCGCCGCTCGTCAGTCAAATTCCCATGTGTAAATCAGGGTCACCGCGTTTTCCGAACCGGTGCGGCCCTGCACCGCGATGCGCTCGGTGAGATCGAGCGTCGCCTGCACGAAGCTGTCGGCGTTGCGCAGGCTTTGCCCGACGCTGACGTAGACCGCCGAGGCGAGCTGCGCGCCGACGCTCACGTAGTCGCTGGCACGTTGGCTGCTGCTCGCGCTCGCGAGGCCGAACTCGGCGTCGCCCGCGGAACCGGGCCCGGCACCGAACACGAGCCACTGCAGCTTCTGCGCATCGGGCACCGGCGGATTGGAGTAGAGCGCCGTGCGCGGCGAAAGCGCAGTGCCGGTAATCGCGACGCCGGCCACGACGCGCTGGTTCTTGCGCACCGCGAGGATGTCGAGCTTGGGATTGTCCAGCGGCCCGTCGAACAACAGCACGCCACGTTCGATCGCGAGCTGCTGACCGTAGGCGGCGTAGCGCCCTTCGGCGACGCGCACGCTGCCCTTCGCACGCGGGCGAATCTCGCCCTCCTCGAGCGTGACGCGCACGCCACCCGCCATGCGCACATCCAGACCCTCCCCCTTGACGTAGAACGCGTCGCCCAGATCGACCTTCACATCGAGGCGCAATCGGGTGGGCGCCGAATCAACCGTGGGTTCGGCGCTGACGATCACCACATCGGACGACAGGCGCGGCGCGTTTTCGGCGCGCAGCTCGATCAGCCCGCGATCGGCGGTGAATTCGCCTTCGAGCGCGAGCTTGCCGTCGCGCGAGCGCACACGACCGGTGCCGCTCAGCGCGAGTTGATGATCGTCGCGGCGCACCGCGGCGAGCTTGTCGGCCTGGAACTTGAGGTCGAGCTGAGGCTTCCCGCCGGCGAGCGTCGCCTCGCCGCTCGCGATCAACGTGCCTTCATCGCCGCGGAAGGCGATGCGACGGAAGATCACCTTGTCTTGCGCCAACTCGACCTTCATCTCGCCATCGCGCAAGCGCACGCCGGCGGCGCCGTAGCGCACGCGCAGCTTCTCGCCGTTCAGTTCGCCCTGCAGGCGCGGCGCACGCAGCGTGCCGTCGACGTCAATGCGGCCCGAAAGGCTGCCGCCGGTGCGCAGCTCCGAATTGACGAGTCGACCCAGCCAGGCGAGGCTCGGAACGGTGAAGCGCGAGCGCACGGAAATCGGCGCCTCGGGTGCGATTTGCCAGGCACCTGCGCTGCGCTCGGCCTTCGTGCGCAGGTCGACCGAGAGTGCGCCGAGCTTGGCGCCCTGCCCGCGCAGGGTCGCTTCGATGGTGTTGGCGCGCGCCACGGCCTCGAGGCGCAACTCACTGATTTCCAACGCCAGCGGCGTACCGCCGGTGAGCACCACGTCACCGCGGTCGCGCGCGAGCTGCAGGCTGCCGCTCAGCGCGTCGGCCGCACGGATGTCCCAGGCACCGCTCACCACGAGGTCGGTGCGGAACGTGGCGGCAGGACCCGGGGGGGCAAGCAGGTCGGCGAGCGCGATGCGCTCGATGCGGCCGCGGCTGACGAGCTTCCCGCCGCCCGCCACGACCGCCTCGAAACGCAGCTCGCCGCCTGCGAGCATCACGCGGCCGGCGCCGGTTTCCAGGCGGCCAGGACGCCAGCGCAGGCGAACCGGCTCGACGAGACGCGCGCGATTCGGTCGGGCGGCCTCCAGCGTCTCGATGCGACCGTCCCAACCCCCCGCTTCGGCGAGGCTGCCTTGCACGCGCGCGCTGGCCGCGAGCGCCGGATCGTCGATCGCCGCGCGCAGCACATGCTGGCGACGCGTGCCCTCGAGCGTCGCCTCGAGCCGCGCGAGCGAACGGCCCGCGGCGCGCAGGCCGCGCGCCTCGATGCGCGCGCCGATCTTTCCCGTCAGGCCCTCTGCCGCCTGCGCACGGATCGACACCGTCGCAGCCTCGATCGCGCGAAATTTCAGCGCCTGCCCATCGCCCTCCAGCACGAAGGCGGGCTTCGCCAGGCTGCCGCCGATCCACCCGGTCGCACGCAGCGCGCCGCTTGCACCGAGGCCGAGCTGTGCGAGCTGGGGCGCATCGAGGTTCACGTTCAGCCGGTCGCCGGATGCGCCCAATCGGCCTTCCGCACGCAGGCGATTGGCCCCCACCGTTAGCGATGCCACCCGCACCACGATCCGTTGTGGCGCTGCGACCAGCGTTCCCTCGCCGCTCAGCGCTGCCCCGGCGAAGCTGCTGCGGGCAATCCGGTAGGCGATCTCCGCGCGCCAATCGGGTCGCAGCGCACCGCTTGCCCGCACTGTTCCATTCAGTCGCGCCGCGGGCATTTCGACGAACCGGCCCGGATCGAATTCCTTCAGCCGGGCGTCGAACTTGAACGCCTGCGTCTCATTCAGCAGCACCTCGCCGGTTGCCGCGACCTCGCCCCCGGGCATGCGTAGCGTCGCCGCGTCGACATCGATGCGCGCTTCGCGCAATCGCGCCGACAGTTCGAGCGCGTAGTCGCCTGCCTTCAGGCGCGCATCGACGCGCTGCGCGTCCGCTTCGCGCGCAATTCGAACCGTACCGGCAGGCTTGAGGGGGCGCAGCGCGCCGTGCAGTTCCTCGAGGCGCAGGCCGTCGGTGGCGAGTTCAACCGCGTAACCGTCCGCACCGACCTCGGCCCAGCCACTGGCGCTGCCCGCTTCGGCAAGCGACAGCTTGAGGTCGTCGACGCGCAGCCGCGCGCCGTCGAAGCGCGCGGCCCCGCTCGCTGCTGAAAGCGGGATGCGGCCGCTGTCGATGCGACCCGCGAGCGCATTCTTCACCGAAACCGGTCCGCTGAGCGCGCCGTCCTTGCCAACGAGCGCCGTGTCAAGACTGGCACGTGTCGCAGGCAACGCCGGATCGAGGCCCGCCAGATTCACCTCGCGTAACGCGAGCGAAAGACCTTGCAGCGGAGACGTCGCGAACGGCGCGACCATCGCCTTCGCGCTGCCCGCGAACCAGGTTGCCTTCGGCGCGGCGGCGATCTCCACGCGCGAGGCATCACCCTTGAGCGTCAGTTCGGCGCTCTCCAGCGGCACTGTCCCCAGTTCGCGCAGGCTGGCGCGGCCCTCGAGCCGATACGGTGCCCAGGCACCGACCGAAACCTCGCCGTTGACGCGCGCCCACGGCGTGCCAAGCCGACGCAGCGTGAGCGTATGTCGCGTCAGGCCCAGCGTCACCGCGCCGGCGACCGGCGTGAACGTGAGCGGCGCGTCGCCATCGTCGACCACCAGGCGGGCAATGCGCAGATCCTGCAGCACGACACGAATCGGCACCCGGAGACTTAGCGGTGGTGCCGCGGCCGTCGCGCCGCCCGCGGCCAGCTTCAGCGTCATTGAATTCGCCACCAGCCGATCGACGTGTACCGTCGCCGCGAGTAACGCCCGCGGCGACCATTCGAGTTCGAGCGCATCGAGGATGACTTCGCTGCCGGCGTCGCGGTAGGCGATCCGCTGCACGCTCAGCGGACCGTAGAGCGTGCCGGTGACGCCGCGCAGTTCGAGTCGGCCGGCGCTCGCGCGCTCGAGGGCCTGCACCACCGTCGCCAGCGCGTGCTCGGTTCGACTCCATGCCCCAAGCGCAACCAGCACGACGACCGGCAGCAGCACGGCGGCGGCGAGGACCCAGGGCCAGCGCCGGCGTCGCGGCGTCGCTTTCGGCTGCGCGTCCATCAGAACGAATACCCGATGGTGAAGTGGACGCGGTATGCCTCGACGTCGCGCCCATAGGCGACATCGACCGCGAGCGGGCCGATCGGGCTTCTCCAACGAGCGCCCAGGCCGTAGCCCAGTTTGAGTGCGAGATCGCCCACGCTGTTGGCGGCATCGCCCGCGTCGACGAAGGCGGCAATGCCATATTGTTCCGTAAACATGTGGACGTACTCGGCGCTGGCGACGCCCAGCACGCGTCCGCCCGTCACCGCGCCGCCCACGTCGACGCCCAGGCTTTCGTACGCGTAACCGCGCACCGTGCTCGAACCGCCGGTGCGGAACAGGTAACGCGAGGGCACGCGGAGCGGATCCGACGTCCAGGTGCGCCCCAGCTCTGCCCGCGCGCTGAAGGTGTCGCGCAGTCCCACCGGCAGGAAGCCCGCGAGCTTTGCGTGCCCGTGAAGGAAGCTTTCGTCGGTCAACAGGCCCTGGACCGCGGTCGCGGCGTTTAGGTTGAGTAGCCAGCCCTTGCGCGGGTTGATGAGGTCATCGACGTGTCGCCAGGTCCAGCTCGCGTACAGCGGAAGCGACTTGAAGCGCTCGGTGGTGAGGTCCCCGACCTGTTTTCTTTCGTAGGTCGGCGCGAGTCCCACCTCAGAGTCGGTCTCGCGTCCCGGCGTCAGGCGGCGCAGCAGCGCACTCACGCTGGTGGTGACTTCGTTCTGGATGTCCTGGCGAACGACGAGCGCACCGACACCGTAGCGATGACCGCTCGCGTCGCGCGGCGTGAGCACCTCCGAAAACGCTGCCTGCTCGCGCTGCGCGAGGCGCAACCCAGAGGACCACTGCCACGGGGTGCCGAAGAATTCGCGTTGCGTGTAGACCGTCTCGAGCTTGAAGCCGACATCGGTGCTGAAGCCGATGCCCACCTTGACCCGGCGCCGGGGCGCCTCGACCACCGTGACCTGGATCGGTGCGTCGTCCGGGCGCGTGGCGTTCACGTCGGCGGTGACGAAGGCCGAGGTGAAGTAGGTCGTCTCCAGCAGGTCGCGCTGCAAGTCGGTCAGCTTTTTCTGGCTGAACGGCGTGCCGGGCGCGATGCGGTTGAGCTCGCGCACGATCGATTCTGGATAGCGCTCGAGCCCGGAGACGCGCAGGTCCCCGAGGGTAACCGCCGGGCCGCTGTCGATGAGGACCTGCAGTTCGACCGAGCGCGACGCTGGATCCACCCGCGCTCCGCTCTGCGCCACCTGCGCGAGCGGGTAGCGCTCGTCAACCAGCGCGCGCAGCAAGCCGTTCTTGCCGGCGTCCCACTCGGCCTGGCGGAATCGCGCGCCCGCCTTCAACGGCCAACCGGCCTCGAGCGCGCTGCGCCGCGCGGCGTTGTCCCAGCGATCGGCGCTGATCGCGCCGCGGAACTGGACATCGGCTGCCGTGACGCGCGACGGCTCACCCAGTTCGACCACGTAGTGCGCCGTCCACAGCGCGTCGCTACGTTCGACGGTCAGTTCGACGCGCGGGGAGAAATAGCCCTCGGTGCCGAGCAGCTCGCGGATCTCGCGCGCGGCGCGCCCCGTCAGGCGCTCGAACCGGCGTTGGTTGACGCCCTCCTTCACCCGACGCACGATGCGGAGGTTATTTTCCAGCAGCGCGCGGAACTGATCTGGCGCGTCGATGCGCACCGCGTAGGTTGGATCAGCGGCGCGCGCCGACCACGCGGCCATCAATACCGCGGCCATCACGACGACCCGCAGGCGACGGATCGCGATCAATGCGAACCGGCTGGCCCAGCGCTGAAACAGTGAATCATTCGATTGATCTCCATCGTGCGTGCCGCACACCCGTCGCCATCTCGCGACAGTGCCCGCGATCGCCTTGTTGAAACCTCTATCGCGCAGACAACGCGCACCCTGCGGGCCTGCGCTTGCACGGTGCCGTTCCGGAACCGCTGGCGGTAATGAATGTGTCGCAGCTGCGATATTTTCCCTCAATCAAAGCCATGCGAACTGCAGGGTCCCTGCGTTCCCCGTTGTGGCGCGCGCGTGGACTGCCGTCGGCAACAGGATTCGATCGTGTGCCGGGCCGTATACTGCGCCAGCATTGCTCCCGGTCCCCGGAATCTGATAGATTCTGCCGCCCTCGCGGGACGCGGGGGCCGCGCCGCATCGGCGCGCGTCAGACGAACCCACACGAAAAGGAAGTAACCGAATGAAGCTCATCGCCGTACTCGCGCTCGCGCTCAGCGCCGCGCTCGTCGCACCCGTATTTGCGCAGAACAAGACCTCTGGCGAAGCCAACATGCAGATCCTGCGCGACAAGCTCAAGGCCGACAAGAAACTGGTCGTCGCCGCGAACATGGAGCTCAGCGACGCCGAGGCGAAAAAATTCTGGCCAATCTACGACGGCTACCAGAAGCAACTCGCCGGCTTCAACAAGCGCCTCGCCAAGGTCATTCTGGATTACGCCGAAGCCGATGAAAAAGGCGCGATGACCGACGCGCTGGCCAAGAGGCTGATCAGCGAAGCGATCAAGATCGATCAGGACGTGGCGAAGGCGCGCGGGAGTGTCGCGAAAAAGCTCTCACCGGTCATGCCGGGCAAGAAGCTCGCGCGCTACATGCAGATCGAGAGCAAGATCCGGGCGGCCATCAACTACGAACTCGCTGCCGGAATTCCGCTCGTCCAGTAAGTTCCCCGGCCCCGGGCTCAGCGCTTCGCCGTCGAGCCCGGTGGCACGTAAGCGAAGAAGTGCGCGAGGTCCTGCAGGTCCCGGTTCGACAGGCCGGCCAGCACGTCAAAACGCCAGGCGTCCCTGCAGACCGACAACGACGTTCGTCCCCGGCGCGGGCTCGTAGTAGCGGCCGTTACCGTCGTTCACGATCACCGAGCCTGCGTAGTGCGCGTCGGCCAGGTTGTTGACGCGCAGGAATTCACTCAGCGTCCAGTCCTTTGCCTGCTGAGTGAAGCCGAGCGCGAGATTCGCTGTCGTCCAGGCGTCGGCGAATTCGCTGTTCACGTCGTTGACCGCGACACGCGATTTGTACTGCAGCTCGAGCGCCGCGGCAAACCCGCTTGGCGCATGGCGCCAGCGCAACTCGGCATACAGAGTGTTTTTCGGAACCGCGGGCAAACGGTTGCCTGCGGGGACGATGACAGTTCCATTTTGCGTCGTGAACGAGTCGCGAAACGTGGCATCCAGCAGCGTCCAGGCGAGTGTGCCCTCGAAGCCGGCGCCAAGCGGACCGTCCACGCCGAGCTCGACGCCGCGGCGCGTCGTGCGCCCTGCGTTCTTGTAGGTCGTCCGGCCGCCGATCGCGGTATCGACGACGATCTCGTCCCGCGTCCCGACATCGAACAGCGCTGCGTTGATGCGCGCGCCGTTCGCCAGCACCAGCTTGGTGCCGAACTCGACGTGGCGGCTTTTCGACGCCTGCAGCGCAAAGTTGAGCCCGGTGGCGCCGGGGCGATAGACGAGCTCGGCAAAGGTTGGCGTTTCGAAGCCGCGGCCGTAGTTCGCGTAGACGCCCGCCGCCGGCGCGATGCGGTACACCACGCCGATCACCGGCGTCGTTGCGCTGTACCGCACCGACCCGCTGTCGTCGGGGTTGAGTGCCGTGATGTAGTCATCGGACGAGCGGAACGTCACGCGGCTCGCGCGCAGGCCGGCGACGCCGATCCAGCGCTCGGCGAAGCGCCATTCGGCCTGCGCGTAGGCGCCCGTGCTGTCAGCCCGGTCGTCCTCGTCGCGTCGCAGCGCGCCGAGCTCGCCAAACTGATTGACGAAACCTTTACGGCGCTCGTACTGAGCCTCGAACTCGCCGCCGACGGTCCACGCAAGCGGCCGCTCGAGCAGCTGCGTGTCGCCCGTCAGGCGCAGCGACCCGCCGCCGAAGTTGCGATCGAGGTCGACCACACCACCCGAGGAAGTCGGGCCCGCGCCGGCAAACGCGAGGTACTGGCGCAGTTTCCGCTCGCCGAAATAGCCGGCCGCCTGCGCGCGGACGCCGCCGAAGGCGTGCTCGAGCGTAACCCCGCCCTGCGCCTGGCGAACCTTCTTGCGCGTGTCGAACAACAGTGCCGGCGGGGCGACGCCGCGCGGATCGGCCTCAAACTGGGCGCGGGTCAGGCCGAGCGGATCCTGTGCCGGGCTCGACAGGGCGTTGCCAACCAGGCGTACGGCGGTTCCGCCGGCCGTGGTGTAGCTGAGCCTGCCGTTCACCAGGCTGCGCTGCGCCGTGCTGTGATCGCGGTAACCGTCAGTCTCGAAATAGGATCCCGACCCGAGCCAGTCCAGGCCCTCGCTCAGGCCGCCCGCCCGCAGCGCGGCGCGCCACGTTCCGTTGCTCCCGGCTGACAGATCGAAGCCCAGGCCCGGACTGCGCGCGCCGGACTCGGTAATGACGTTGATCACGCCGCCCGCCGCGTTGCCATACATGACCGAGAACGGGCCGCGCAGGACCTCGATGCGCTCGGCCGAGCCGAGGTCGAAATGCGAGACCTGCCCCTGTCCGTCCGGCATGCTCGCTGGAATGCCGTCGACCAGCAGCCGCAACCCGCGAACGCCGAAGGACGAGCGCGCGCCGAACCCGCGCGACGAAATCTGCAGATCCTGCGCGTAGTTCTGCCGGTTCTGCACCACGATACCGGGCACGCGCGCGAGCGATTCAGACAGGTTGACCTGGGGGCGCATCGAGCGGATGTCCTCTGCGCGCACCCGATCGATCGAAGCCGGCACTTCGAGGCTCGGGCGGTCGACGCGCGTGGCGGTCACCACCACGGCGTCGTCCGTGTCCTGTCCCCAGGCGCACGCAGGCAACAGCAGGCCCAGCACGATCCAGCGCATCTCCTCCTTCTTCCCGATCCTCCCCCGACCGGTTTCGTCAACAACTCACGTTGCCACGGCTACTCGGCTACGCCGCCTCCATCGGCACCGTCGGCCGCGTACCGCGCACGACGATGCCGCCACGTGCGCCGGGGGTCACGCTGCCGTAGCGCGGCGCGAACACCCCGGGCAGCGGCCGCCCCTGCACCGGCGCAAGCCACAGCCGCAGCAGGTGGCGGTGGCGCTCGGGCTGCGGCCAGTTCTCGAAGTCGTTGCGCGAGTGCAGGATGACGTGGTTGTGCAGGAACTGCATGTCGCCCGGCTGAAAGGCCATCGACAGATGGATGTCCGGGTCGTTCGACAGCGCATCGAGTAGATCCATTGCCTCGATCTGCTGCGGCGTGAGCCGAACAGCCTGCGCAAACAGCTGCTGCGCCGATTCGATGTACTGGCGCACGTAAATACAGCTCAGGCGCCCCGCGTGCCAGTGAAAGATCGGCATGTCGAACCAGGGCTGCATGCCCTCGGGCACTTCGCCGCGCCGATCCGTCGGATAGGGCTGGAACAGTGCCGGCACGAGATCGGGCCGGCGCGCGAGCACCTCGTTGTACAGCGTCATCGAGCTGACGATGAAGCTCTCGCCACCCGCCTTTGCCGTCTGCAGGCAGAGCAGCCCGACGATGTCGCATGAGTCAGTGTGGTACTCGAGCTTGCGATGGGTCTGGTAGTAGCGCACGTTCGGGTCGCTGACGTCGAGCCCGAGATCCTTGACGTGACCAAGCAGATGCCCCTTGGCGTTTTGCGAGCGCGCCACGCCGAGATGGCTGCCGAGCCCCATGTAGGCGATCGCCTGCGCTTCGCGCGGGTAGCGCGCAACCTCAAAGCCGCGCAGCAGCGCGAAGCCGCGGCCTTCGAGCAACGCGTCGAGCAGCGCGCGCAGAACCGGGCCGAGCGTCGGCAGGGGAAACTGCGCGGGCGTGATCTGCGCAAGCGGGGTGCCGGCTGCCTGGAACACGCGTATCGCCGCATCAAGCTCGGCGCGGTGCGTCGGCGTGAGACGGCATATCCAATCCGTCTCGCGCGCGCGCAGGTCGCGGCCCGTCCACGCCGACGGATCGCTGATCGCGGGTGGCAAGGGCTCCTCGTCCATCAATTTGTCGGTCATCGTGCAAGCGTGACGCGGTCGCTATTTGCGCCGTCAAAGACTAGCGCATCTGCGCACCGCAATGCGCGTGGTTTCGAGCGCGCCTTCGCAATCGCGCATGACGCAACGACTTGATAACGCTGCGCAACATTGCGTGGCGGGCACCTTTGGTAGAATGGTGCGATTCGCGATTCGTCGCCCCGTCGCAGGACGTTGTGGCGCCGCGGCGGATCTGACGGCGCTGCTCACCGGTCTGCACCGCATCCCGCACCGATCTCCGGACGTCTCGTCATGTTGACCGATCACGACATCTATTTATTCCGCGAAGGCTCGCACGGCCGGCTCTACGACGGTCTCGGCTGCCAGATGCACCGCGGCCGTGACGGCGCGCAGTTCGGCGTCTGGGCGCCGAACGCGCAGGCGGTGTCGGTCATCGGCGAATGGAACGCGTGGAATCCGGAGGCCGACCGCCTCGCGCCAAGGGCGGACGGCAGCGGAATCTGGGAAGGGCGGGTGCGAAGCGTCACGCACGGCCAGGCCTACAAGTTCCGTATCGTCTCGCAAGCCGGTGGGCATGTCGGCGAAAAAGCCGATCCGTTCGCCCTCTACGCCGAAGCCCCACCTGCCACGGCTTCGCGCGCCTGGACCCTGGATTACGACTGGGGCGATGTCGACTGGATGGCGCAGCGCGCGGCACGCAACGCGCTCGACGCACCGATGGCGGTGTACGAAGTGCATCTCGGTTCGTGGCGTCGATCGGCCGACGGCAAATTTCTCGGCTACCGGGCGAGCGCGGACGCGCTGGCGGACTACGTCGAGCAGATGGGCTTCACGCATGTCGAGCTGATGCCGATTACGGAGCACCCGTTCTACGGCTCCTGGGGCTACCAGACGACCGGCTACTTCGCACCGACGGCGCGCTACGGCACAC
>JAQBBQ010000133.1:0-18788 GCA_032125995.1 Betaproteobacteria bacterium | reverse complement strand
GCGAACGATCTAGGCGTCGGCAACGGTTTCAGCTTCGCAGCGATGCTTCCGGTATCCACGTCGGTGCTCGCCGGCTACCCTAAGTACCGAGTACCAAGTACCAAGTACCTAGTACCTAGTAGGTCCCCCGAAACGCATCCTGCCCGCCCATGTACGCGGTGTTGGTCTGCTGCGGATTGCGATTGACGAGCGGCCGCGCATAGAGCGGATGCTTGAGGCTGCGCACCTCGTGTTCGACTTCGAACAATTCCTCTCCGCTCTGCAGATCGACGATTTTCCGAAACCGCCACTCATGCGCGTCGGCCTCGAGCGTAATCAGCCCGCGCTGCAACAGCCTGCGATAGGGAGCGGAAAAATCCGCGATATAGATCTGGATATGGTGGCCGTCATACTTCGGCAGCGTCGCCGACGTCTCCTTGAACCGCAACGCCTGCCCGCGCCCGACCGGCACAAAGGCGCAGCCTTCAATGACCGCAGCCGGCGCGCCCATGATCTCGCCGTAGAACGTCGCGATCCCCGGCGCCGACCCGCGCGGCACGTCGAACTCGACGTAGGCGAGCGCGAGCTCGGTGGCGCCGAATTCAGGCGCCGGCGCATGGCAGCGCACGCGGTTGCCCCACGGGCAGGTCGCCTCGACATAGCTGCCGTAACTGCGCCACAAGAATTCGGTCCGCGCGAGCCGTGGGGCGACGCGCTCGAGACGCGCTTTGAGCGCGTCCAGGTCGGGGACGACGAATCCCATGGTGCCACGCAGCCGCTGCGGCTGCGGATCGCGGCTCGGCATGTGGAGCTGGTTGCGGCCGAAATTGATCCACATGTTGTCGAGCCCGACCATCATGTAGGGGTCGCGCGTGCCGCCGAGCGCGACGACATAGAACAGCGTCGTCTGACGCTGGTCTGGCTGCGTCAGGTTGACATGTTCGAGGAGGACGATGTTGCCGACGTCCTCGGATTTCCGGTCGAAGCGTTTGGTCTCCGAATCAGGCGCCGTCATGCCGCAATCCCCCACACCTTGTGCGCGAACTCGGGATAGTTCGCCGCAATCTCCTCGGCCACCGGTCCGCGCAAGAGCGCGAGTTCCTCGGCCGTCGGTTCCGCAGTCAGCGCGATGTGTTCCGGCGCGTCGTAGTCGAAACCGGTGTTCGCGCGCACGTCCTGCATGGTGACCTCCGGATGAACGCTCTGCAGCCGGAAGCGCCGCGCCTCGGGCTGCCAGACGAACAGCGCCTTGCCGGTCAACAGCGCCTGCGGCCCGCCGCGTCGCCAGACCGCCGGCGGACTCGAGCCCGGCGCCGAAATGAAATCGACCTTCGGCACCAGCACGCGCGACGAATGTTCCTGCCGAAACAGGATCGTGCGCCGCGCGGCGAAATACATGAACGCCGAACCGAAGGAGCCCGGAAAGCGCCGCCCCTCGGCGGCGACCAAATTGATGTTCGCCGCGCCGTCGATCTGCGCCCCGCCGAGAAAGAACACGTCGATGCGTCCCTGGCCGGCGAGGTCGAAAATCTCGCGCGAACCGTCGGCAAAAGGATTGCCGCGACGCCGGTGGAGGAGCGAAAGCCGCGGTCGCGACCCCTGCTTCGCGCGCAACAATTGACACCCGGTCGCGGGGATCGGCGAAGCCGCGCCCACCGCAACATGCGCCGCATCGCCCACCAGGCGGGCGATCGCGCAGGCGAGCAGTTCCTCGCGGGCGTAGCGCACGGGACTCAGGCCGGCTCGACGGCGGGCTGGAGGACGAATTCGTCCAGGTAGCGCGCGAAGCCTTCGCGCGTTTTCGCCATCCTCGCGTACTCCCGGATGTGCGCATCGTCGATTGCGTATTCGTCGACGACACCCAGCGGCCAGGCCCCTCGCGGGGCGGGCGCAACAGCGGTCACGTACACCGATCCCAGCACGCCGGGCGCGAGCAGCTCGTCTTCGAGCATGTCGCCCTCGCGCATCGATTCGTAGCTCGCGTAAGTCGCCTTCGCGGCATGCGCGATCGTCACCAGCTCGCGCCGGCGGCCGAGCCACAGGTTGCCGCGCGCGTCGGCCCAGCGCGCATGAAACAGCGCGACATCCGGCCGGATCGCGGCGGCGACGATAATCGGATCGGCCTGCGCGGCGAGCGGATTGTCGATCACCTTCCAGTCGCCGCGCTGGGCGACGAGATCGGAGCCGATCACACCGCGTAGCGGCATGAACGGCACACCCTTCTCCGTGGCCTGCAATCCCGCATGAACCATCGGACAGGTCGCGTCGCGCACGCGGATCGCACCGCGTTCGGCGGCCTCGGTGAAGCGCGGTGCAAGGCCGGCTTCGCCGAGCGACACGGCGCTGGTTTCGACTTCGTCAACGCAACCCGCGCCGATCAGGAGATCCGCGCACAGCCCGAGGACCGGGACGCCGAGGAGGCGCAAGCCCCTGGCACGGCGCCGGATCAGCGCGCGCACCACCGCCATCGCGGGCAGCGAATAATCCGGCGGCAGCGCGAGCTGCACGCCGTCCCCCATGCCGACGATACGCGCGGCGATCGCGTCCGCATCGGCCAGAAACTCGGTTTCGTTTGCCGGCAGCGCGTCCATCGCGGCCGGGCCACGCGCCGGCGTCATCCGGTCCCGCCGACGGTAAGCCCGTCGATGCGCAAGGTCGGCTGGCCGACGCCGACCGGCACGCTCTGGCCTTCCTTGCCGCAGGTGCCGATGCCGGTATCGAGCTGCAAATCGTTGCCGATCATCGCCACGCGCGTAAGCGCATCCGGCCCGTTGCCGATCAGCGTCGCACCCTTCACCGGGTAGGTGATCTTGCCGTTCTCGATCCGGTAGGCCTCGGCCGCGGAGAACACGAACTTGCCGTTGGTGATGTCGACCTGTCCGCCGCCGAAGTTGGTCGCATAAACACCCTGCTTGACGCTCGCGATGATTTCCGCGGGATCGTGCGGCCCCGCAAGCATGTACGTGTTCGTCATGCGCGGCAGCGTGACATGGGCGAAGGATTCGCGCCGCCCGTTGCCGGTCGGCTTCATCTTCATCAGTCGCGCGTTCAGGCGGTCCTGCAGATAACCGCGCAGCACGCCGTCCTCGATCAACACGGTGCGCTGCGCCGGCGTGCCTTCGTCGTCTACGGTCAGTGACCCACGCCGCTGCGGCATCGTGCCGTCATCGACGACGGTCACGCCGGGCGCGGCGACCCGCTCGCCCATGCGCCCGCCGAAGGCCGAGCTGCCCTTGCGGTTGAAGTCGCCTTCGAGGCCGTGGCCCACCGCTTCGTGCAGCAGGATGCCGGGCCAGCCCGGGCCGAGCACCACGGTCATGGTGCCCGCCGGCGCCGGCCGCGCTTCGAGGTTGACGAGTGCCTGCGCGACCGCGCGTTCGGCATAGTCGGCGAGCACCGCCTCGGTGAAATGCGCATAGTCCGTGCGCCCGCCGCCGCCCGCGCTGCCCACCTCGCGCCGGCCGTTCTGTTCCGCGATCACCTGTACCGACAATCGCACCAGCGGCCGCACGTCCGCGGCGATCGAACCGTCGGCACGCGCGATCAGCACCACGTCGTGCTCGCCACCGAGGCTCGCCATGACCTGCGTGACACGCGGATCGCGCGCCCGGCAGAGGCGCTCGAGCCGCTCGAGCAGCGCGACCTTCGCGGCCGCGTCGAGGGAGGCAAGCGGATCGGCCTGGGAGTACAGCGGCACCGGCGCGGCATGCCGTGGCACGACCTGTACTCGCCGGCCCTGACCGGCGCGCGCGATCGCGCGCGTCGCCCGCGCCGCATCGTCCAGCGCCGCGAAACTGATTTCGTCGGAGTATGCGAACGCCGTCTTTTCGGCCGAGATCGCACGCACGCCGACGCCGCACTCGATCGAGAAGCTGCCCGATTTGACAATCCCCTCCTCGAGACTCCAACTCTCTGATTGGGTTGCCTGGAAGTAGAGATCCGCATCGTCGATGCGGTGCGCACCGAGCAGGCCGAACACGCGACCCAGCGCAGCCGCCTCGAGGTCGAAGGGCGCGAGCAGGCACCGTTCGGCGGTCTCAAGCAACGGGTCCTGTGTGGTGGCGACTTGGGTCATGGGGACGGGCTCCGGTGAAGGGGTTCCGATCGGTGCAGGGTTGCTAGCCTAGCAAATCGGCCGCGCGCGGCGCCCGCGAACCGTGCCTGCGCCATGCGATCGCTAGAAGGGCACGTCGACATACGGACCGCTGCGCTCCTGTGGTTCCACGCCGAGCTTCTTGACCTGGGGATCGGCCCAGCTGCCGGTGATCGCGTATTCGTAAGCCAGTATCTGTCCGAGCGGGTTGTCGAGCACGCGTTGCGCAAGCAGCGCCGCCGCACCCACGATCGGATTGAGCAGCGCCAACGCCGCGGAGGCCGTGTCCCCCACGCTCGGCACAATCTTGACGCGCAGATCCTGCGTCTCGGCCGCGAGATCGGTGTGCCCCTGCATGTCGACTTCGGCTGCCGGGCCACTCATCTTGAAATCCGTCGTCGACATGACGCCGCGCGTTGCCTCGATCGAACCATTGATCAGGTCGAATTTGAAACCATCCGAAAACACGTCGCGATAGTCGAGCGTGATACGCCTGGGCAGCGCCTGCATGCTGATCAGGCCGACGAGTTTGCCAAGCCCGGGCTCGATCTCGAGAAACTGGCCATCGTTGACGCGCAGCGTCAGCTTGCCTTCGAGCGAAGGGTAGTCGACGACCTGCGGATCACCCTGCCAGGCGAGCGACCCGTCGAGCCGTCCGTTGGCGCCTTGCACCATCTTGGCGTAACCGACACGGGAGAGAAACTTTCCGACATCGGTGACTTTCAACGCGAAGTCGACTGACGTGCGCGATGTTCCCTGCGTCAGCGTGCGGGTGCCCTTGCCGCGCAACTCGGCGTCCGGGTTGAGCACCACGAGCTTGTCGATCTCCCAGGCGCCCGCCGCCGGTCGCGCCGCGATTTCGGCGCGCCCGAGTTCGCGTCCGAACAGCGTGAAGCGTTCGGCGAGCAGGTCGACCGCGGGCAGCTCGCCCTTGCGCCCGCCCTTGCCATCGGCGCCGATTCCGCCGGGCGAATCCGCGGGAATCCGGAACCGCTTAAGGCGAGCGACCAGCAGGCCGCTGCCCTCGGCGCGGTAGGCGATGTTGCCGTCGAGTTCGGCCGAGGTCACCTGGGCCGACCAACCGCCGACATCGCTGCCCGCACGCACGTCGACGTCGCGCAAGCGCCGGCCGAAGACGTCGAGCACGCCCGCCTTGAGATCGAACGTTCCCTGCCCGAGGGCGGGCCAGCCGTCGTCTGGCAACGCGCGCCAGGTATCCAGATCGAGCGCATCGAAGCTGCCGCGCAGCGTCAAGCCGTCACGCGTCGGCTGTGGTACCGGTGCGCCTGCGGTCGGATTGAGCACGATGAGCGTTCGCGTAACCTGCATTGGGTGCATTGGTTGCATTGGGGGCAATGGCGGCATTGTTTCGCCGGTTCCAGCTGTTCCGCCTTTGTCGCCGTTGCCGCCTTTTGCATCCTTGCCACCCTTTTCACTCGCTACGCGCTGATCCTCACCCCTGCGTTGACGCAGGAACTCGGCAACCATGACGCGGCCGAGGGTGACCGAGACGCGTTGCTGCGCAGGCCCCGCGCCGGGCAGCAGGCGCAGGCGCAGCGGCAGGCTGTCTGCGGCGCGCTTTGCGAGCGGCGGCGGCAAGCTGCTTTCGACGCCCTTCAGATCGCTCGAGACGGTCACCGACGGGACGCCGCCCTCGGCGTTGACGACGACTTCATAGGCCGCACTACCGCTCAGGTAACGCAGCCACGGATGCTCGAGCAGCCCAGCGAGCTCGCCCGCGCTCGCCTTGCCGCGCGCCACCACGCGCACGCCGCCCTGTGGCGCGGTACGACCCGTGATCACGACCAGTCCGCCGAGCAGACTGCCCTGCACATCGAGCTGCCTGAGCCCGGTCTCGCCAAACCGCACTGATCCCTTGACCGATTCAACCGCCGGCAGCTGCGGATGGACCAGGATGCGCTTCGACGCGAACTCGAACCCCCCGCTCACCTTGGTGTTGGCGAGATTTGCGAGCGGCAAATGCAGCTTGAGACTCAAGCGCCCCTCGCCCTCGGCGCGCATGCCGACGGTGAAGGCGTCCGTCATCTGTCGTACCGGACTCGCCTCGATGAACTTGAGGAATTCGTTCGACGGTCCGACGGCGTCGCCTTCGATCAACAGATCCGTTTCCGCCGACAGCAGGCTCGGAATCGCGACGCGTATGTTCGCGAGCTGCACCCCGAGGACCCGCGCGCTGCGTCCAAGCAGTTCGATGCGCTCGCCGTCGAAGCGCACGGTGCCGTCAATCGCGTCGATTTTCGGCCAGCCGGCAGCGTAATCGAGCACCGCGCCGTCGATGCGTGCCGAAATCAGCATCTGCCCGCGCGCCGGATCCGTGAACGGAAATTCGCGCAGGTCACCCTTGAGCTGGAATCGAACGTCGGTCGCGCGCCCGTCGAGGATCGCCCGCTCGATCCAGGCGCGCGTGTCCTTGCCCACGATCGAGGCGAGCGGCAGGTAGCTCGCCGTACTTTTACCGTCGGCGCGGGACAGCGCGGCCGACAGATCGACGACGCCAGGCCCCTCGCGACCGAGCGTGACGGTGCCGAACGCGGTCCCGGCGAGGTGCGCATTGCCGAAGGCGAGCGAGGACAGCTGGACCCGCACCGTTTCGCTGTCGGGTTGCTGCCACGCGACCAGCCCGGTCAGCGTGTCGAGCGCAATGCGGGGCTGCGGAAACAGCTTGGGCAGATCGAGCGCGAGGTCGCGCGCAAGCAGCTCCACGCGACCGCCGCCCGAGCGCGCTTCGATCCGGCCCGTCAAGCCAGTGAATCCTGGCACCGCGTGCCAGGCGTTCATTCCAAGCGCGTCGAAGCGCGCCTGTGCGTAATAGCCGGTCGCGTGCGGAAGCGTTCCGGTCCAGTCGAATGCAACGTCGTGCAGCTGGCCGCGCGGCGACAGGTCCGCGAGCAGCCTGCGCAGATCTTGCGGAAAAGGCAGAAATTCCCCCAGCCGCGCGAGCGGCGCAAGATCGATGCGCTTCGCGATGAGAGCGCCACGTTCGCCACGTTCGCCACGTTCGGGTTTTGCTGGATCCGCCTCGGCCGCCGGTGTCCAGCTCAAGTGAAAGCTCGTCGGCTCGAGCGCTTCGCCGTCGGCGAGCGTGAGCGCAAGGTCCCGCGCCGTCAGTTCGAACGTGCGGCCTTCCGCGCGACCCTCGAGACGGCCGGCGAGTTTGGCGAGCGCGAGGCGCGGCAGATCCGTGGCAAGCTGCATGACGACGTTCGAAAGCTCTACGTCGAGCGTGCTGCGTACGCGCTGGCCTGCACCCAGCGTCACCCACATGCGCACCGCACCGCGCCCCTGGCGCAGCTCGAACGGATAGTCGACCCACGGCTGCCATGCGGCGAGATCGGTATCGCCGAACTCGGCGTAGAGTCGCCCATCCCATTTGCTCGGTACCGTGACCGGACCGCCGGCGAGCTCCGCACGCACGACGAGCGACGTACCGAGCGCCTTGGGCGGGCGCGCCGACAGGCCAACGGCATGGACGCCGCCCGCGTTGCGCAGGCGCAAATTGAGCGCGCTCAGCTTGAGCGGCGGCGCCTCGCGCAGTAGATCGACCCATTCGATTTCAGCGTTGCGGATCTCAATTTCGCGCTGGCCGAGGATCCACGCCGCCAACCTTCCGCCCCGCTCGGCGCCACCGGCCGCGGCGAGCTCGAGCCCGGCGACGAAGAGGCGCCCCGCCGCATCGCGCCGCACCGCGAGCCGCGGCGAGTCGATGATGAGCGAACTCAGGCGCAGTTCCGCGAACAACAGCGAGCGCCAGGAGACGACGTTGTGGACCGCGGGCAGCACCAGTGCCTCGCGGCCCTCGTGGTCGTAGATGCGAACGTCGGCAAAGCTGATGCGCGGGCGAATACCGGGCCAGTCGGCCTGAATCGCGCCAACTTTGACGGGAAGGCCGAGTCCGCGCACGAACGCGCCGACGATCACGTCGCGATGCTGCTCGATATTCGGCAGCACCCAGTAGCGCAGCGCGAGCACCATCACCGCCGCGAGGACGACCGCGCTCCAGGCAAGCGTTTCGAGCATGCGCAGCACCCAGCGCGAGCGTCCGAATGCGCGTCTGCCCGCTGCCGCGTCGGCCACGTGGCCAACGTCGACCTGGGTCGGAGTCTCAGATTGCATCGCGGCTTGTGTTGCCCCAGTATTCCGTGTGCGGCGCTAACGAAGCATTGCGTCCGGCACGGACGCCACGTAGGGTTTGGTGCACCACGGCGAAAGAAGTTCTGCCGGTTTCGCTACGCAGCGTGCAACGTGCAACGTGCAGCGTGGTCCCGGACCTGCATTTTAAACCCTAAGCTCCCGCCCTTTCTCGGAAATCCCCCCTGCGCGACGCCGAACGATCCGTGCTTGAGCGCTCCCGCTTTGCCGTTGCGCTGCTGGCGAGCCGACCCGAGTTGGTGGGCGAACTGGACGATCCGGTGCCGTTTTCGCGCGCCGAGATCGAGGCGGCGCTCGCCGGCGCGGATGCGGACGACGAAACCGCCCTCAAGCGCCGCCTGCGCCGGCTGCGCCAGCGCGTCCTGCTACGGGTCATGGCGCGTGACCTCGCCGGCAGCGCCGACCTCGCCGAGGTCTGCGGCACGATGAGCCTGCTCGCCGATGCCTCGATCGCCACCGCGCAGGCCTGGAGCGATGCGCTGCTCGCACGCGAGCACGGCGTCCCGCGCGGTGCGACGGGCGCCGCGCAACCGTTCATCGTCGTCGGCATGGGCAAGCTCGGCGGCGGCGAGCTAAACGTGTCCTCCGACATCGATCTGGTCTTCGTCTATCCCGAGGAAGGCGACAGCGACGGTCCGCGCCCGCTTTCGAATCACGAGTACTTCGCGCGCCTGGGGCGCAAGCTGATCGCGCTGTTGTCGGAGGTCACGCAGGACGGGTTCGTCTTTCGGGTCGACATGCGGCTGCGGCCCTACGGCGAGTCGGGCCCGCTGGTATGCAGCTTCGAGGCGCTGGAAAACTACCTCATCACCCAGGGCCGCGAGTGGGAGCGCTATGCCTGGATCAAGGCGCGACCGATCACCGGATCGCAGCACGAGGCGCTCGAGCCAATCGTGCGCCCGTTCGTGTTCCGCAAGTACCTCGACTACGCGACGCTGGGTGCGATGCGCCGCCTGCATGCCGAGGTGCGCCGCGAAGTCGCGCGCCGCGAGCTGGCCGATCACATCAAGCTGGGGCCGGGCGGGATCCGCGAGATCGAGTTCATCGCGCAGGCGCTGCAATTGGTCCGTGGCGGGCGCGACCCGGCGCTCGCCGTGCGCCCCACGCTCACCGTGCTCGCGCGGCTGGCTGAACGCACGCTGATCAGCGCCGAGGCCGCGCAGGAACTCTCGTCCGCGTACGACTTCCTGCGCCGCCTCGAGCACCGGCTGCAATATCTCGACGATCGCCAGACCCACCGCCTGCCGACCGACGCCGACGACCGCGCACGCGTCGCCGCGATGTCGGGTTATGAAAACTGGGGGGCGCTCGAGACGGCGCTCGACGCCGTGCGCACCGCGGTGACGCGGCAATTCCAGGCCGCCTTCGCCGAATCCGAGGAGAGCACGGGGCCGGCGGTCTGGCTGGACGACCCGGAGGCAGTCGCGCGCGCGCTCGCCGAACTCGGTTACCGCGAACCCGATGCGGGTGCCGCGCGACTGTTGTCGGTGCGGCGGAGCCAGCGCTACGCCCTGCTACCCACGGATTCGCGCCGGCGCTTCGATGCACTCGTTCCGGTGCTCGCGACCGCCGCGGCAGACACCGCGGATCCCGACGCCACCCTGGCGCGCGGACTCGATCTCATCGAGGCGATCGCACGCCGCGCAGCCTACCTCGCCCTGCTCGCAGAGCATCCGGTGGCCCTCGAGCGCGTCGCGCGCATCGTCGGCGCATCGAGCTGGGCGGCGCAGTTCGTGACCCGCCATCCGATGCTGCTCGACGAGTTGCTCGACGACCGCGTGCTCTACGCACCGCCGGACTGGCCGGCGTTCGGCCAGGCCTTGCGTGCGCAGATCGCCGCACAGGCAGGCGATACCGAGGCGCAGATGAACGTCATGCGCGAGCAGCACCAGGCGCAGGTGTTCCGGCTGCTGGCCCAGGATCTCGCGGGTCGGCTCAGCATCGAGCGGCTCGCCGACCATCTTTCCGCAGCCGCCGACGCGGTGCTCGAGGTCTGCCTCGAGACCGCCTGGTCGCAGCTGCGCAACCGCCACCGCGAAGACGGCGCCCGCTTCGCCGTGATCGCCTACGGCAAACAGGGCGGCAAGGAGCTCGGCTACGCTTCCGACCTCGACATCATCTTTCTCTATGACGATGACGACGCGCGCGCAGCCGAGGTCTACGCGCGGCTTGCGCAGCGCGTGAACCACTGGTTGACCACCCACATGGCCGCCGGCGTGCTGTTCGAAACCGACCTGCGCCTGCGCCCGAGCGGGGCGAGCGGACTACTGGTGTCCTCGCTTGCCGGGTTCGAGGAATACCAGGAGAAATCCGCCTGGGCCTGGGAGCACCAGGCGCTTAGCCGCGCGCGCTTTTGCGCGGGCGACGCCGCCGTGGGCGCGGCGTTCGAGGCGATCCGCGCGCGGATCCTGCGCCGCGCGCGCGATCCCACGGCACTCGCAAAAGAAGTGCTCGCGATGCGCGAGAAGATGCATGCGGCGCACCCCAACCGGTCGCAGCTGTTCGACGTCAAGCATGATCGCAGCGGCATGATCGACCTGGAATTCATCGTCCAGTTCCTCGTCCTGGCGCACGCGCAGGCGCACCCGCAGCTGGTCGGCAACCTGGGGAACATCGCGCTGCTCGGCATCGCCGGCGACCTCGCGCTGATTCCCGCGCCGCTCGCCGCGCAGTGCCAGGGCGCCTACCGCGAGTTTCGGCGCTTGCAGCACGGCCTGCGCCTGAACGGCGCGCAGTACGCGCGCGTCGCGCCCGAGGCCGTTGCGCCGCACGTCGACGCGGTGCGCGGATTGTGGGCGTCGGTGTTCGCGCCTTACGCCTGAGACAGCCTCAGGCCGCCCAGTGCTCGAACAGCGGCCCGCCTTCTCCGAACACCGGATCGCAGGCGGGCAGTGGTACCCGCGCGACCGTCGCGGCGGCGCGTGCGGCGTCGGCCGCTTTCGCAATGCAGAGGTCGGGATGGCGGCCGTCCGGATAGGCGCCGACCACGCCAAGACTGCCGTGCGACGACAGCTTCTTGTGCCCGGTGCCTGCGGGCAGGACGATGACGTCGCCCGGGCGTGCGGTGAGCGTCACGCCACCCTCGCCGCCGAACAACACCGTGACTTCGCCGCTGTAGATGCCAAGCACTTCGTGGCCGTCGCTGTGATAGTGGTGAAACGGATGCACGCCGTTCCTCCAGGCCGCTGGCCACCGATTGCGCGCGAATAGCGCCTCGAAGATCGACGCCGGATCGACGCCCGAAAGCGCGACCGCACCCGGGTAGACGAGCAGCGGCCAGCGCGGATGGTTCGGCACCGATCCCGCGGCGGGCAACAAATGGGCGGTCACTTGGGGATCGGTCACGGCGCGGCGTACAGGGTAATGTCGCCGTAGTATGCGCGCGCCCGGCTACGGGTGTTGTCGGTGTCGGTCATCACCCCGATGCCCACGATGTCACCCGGCGCCTCGCCGAAGGCGCGCTGATAGTCCTCGAGCAGATTGCGCCGCACTGCGACCCAGCGGCCGAGCCGCGCTGCGCCGCTTTCGACCACGATCATGCGCACCCGGCCGGTGTGGAGGTTCCTGACCACGGTTTCGGCCGCCACCTTCTCGGCCCAGATGTAGACCAGCGTCGCGTAGGGTAGGGCGCGCCCCGAGATCGCCTTCGCCATGCGTAGCGTGCTGCGCTCGAACATATCGAGCTTTTGCGCATCGCCGTGAAAAGCAACCAGGATGCGCGCAGGCGCATCCTCGCGCGTCGCCACGCGCGGGTCGGCGCCGTCGATCAGCGCAGGCACGCGCCAGCGCCATTCGATGATCGGGTGGCGCTGCGGATCGATGCGTATCCTGCGCGCCACACTCGAGGCTGAGCCGTCCGCGTCGGCCTCAAGCACGACCGCGCCAGCGTTCTCGACCAGCCGGTAGCGCGTTGCCAGCTTGTGCGGAAGAACCAGGTACGGTTCCCAGCCATCGGGCAATTCGCCACCCGGCGACGCCACAGAGAAGCGCCCGACGTCGACCCGGTCGCCGGTTTCGAGCGGCAGCGAGGCAACCACCGCGGTCGAGGCGAGCAGGCCGTCATCGTCGGACCCCTCGGGCACGCTCGCGCAGCCCGCGGCGACGAGCGCGACGACGAGCAGCGCGGCGCGCGTGCGCACTAGATCGCCTCCCGCGGCGTGCGCGCGAACGGCGTCTCGCGCCGCAGCGGCCCGTCGACCACGGAGGCAAAGCCAGCGAGCGCGTCGAGCAGCACGTCGCGGTTCAGTCGGTACAGCACGCGCTGGCCCTGCCGCTCGGCCGACACCAGCCCCGCGCGCTGCAGCACGGCGAGGTGACGCGACACCGCCGGCGCGCTGATGCCGAAGCGCTCCGCGAGGTCGCTGGTCGCGAGCGCAGTTTGCGCGAGGAAGGCGATCACCTGGCGCCGCGGCGCCGAGGCAAGCGCGGCGAACACCTGCGCCTGAGTATTAACAGTCATGTTAATAGTATGGCGCAGGTCCCGGGCCTGCGGTTAGAATTCCGCGACACTCGAGGAGAATCTCTGGATGGCGAAGGCAAACACCCCACTTTCGATGGCCGACCGCGACGGCTGGATCTGGCACGACGGCAAGCTCGTGCCCTGGCGTTCCGCCACCACCCACGTGCTCACGCACTCGCTGCACTACGGGCTCGCGGTGTTCGAGGGCCTGCGCGCCTATAAAACCGTCGACGGCACTGCGATCTTCCGCCTCAAGGAGCATACCGATCGCCTGTTCACGTCGGCCCACATCTACATGATGAAGATCCCCCTACACGCGCGAGCGGCTCATGCGCGCGCAGATCGAGGTGGTCCAGGCGAACGGCCATGATTCCTGCTACGTGCGGCCGATTGCGTTTTACGGGTCGGAGAAGATGGGCGTCTCGCCGGTCGGCGCGACGGTGCATGTCGCCATCGCGGCATGGCCCTGGGGCGCCTACCTCGGCCCCGAAGCACTCGCCAAGGGCATCCGGGTCAAGACCTCGTCGTATTCGCGCCATCACGTCAACGTGACCATGGCGCGCGCAAAGATGTCGGGCACCTATCCGAACTCGGTGCTCGCCACGCTCGAGGCCACCCAGCACGGTTACGACGAAGGCCTGCTGCTCGACGTCGAAGGCTATGTCGCCGAGGGCGCGGGCGAGAACCTGTTCATCGTCAAGAACGGCAAACTTTATGAACCGGAGATCACCTCGGCGCTCGTCGGTATCACGCGCAGCTCGGTGATCGAGCTCGCGGCAGGCCTCGGCTACGAGGTGACCTCGCGGCGCCTGACGCGCGACGACGTCTACATCGCCGACGAGGCGTTCTTCACCGGGACGGCAGCGGAAGTGACGCCGATCCGCGAGCTCGACGGCCGAAGCATTGGCGCCGGCCGCGCCGGGCCGATCACGAAGAAATTGCAGAAGGCCTTCTTCGACGTCGTTACCGGCAAGGACAAGAAGTACCGCCACTGGCTGGCCAAGGTCGACATGAAGAAGCCGATCGTGGCGGGCGGGGGCGCGCGCAGCAAGGCGAGGAAGAAATGAGCATCCTGGGCGCCGACACCGCGCGCCACGTCGAGGTCGACGCAACAGACCTGCCGCTGCACTGCCCGACCGCGGCCGCGCCGCTTTGGGCACGCCACCCGCGCGTTTTCCTCGACGTCGCAAAGGCAGGCGAGGTGCAATGCCCGTACTGCGGGACGAAATTCGTCTACAAGGGCCCGGCGCCCAAGGGGCATTAGTCAGAATGGGGGGGTCTGCGACGCCACTTGATCCCCCCCGTCAGAACGGGGGGATCTGCGACGCCACTTGATCCCCCCGTACCCCCCCGGACCCTGAGCTGACCTACTCGCCAGTTCGCCCGCCACCCGTGCCAAAAATCCTCGTCGTCGTGCCGAACTGGATCGGCGACGCGCTCATGGCGCAGCCGCTGCTCGCGCGCCTGCGCGAGAAGGCGCCGGCGGTACGCATCGAGGCGCTCGCACCGCCCTGGGTCGTGCCACTGCTTGCGCACATGCCCGAGATCGACGAGACGATACCGGCGCCCTTCGCGCACGGCGCGCTGCAGTTGCGCGCGCGCTGGCGGTTGGGGCGCGCGCTGCGCGCGCGGCACTATGACCAGGCGATCGTGCTGCCGAACAGCTGGAAGTCGGCGCTCGTCCCGTTGCTCGCCGACGTGCCGCTGCGCTGCGGCTACGTCGGGGAATCGCGTTTCGGCTTGCTCAACCTCATCCACCGCGCCCCGCGCGCGCGACAGCCGATGGTCGAGCACTATGCCCAG
Source organism: Betaproteobacteria bacterium (assembly GCA_032125995.1). Lineage (GTDB taxonomy): Bacteria > Pseudomonadota > Gammaproteobacteria > Burkholderiales > SG8-39 > SG8-39. Next base: position 4,284 of record JAQBBQ010000133.1, on the reverse strand, counting down.
CTCTCGGAGCCGCCGGGCCATTCGCCGTCCACCCCGCTGCCCGAGCCACGCCTGCAGGTCGACGCAAGATCGGTGGCCGCGACCGCGCAAGCCTTCGGATTCACGCCCTCGCCGCGCCGCAACGCGGTGCTTTGCCCCGGCGCCGAATACGGCCCGGCCAAGCGCTGGCCCGCCGCCCGCTTCGGGCAGCTGGCCGGCGCGCTGCATGCACAGGGCATGGAGGTCTTTCTCCTCGGCTCGAAGAATGACGCGCCCGACTGCGAAGCGGTCGCCCGCGCGAGCGGCGGCGTGGCGCACAGCCTGGCCGGACAGACCACGCTCGGGCAGGCGATCGAACTGATCGCCGCCGCGGATCTGGTGGTCACCAACGATTCGGGGCTGATGCATGTCGCCGCGGCGCTCGACCGGCCGCAGGTCGCACTGTTCGGCTCATCTAGCCCCGAGCACACCCCACCGCGCTCGCAGCGCGCGCAGGTGGTCTGGCTGCGGCCCGAGTGCAGTCCCTGCTTTCAGCGCGTCTGCCCGCTGGGTCATTTCCGCTGCATGAACGAGCTCGAGCTCGAGCGGGTGCTCGCCGAAATCGATCAACTCGGTGTGCTAGGCTCCGCGCGATCCCAGTGACTGCTGAACGCGGCGCGTGGCCGAGAAAATTTTCCCGACGCCTGAGGATGCCGAGGCCGCGTTTTACGAGGCGCTCGAGCACGGCGATTACGACGCCATGGCCACCGTCTGGGCAGACGACGAGGAGGTGGTCTGCGTCCACCCGGGCGGTCCGCGCCTGCGCGGCACCGAAGCCGTCCTCGCGCAATGGAAGCGAATCTTCGAGAGCGGACAGCGGCTGCGCGTGCGCCTTTCGCATCAGGTTGTCGTCGCCGGCATGATGGTGACGATGCACAGCGTGTACGAAAATCTCAGCATCGAAGGCGAAGGGCCGGCGCCGAATCCGGTGGTCGCGACAAATGTGTATCAGCGCGTCGGCCCCGGGTGGCGCATGGTGGCGCACCACGCCTCTCCCGCGCCCGCACCGGAGCGCAGCGAAAGCGCCCCGCCGGATACGGCAACCCTGCATTGAAGAATAACCATGCCGTGCGCTCCACCTATCGAGCGCCCTGGTGGCTGCCCGGCGGCCATACCCAGACCATCGTCGCCGCGCTGCGTCCGCCGCCGCGCCCGACGACCGTGCGCGAGCGCTGGGAAACGCCGGATAGCGATTTCATCGATGTCGATTTCGCCGGCCCGGCGCAGGCGCCGTGCACGCTGGTCGTGTTTCACGGTCTCGAGGGCAGCGCAGATAGCGCATACGGGCGCGCGCTCGCAGGCGCGGCGAGCGCGACGGGCTGGCGCGTCGCCCTGCCGCATTTCCGCGGCTGCTCGGGCGAACCGAACCGCCTGCCGCGCGCCTACCATTCCGGCGACAGCGCCGAAATCGACTGGATCCTGCGCCGGCTTGCTGCCGCCTCGCAGCGCATGGTGGCCGCGGGCATTTCGCTCGGCGGCAACGTTCTGCTCAAGTGGCTCGGCGAACAGGGCGCCGCCGCGCGGGGCGTACTTTCGCGTGCGGCGGCGGTCAGCGCATCGCTCGACCTGCAGGCCTGTGGCGACGCACTCGATCACGGACTGAACCGCCTGCTGTACACAAGACTGTTCCTCGCGTCGATGAAGGCGCGCGCACTCGCCAAGCTGGCGGCCCATCCATTGAACGTCTCGAACGCCTCGACCATCGACGCCGCGCGCGTGCGAGCGGCGCGCACGCTGCGCGAATTCGACGACGCCTACACCGCACCGCTGCACGGCTTTCGCGACGTCGACGATTACTGGACGCGGGCCTCGAGCGCGCCCTGGCTCGCGCAGATCCGCCTGCCGACACTGGTCCTGAACGCGAAAAACGATCCCTTCCTGCCGCCTGCCATGCTGGCGGCGGCAACCCGCGAAGCGAGCGCAAGCGTGCTGCTAGAATCGCCCGCGACGGGGGGGCACGTCGGTTTCCTCGAGGGCCCGTTCCCGGGACAGCACGGTTGGCTCGCCCGCCGCCTGCTCGACTTCCTTTCGAACGACGCATGAACGTATGAACGTATGAACGTTCCGGCAGAAATCTTCCGCGCCTACGACATCCGCGGCATCGTCGGCAGCACGCTGACGCCGGCGATCGTGCAGGCGGTCGGGCGGGCGCTCGGCTCGCTCGGGCGCGAACGCGGCGCGGCGACCTTCGCGCTCGGACGCGACGGCCGGCACTCGGGGCCGATGCTGCTCGACGCGCTGGCCGCGGGCATCAACGCGGCAGGCGGCGACGTCATCGATCTCGGCATGGTGCCGACGCCGGTCACCTATTTCGCCGCCCATCACCTCGGCTGCGCGAGCTGCGTGTCGGTGACCGGAAGCCACAATCCGCCCGATTACAACGGCCTCAAGATGGTCGTCGGCGGCACGACCCTTGCGGGCGACGAAATCCAGCGCCTGCGCGAGCGCATCGAGCGCGATGCGGTCTCGAGCGGCGCCGGCAAACGCACGCCGGCCGACGTGCGCGAAGCCTACCTGCAGCGCATCACCGGCGACGTCAAGCTCGCGCGCGGTGTGCGGATCGCGATCGATTGCGGCAACGGTGTGGCAGGCATGCTCGCGCCGCAGCTGTTTCGTGCCCTCGGCTGCGAGGTCGCCGAACTCTTCTGCGAGGTCGACGGCGACTTCCCCAACCACCATCCGGACCCGTCTCACCTCGAAAACCTCGCCGACCTGATTGCGGCCTTGAAACGCGGCGCGGGCGAGCTCGGTCTCGCCTTCGACGGCGACGGCGACCGCCTCGGCGTCGTCACGCGCGATGGCGAGGTGATCTACCCCGACCGCCAGCTGATGCTGTTCGCCGCCGACGTGCTCTCGCGCAATCCGGGCGCCGAGATCATCTACGACGTCAAGTCGACGCGGCTGCTCGCGCCCTGGATCGAGCGTCACGGCGGCCGGCCGCTGATCTGGAAGACCGGGCACTCGTTCATCAAGGCGAAGCTCGCCGAAACCGGTGCGCCGCTCGCCGGCGAGATGTCCGGCCACACCTTTTTCAAGGAGCGCTGGTACGGCTTCGACGATGCACTCTATGCCGGCGCGCGGCTGCTCGAAATTCTTTCGCGCACGCCGGATCCGAGCGCGGCGCTGAAGGCGCTGCCGACCGCACCGTCGACGCCCGAGCTGCAATGGAAGCTCGACGAGGGCGAGCCGCACGCCCTGGTCGCGAAGCTGCAGGCGGCAAACGCATTTCCCAACGCGGCGCAGGTGCTGACGATCGACGGCGTGCGCGCGGAGTACGCGGATGGTTTCGGTCTCGCGCGCGCCTCGAACACGACGCCGGTGATCGTGCTGCGCTTCGAGGCCGAGACGCCAAAGGCGCTCGCACGCATCCAGGAAGAATTCCGCCGCGCGCTCACGCCGCTCAAGCCCGGGGCGCCGCTGCCGTTCTAGAGAAGCGCTGATCAAGCCATCGGCTTGATCAGGTCTGAAGTCGGGGGATCACAAGGGGGCAGCGCCCCCTTGTTCCGACCTCGCCGCAGGCGGCCGCGCGCGAAGGCCGCCTCAGGCCGCCGCGAGGCTCTTGCGGTAGCGCGACAGGTCCTGCAGCGACGCGATCGGCGCCTCGAGCAGCTTCGACAGGTTGAGCAGGATCATGTCGATGACCTTCTGCTCCCAGCCGCGGTCGAAGCGGATCTGCTCGCTCAGCCAGCGCTCGAGCCACTCGGGATCAGGCAGGCGACTCTGCACGGTGTCGTTCGGAAACAGCGCCGCATTGACGTGCAGGTTCGTCGGGTGCATCGGCTTGCCGCTGCGCATGCTCGCCGCCATCAGTACGCCCATCTTCGCGAAGGCGCCACGCGCTTCGTTGCCGAGGCGCTCGATCGCGCGCTTCATGTACTCGAGGTAGGCGCCCCCGTGGCGCGCCTCGTCGCGCGAGAGCAGCGTGTAAATGCTCTGGATCACGGGTTCGGTATGCCATTCGGCGGCGCAGCGGTACCAGTGGTTGAGACGGATTTCGCCGCAAAAATGGAGCATCAGGGTCTCGAGCGGCGGGGCCGGATCGAACGCAAAGCGCACCGCGTGCAGTTCATCTTCGGTCGGCACGAGATCCGGGCGAAAGCGGCGCAGGTACTCGATCAGGCTGAGCGCGTGCTTTTGCTCCTCGAAGAACCACACCGACATGAACGCCGAAAAATCGCTGTCGTCGCGATTGTCGCGCAGAAACATCTCGGTCGCGGGTAGCGCGGCCCACTCCGTGATGGCGTTCATCTTGATGGTGATCGCCTG
>JAQBBQ010000132.1:0-8250 GCA_032125995.1 Betaproteobacteria bacterium | reverse complement strand
GCGTTCGTCGCGCGCTTCGCCGCGGCGCCCTGGACTCAGTGATCCTCGAGCCGCGGACGTTCCTCTTCGGAGAGTTCGCCCGTCTCGGGATCGACCCAGCTTGACACGCCGATTTCGTTCTCCGCTTCCTCGAGGCTCTCGCCCGGCTCGTAGTTCGAATCGACGCTGTAGCCCATGTCGTCGACCGCCTCGAGCAGCGTCATGAAGGGTCCATTTTCGCGCGACCCCCCCTTCTCCCTCCAGTAGAAACCGTCGGGCCGCTCGGTAATTCGCGTGCGGTCGTAGTCAGGCGGCGTTTCGGGGATGTTGCGGGTCTTTTCCATCGCCTACCTCTGCGCGGTTGCGGGCACGCCACTACGGTTTGCCTGTGTCCAGTGTACCCCTGCCCGGCGGCGCGTTCAAAGACACGCCGTCACGCGCACCATGGCCTGCGCCACCGCGCGCCCTCAGGGCGACGTGAAACGAATCTCGATACGGCGGTTCTTCTGCCAGGCCGCCGGCGTATTGGCCGGATCGAGCGGGCGGTACTCGCCGAAGCCCGCGGCAATCAGCCGCCGCGGCGGCACGCCCTCGGCGACGAGGCTGCGCACGATCGACAGTGCGCGCGCCGTCGACAGCTCCCAGTTCGACGGGAACTCGCGGTTGTGGATCGGGCGCCGGTCCGTGTGGCCGTCGATGCGCAGCACCCAGTCGAGGTCACGCGGGATGCGCGTCGAGACGTCGTTCAGCGTCTGACCAAGCTTGCGGATCTGTTCCTCGCCCGCCGGCCCGAGTTCCGCCGACGCGGAGTCGAACAACCCCTCGGACTTGAAGTCGAAGCGGTCGCCGACGAGGCGGAGGTCGGCCCGATCGCCCAGCGCCTCGCGCAGCCGGCCGAAAAACTCCGAGCGGTAGCGGTTCAGCTCCTGAACCCGGCGCGCGAGCGCAAGGTTCAGGCGTTTGCCGAGATCGGTGATCTCGACCTGTTGCGTCGTGACCTTGGCCTTGGCGAGATCGAGTGCCGCAGAAAGCTCGGCGAGCTGGGCGCGCAGTGCGCTGATCTGCTGGCTCAGCTCGGCGACGCGACTCTGCGCCTGCTGCGTGAGCCCGCGCCCCTCGGCGAGCGCTTTGTCCTGCGCCTCGATCCGCGCAGCAAGGTCGGCGATGCGCAGGTCGCGCTTCTCGATGTCTGTTTGTGCGAGACGCGTGCGCTCCTGCGCGCTCGCGAGTTCTGCTGCCAGCGTCTTCGAGCGGTCGCGCAGCGTGCCGAGTGTCGTGTCGCGTTCGGCAATACTTGCTTCGAGCTTCGCGCGTAGCTCGCGCAGGGCCGCGATGTCCTGCTGCAGGCTGACGATCTCCGCGAGCCGCACCTTGATCGCTTCGTCGGCGGCCGAAATCGTCCGCTTCGCCTCGTCGAGCTCGGCCTGCGTCGCGCTCGCGCGCGCCTCGGTGAGTCGCAACTGTCCGGCGAGCGTTTCGCGCTCCGCCAGCGTTGCGCGCAGGCGCGAATCGGAATCCGCGAGTCGGGTCTCGAGACCGGCACCGCGCTCGCGCTCGAGCGACAGGGTTTGCGCAAGCTCGTTGATGCTGCGCTGCAGTCGCGTAATCGTCGCCTCGCGCCCGGCCAGCTCCCACGCTGCGTAGAACTGCGCCAGCACGAACACCAGCAGCATGAAGATGAACACGAGCAGAACCGATGCGAGCGCATCGACAAACCCCGGCCAGATGTCGATGCTGCGCGAGCGGCGCGTGAGCTGGAGCATCGGGCTGCGGCCTCAACGCCTCAGCTGGATCCGCCGGCGCGGCCGGCGAGCGTACGCGTGAGCAGGCGCAGCTCATTGCGCAGGTCTTCGGCAAACTGCCGGCGTTCGACCCCGCCTTCGTCGACTAGGCGATGCAGGCTCGAATCGATGCTGCGCAAATAATCGCGCATCGCGTCGTCCATGCCCGGGCCGCCTTCGACGACGGCAGCAAGGCGCGCGATCGCCGGCTGCAGATCCTGCTGCTGGCGCGCGAGTCCCTTGATGATTTGCTGTTCGGCGCGGATCTGGTCGGTCAGATCAGTGAGCCGCGTGGTCAGCTGCAACAGTTGCTCGCGCATCAATGTGCGGTCCTCTCCGCTGCGCGCCATGACGCGCTCGAGGCCCTCGAGGCTGTCGGCGGTCTTCTCGAGCAGCGCCTCGACGTAGGCCGGGATCGTCGGCTCGCCTTCGGTCAGCAGCGCACTCGGCAGGTGCGTCGACTCGGCGAGCCAGTCCTCGAGGTCCTTGAGAAAGCGGTTGTCCGCATGCCCCGCCTGCAGGTCGAGAAAGCCGAGCACCAGCGCGCCCGAGAGACCGAAGAGCGATGAGCTGAACGCGGTGCCCATGCCGACCAGGGGCCCCTGCAGGTCGTCGCGCAATCGCGCGAAGGTTTCGCCGACGTTCGATCCGGCCACTTCCAGGCCCGCGATGACCTTGCTGACCGAAACCACCGTGTCGAGCAGCCCCCAGAAGGTGCCGAGCAGGCCGAGGAAAATGAGCAGCCCGATGAGGTAGCGTGCAATATCGCGGCTCTCGTCTAGGCGCAGCCGAACGCCGTCAAGCAGCGAGCGGCCGACGGTCGCCGAGATGCGCGGCGGCCCCACGCGCGCGCCGAGAATGCGCGCCAGCGGTGCGAGCATGCGCGGCTCAGGCCCTACACTCCCGACACTCGCCAGCGCCCGCGACTGGCGTGCCTCGAACCAGTCGCGCTCGCGCTGGAGGCCGAGAACCTGCAGGAACAACACCGCAATCCCGACCAGGAGCACGCCGATAATCGCGCCGTTGAACAGCGGATTTGCCATGAACGCAGCGCTCAGCGGCGACATCAGAAACAAAGCCACGATGAGGACCGCGACGAGGAATCCGATCATCCAGAAAATGGTTCTGTTATTCATGCCATCGTCCTTGCCATGGGGCGCGCCGGTGCGCCAAGCACGCAGCCTAGCGGCTGCGCATGCCGAAGGAAAGCCCGCTGCCGACTAGGGCGGCGCCAAGCGCATGAGCGGGATGGAGAACGGCCTCGACCGCCGTGCGCGTCAGGCCGCGATGTCGAGGGTGGTGACGCGGCGCATGTCCCTGCGCTGCGCGATGTCGTCGAAGGGCGTCCCGCGATGCATCGTCGCCCGGTTGTCCCAGATCACGAGGTCGCCCGTGCGCCAGGCATGGCGATGGACGAACTGCGGCTGCGTCGCATGCTCGGTCAGCTCGCGCAGGAGCAACCGCCCCTCGGGCAGGTTCCAGCCGATGATCTCCGCGGCATGCGACGCCAGGTAGAGCGACTTGCGCCCGGCGGCCAACGTCCGCACCAGCGGATGCTCGGCGCCGGGCAGCAGCGTCGCCTCCTCAGCGGAAAATTCGAAACCCAGGGTCTGGCGCGAATAGGCGATCGAATGGCGCACACGCAAGCCCGCGAGCCGCGCCTGCATCGATCGATCGAGCGCGGCGTAGGCCGCGCGCATGTCGGCGAACTCCGTGTCGCCGCCCGCGGCTGCCGGCGGCACGACTCGCGCATGCAGCATCGAATAGCGCCCCGCCGGATCTTCGAACGACGCGTCCGTGTGCCAGAGCCGGTTGCCGAGGCGGTACAGGCGCCGGCGGTCTTGCGCCGCGAGCAGCGCGCCATCGTCGCCCACATTCGAAATGTCCGTCAGCGCCTCTTCGTCGCCGAGCCGGTTCTTGCCGATCGCGCGGGCCCCGGTCTTGGCGTGCAGCACGCCGTCCAGGCGCCGCGCGAAGTCGAGCTGCTCGGCGTCGCTGAAGGCCTGGTCGTGGAACACGATCACCGCGTGTTCGTCCATCGCCGCGCGGATCGCAGCGAGCGTTTCCGGGTCGTGCACCGCACGCAGCGCGATCGGGCTCGCCGCAGCGAAGAAGTGCGGGTGCAGGCGCTTGAATTCGAGGCTCATGGGTTAGGTTCCGCGCATCGATCGGCGTGCGTGCAGTGTAGCCTGGCACCTCCGCCGCAAGTGACCTCTCCGTCTCGGACCGCGTAGGTTTGTGATCGGACGTACTCGCGAAGAAATGAACGCTAACGCCAGCGGGTCGTGTGCCAGTTTCTCGCTGCACCGGTGGGCGGTGTTGCGTTGACCGGTTGAACCGGCCACCCTTGGCCGCCGTTCGCGGCGACCCTGAGTAAGTCACATCCGAGCGCACTCGAATTAGCTCGCTTTCTCAATCAGAGGGCGTACAGTCGCCCGACCATTCGCGTCTAAGGAAAGGGCCATGCGCGCGCGCGAACGCAGGAAATTCCTGATCGAACGGCCGACGCCGATTTAATCTGTGTAGAAGCCGCAGTGCGGGCGACCGTCCGCATTCACTTGGTAGGGCCAACAGGAGATGAAAATGATCAAGGTCAGTGTCATGTATGCCAACGCCCCGGGCTGCAAGTTCGACCACGCTTACTACGCCAACAAACATATGCCGATGGTCAAGCGCAAGCTAGGCGAGGCCTGCAGGTCCTATACGGTGGATAAGGGCCTCGCAGGCGGTGCACCCGGAGCGCCGGCCACCTATGTCGGCATGTGCCATATGTTCTTCGACTCGGTGGACGCCTTCCAGGCCGCCTTCGCGCCGAATGCTCAGGAGATCATGGCGGACATACCCAACTACACGGACCTGCCGCCAGTGATCCAAATCAGCGAGGTGGTGGTCGGTTGATGATCGAACGCGGGCGTTAGCAAATGACCGTATGTGGACCCCTTCTCGGTTTGCAAGCATGCTGGTCTTTGGCGTTGAGGTACGACTGCACACGTACATCCGGCCTCTAAGAGCAGCATCAGGTTACCGATGTCGGGCCATGATGGGCTATTCGTGCGCCGACCGGGTGCGAGTGACCGGATTTTGCCGATCGGCACCGACTGTGATGGGGTCATACCGACCCTTGGCGGCAATCCCCGCCGGTTGTTGATCCGCTGCCTCGATTCGATCCTTGGCCCTGCGCCTGCTGATCTTGTTTGACGCGAGCGGCAAATCGCGGCAGACTGAAACTGCGCCGATTTGATATTCAGCTTGCGGGCGCGGATGAGAGTCCAATAAATACGGCTAAAGCGGGTGAGCGCATTCGAAAAGCCCGTTCGAGCACAAGCTGAACGGGCTTTTTTATTGCGTGAATGCAGGAGGCAATTATGGGTGGGCGCGGATTTACCACGGCCATACTCCATTCCGATCGCTCCAAGCCGATCGAGCACGGGTCGTTGCACAAACCAATCCACAATTCCGTCGCTTTCGGCTATGCCGATGCGCGTGACCTCGCCCGGGTGTTTCAAGGCGAGTTGCCCGGCTATTCCTACGGGCGCCAGGGCACACCGACGACGACCGCGCTGGAGGACAAGATCACCACCATGGAAGGCGGAATCGCGACGGTCTCATTCAGCACCGGCATGGGAGCGATCTCGTCGAGCATCATGGCGCTGCTCCGCGCAGGCGATCACCTGGTATCCAGCAGCTACCTGTTCGGCAATACCAACAGTTTGTTCGGCACATTCGAGGAGATGGGGATCTCGGTGAGTTTCGTCGATGCCACCGATGCCCTCGCCGTAGCGCGGGCCTTGAGGCCCGAGACGCGGATGGTATTCGTTGAAACCGTGGCGAATCCCCGCACCCAGGTGGCCGATCTGGCGGGGATCGGCGAATTGTGCAGGGCGCGGGACATCGTCTACGTCGTCGACAACACCATGACCTCACCCTACCTGTTCTCCCCCACGCAAGTCCACGCGAGTCTCATCATCAATGCGCTGACGAAATGCATCGGCGGCCACGGCAACGCGCTGGGCGGCGCCGTCACGGATACGGGGCTGTACGACTGGTCGCAGTACGTGAATATCTACGACAGCTACAGGAAAGGTGACGCATCCCGGTGGGGCATCTTGCAGATCCGCAAGAAGGGGCTACGCGATTTCGGCGCCACCCTTGCTCCGGAAGCGGCGCACCATCTCGCGGTGGGCGCGGAGACGCTCGCGCTGCGCATGGACAGGATCTGCGCCAACGCCCTCAGGCTAGCGGAGTATCTGGAAGCGCACCCGAGCGTGGCGCGCGTTTACTATCCGGGGCTGAAAAGTCACCCGCAGCACGAGCGCGCGAAGGCGCTTTTTCGTGGCATGGGTGGTCTGCTGTCATTCGAACTGGTGGATGGTATTGACTGCTTCGACGTTCTTAATAAATTCCAGATCGTCGTGTCTTCCAGCAACCTCGCCGACAACCGTACACTGGCCATCCCGGTTGCGCATACGATCTATTTCGAGATGGGCGCGGAGCGACGATCCAGCATGGGGATCGCCGAATCGCTGATTCGCGTGTCCGTTGGCATCGAGGACTACGAAGATTTGATCGCGGACTTCAGCCAGGCGCTGGCCTGATGTTCCACGCTGCGAGCACGCCTGGCGCCGCGCTATGCCTCGCGCATCCCCTCGCCCAGCGGCCGCTTGCCCAGGCGCTTGATCAGCGCCTCCCACATCGTGCCGGTGTCGTTGCTGAAGATCAGGGCGGCGTCGGGCTCGGCGGTGTACCACCAGCCGGCCTTGAGTTCGGCGGCGAGCTCGCCCGGGCCCCAGGCAACGAATCCGGCGAAGTAGCGCGCGTCGTTCGGCGTTTGCTCGATGACGCGGTCCACGGCGTCCGCGTGCACGGTCATGAAGAGCTCGCCGAATAGCCGCACCGATGGCTCACCGGGATTGCGCGGCACCACCGCAAAGATCGCGTCGGTCTTCTCGGGGCCACCGAAATAAACGGGGTTGGCGACCTTCGCGGCGGGTGCATGATCGGGAAACAGGGTTGCGAGCTTCACGTCGGTGGCCCGGTTGAGGATGAAGCCGATGTGCTGGCCGCCCATCGGCACGACGAGCAACGCCGTGTGGTTGTAGGGCCCATTCAAATCGGGTGCCGCCACCAGGAACAGCGGCTTGCCCAGGTCCTGCGCAACCGCGGTGCTGGCGGCGACGACAAGCAGAATCGCGACAAGTATCTGTTTCATCATCGGCCCCTCGTCAATGCAGGATCCTGGCAAAGGTGCGCCCGCGCAGCAGCACCGTCGCTTCCGGCCGCTCGTCCACCAGTTCGAAAAGTGCCTGCGAAATCTCGTCGACGAGCGTCGCGGCCTGCTCACCGTTCAGCGGCAAGTGAGAAATGACGTCGGCGAGATAGAGGTCATCCTGCAGATCCAGGACGACCCGATCGCGGCTCACGCTCGAGCCGGGCTGCACCGAGAAGCCGTGCAGCGCGGGACAGCGCCGGAACAGGGTATCCAGGCGCGCGGCCAGATCGGACTCCAGCCGGTTAAACTCGGTACTGTGCAGTAGCGCGTTCATATGCCACCTCGTGCGCCTCCAGGATCGCGCGCGGGGGAACACGCGGCGAGGAAGAAATCCCGTCCGCGACAGTCTCTGACCCGGGTCTGCGACAGGCGGCGCCCGCCGGAGGACGAGCGGTGCAGCAATGTAGGACGATCGCGGCGCCATGGGCGAGTACCCCGCCCGTGCCAAGTCGAACTGGGCGCGGCTCATCCGCAAGGGGTACGAAGCTGGGCCGCTTGAATGGCCGGTTGTAGTCGGTTGTAGCCGGTCAGGACCGGGCGCTACCGACTCGTAGCGGAGATTCGCACTGCTTCGATTCTGGCCGGGTCAATCAGCAATCAGGTTTGCGTCGAACGTTTCGATACGCGAGCGGCCAATGCCGCTGCGAGGGGGTTCGCAGTGACCCCGTGGGCGATCGCGCTCAGGAATACCGTACAGACCACGACCATGGCCATGAGGTGAGCACCGGGTAGATTCGTGTTCAGCACGATAATGGCGAACACGATGCTCGCGAGTCCGCGCGGGCCGAACCACGCGAGGAACAATTTGCCGTCCGTTCTCTCTCCCGTTCCAGTCAATGACAGGAAGATCGGCAACATGCGGACGACGGTGAGACTCAGGAGTGAATACAGGACCACGCGCCAGGTGAAGGCCTCGAAAGACGGACCGATGACTGCGGCACCGAAGACGATCCACGTCAGCATGGCCAACGTCTCACCCATCCCTTCGGCGGCCAGTACCAGTTTGTGGGTGGATTCCTTGGCCAACCGCCTGACCAGAAGGCCGCCGACGAATGCGGCGATGTAGCCGCTGCCGTGCAGCGTCTGGGCTACGGTAAAGCAGGTCAAGGCGAGCATGATCACCGGCAGCTGGATCCAGATTTCCGTAATCCAGCCACGCTTCCAGCATTGCCTGACCACCCAGGCGCCGGCATAGGTCACGCTGAGACCCACGGCAAGACC
>JAQBBQ010000131.1:0-4132 GCA_032125995.1 Betaproteobacteria bacterium | reverse complement strand
ATCAGGCGCAGTTCCTGATCAACTGCGGCATCACCGGCATACTGGAGGAAACGCCGGCGTCCGATGCGCGCGTCTATGCGCCGCTCGTATCGCAAGCACAAAAGCTGCTCTCGCCCGCCGAAATGGGCGAGCTGTTCAAGGTGCTCGCCGTCGGCCGCGGCGTCGACGCGCCGCTGCGCGGGTTTACCTCCGGAGACCGGACGCATAGGCTCTGAGGATGATTCGCGCCGCGGCTTTGTCGTTACTTGCGCTCGTCGCGTCTCTGGTCGACCCGGCAGCCGCACGCGCGGATTCGCCGAGCGGCGACGCGGCGGTCGCGCAGGCCAAGCAGCGCTGGGCGGCGTCTCCTCATGGACCGATGCTCGAGCGCATCCTGCCGCCGGGATTCGACCCCGCGCAGTTGCCGGCGCCCGAGTCGGACGGCGCGCGGCTCGCGCTGCGCTACTGCGTGCAATGCCATCACCTCCCCAATCCGGCGATGCACCACGCCGCGAAGTGGCCCAAGATTGTCGAACGCATGGTCGAGCGCATGCGCGGGCGCGGCAATCTGGGCCGACTGATGGCCGACATGATGGGGGACGTGGAAGCGCCCGACGACGCCGAAGTTGATCGGCTGGTCGCCTACCTGCAGCGTTACGCGCAGGCACCGCTCGATCCGCGGGTCGTCCCGCAGGCGTATCTGCCCGAGGGCGAACCGTTTCGCCTCGCCTGCAATCAATGCCACGTGCTGCCCGATCCGCGGCGCTATACCGCCGCGGAATGGCCCGCGGTCGTGACGCGCATGGAGCGCAACATGGCGTGGATGAACCGCGTCGTCGGCTCCAAGCCCGTGCCGGGCGAACCGCAGTTGCGCATCGAGGAGATCAATGCTTTTCTCGCGCGCCATGCACGCAAGTAAGCAGCCGCGCTAGCGTCCGCTCGCCATCCGGCCCAAACCATCGCCGCGCGCCTCGATCCAGTCGAGCACCGCACGTGCGGCGGTCTGCCAGCCGGTATCCAGCATGACCGCATGCCCGAGGCCTTCGAGCAGGCGGTACTCGGCATTCAGCATCCCGGCGGTGGTCTGCGCAAACGAGACCGGAATCAGGACGTCGCGCTCGGCGCCCAGAACGAGCGTCGCAGGACGGGTCCCGCGCCAGGGCTGCGGCAAGCCCCAGCCGCTCATGTCCAGCATGGCGCGGCTCGACTCGGATTGCATCCTCGCGTAGATCCGCTGCAGCCGCTCGGCCTCGATCGGACCCGAGAACATGACCTGCTGAAGCGCATCGAGCGAAATGCGGTGACCCGCCGCCATCGCCTGGATCTGGGCGAAGAGCGCGGGCTGCGTGAAGGCGAGCGAAAACGACGCCGGCAGCACGCCAAAGGGCGGCACCGGACAGATGAGGATCGCGGCAGGGCATTCGATTCCGCGCTCGAGGACTTTCTGCACCACGAGCGCACCCATCGAATGACCGACGAGGATCGGTACGCGCCCGAGATACGCAATCGCCGCCAGCAAATCTTCGGCGTAGTCGGCGAGCCCGAACGCATTCAGGCGCTCGCGTCCGGCGCTGCGTCCATGGCCGCGCAGCGAGAGCGCGTAGGCGGGCGTGCCCTGCGCCGCGAACCACGGCAGCCAGTGTTCGGCCCAGCACCATGCGCCGACATAGGCGCCATGTACGAAGAGGAGCGGTACGCGGTCCGCATCGGCGGCCGGCGTGCACTCGAGCAGTTCGAGCGCGATCTCGCCGTCGACGATGCGGCGCTCGATCTCGACGCGGCTCAAGAAGGCACGGTGATCCCGCGCTGCACCGCCGGGCGCGCGTGAATCGTGTCGAACCAGCGCTTCACGTTGGGATACTCGGCGAGATCAACCTGCTGCCACTCATGGCGCAGCACCCACGGAAAGGTCGCGATGTCCGCAATCGAGTACTCTTCGGCAAGGAACGGCGCTTCACCGAGGCGCTTGTCGAGCACGCCGTAGAGGCGCCGGTTTTCCTTGCCGAAACGCTCGATCGCATACGGCACCTTTTCCTTCGCCGCGCGCATGAAATGATGCACCTGGCCGAAGATCGGGCCGATCGCTCCCATCTGGAACATGAGCCACTGCAGCGCGATGTACTTGCCGGTCACCGATTGCGGCAGAAACTTGCCGGTCTTGCTCGCCAGATAGATGAGGATCGCGCCCGACTCGAACAGGGTGAACGGCTTGCCCTCGGGCCCGTCGGAGTCGACGATCGCCGGAATCTTGGCGTTCGGGTTGATGGCGACGAATTCCGGCTTGAACTGATCGCCCTGGCCGATGTTGATCGGATGCACCCGGTACGGCAGGCCGCATTCCTCGACCATGATGGACGCCTTGCGGCCGTTGGACGTTCCCCACGTATACAGATCGATCATCGCGCTCTCCACGGATCCAAAGCCGAAGCGCGCGAGTGTAGCGTCTTGTCGCGTTTGCCGCGCGCGCCGTCAGACGGCGTCGGCAATCGCCCGTTCACGCGCCGCATCGAGCCGCGCAGCGATCTCGTTCTGCGGCGAAGCGGCGGCAATCGCAGCGGCGTCGACCGCGCGCGCCGCCTCCAGCGCACGTTCGAGACGGCGTGCCGCTGCTCGGGTCGCGTCACCCGGTCGCGAGAATTCGAGCGTTCGCAGTAGTGCGGCGAGCCGCTCGGGCCGTCGGAAGGCGTCCGCGCACTTGAGTGTCGCGAGGAGCGCCGCAGGCGATGCGCTGTCCGCCGCGCGCAGCATTTCGCCACAGCGGCACACGGCAAGTGCAAGATCCTCGACGTCGTTCGGTACGCGCAGGCGAGCGCAAAGTGCCGCGACGGCTTCATCGCATCGCGGGCCGAGCGCGTGGGCGACGAGTGCGAAGCGCTCCGGCGCTGTCGCCGACGCGCTCGCGGCACGCTCGAGCGCGCCATAGAACGCCGTACGCCGCGCGTCATCGTCGAGCAGCGCTGCGAGTTCCGCCAGCACCACGCGGTGTGCGCCGCACTGCAGGAGCGCATCGAACAGGCGCGTGGGTTGCGGCTCGGCGAGGCCGCGCGCGAGTTCCTGCCACAGGCGTTCGGCGACGAGCGCCTGCATCTCGCCCGCCTCGACCAACCGGCGCATCAGCGCGAGCGTCTCGTCGGCGATGCGAAAGCCGAAGCGCGCCGCAAAACGCGCCACGCGCAGCACCCGCACCGGATCCTCGGCGAAGGCTTCGCTCACGTGGCGCAGTACGCCCGCGCGCAGATCCTTTTCGCCGCCGAACGGATCGATCAGATGGCCCGCCGCGTCCTGCGCCATCGCGTTGATCGTCAGGTCGCGGCGCGCGAGGTCTTGTTCGAGCGACACGTCGGGCGCCGCATAGACGGTAAATCCCTTGTAGCCGCGGCCGCTCTTGCGCTCGGTGCGCGCGAGCGCGTACTCCTCGTGCGTCTGCGGATGCAGGAATACGGGAAAGTCCTTGCCCACCGGCTTGAAGCCGGCCGCCGTCATTGCCTCCGGCGTTTCGCCGACGACGACCCAATCGCGATCGGCCACCGGCAAGCCGAGCAGGGCGTCGCGTACCGCCCCGCCCACGACGTAGGCTTTCATGCGCCCGGCGCGACCCGCGTGTCGCCGATCAGCGCCGCGCGCGCCAGCGCAGCACGGGATAGCGCTCGCGCGGCGCCACATGACCGAGGGTGCTCGGCGCGACGGCCTCGAGCGGGGTCGGCTCGATTCCGAACGGCAGCGCGCAGTCGCACACGCTCGGCACCCGCATCGAACGCACGTTGTCACGCGACATGATCGGCCCCGGCGTCCATTCGAGGAACCAGGCCTGCAGCATCGAGAGTGCGTCGGGCAGTCCGATTACCCAGCGCCGGCGCCCCGTCAGCTCGCATACCAGGCGCACGAGCTCGACGAGCGTGTAACGCGTCGGGCCGCACAGGTCATGGCGCCCCCCGGCTGGGACGCGCGCCTCGAGCGCCGCGACCAGCACCTTCGCCACGTCGCCCACGTACACGGGCTGGAACTGCGCCTGTGGACAGGCGAGTGCGAGCACCGGAAACAGGCGCGTCAGGCTGGCGAAGAGATTGAGAAAGCGGTCTTCGGGCCCGAACACGACCGACGGACGGAAGACCGTCGCCTGCAGATCATCGGCGGCAAGCACGACCCTCTCGCC
>JAQBBQ010000130.1:0-2598 GCA_032125995.1 Betaproteobacteria bacterium | reverse complement strand
GCCGCGCGCAGTTCCTTCGGGATCTCGTAGTCCGGGTAACGCCGCCGGAAGCGGCGAGGCTCTCGTCGGCTTCCTGCGTACGCCCGTCGCGCCGCAACTTCGCGATACGCTCGAGCCACGGGCGCGGAGACAAGTCCGCGTCTGCCTTCCCGGCTTTCTCCGCCAACGGCTGTACGCGATCCTCGACCGCCATGCGCGACGCCGCGCGACCGACGTTCGAATCTGCTTCGGCGGGCGCCTGGCGCGCGAGGCCGGGTGCGGCGTCAGGCCGCGCTTCGCTCGGCACACCGACGGCACCGAGCCCTGCCGCCGCCGCGGGCTCGGCTGGGGCGGACGCGGGTGCCGGAGGCTCCTGAACGAATCCGCGCGCTGCCGGTGCAGGTGCGGGTGCGCGCTTCGCCGCAGGCGGCGCTTCCGTCCGCGCAGGGGGCGTGCGCATCGCCTCGCGCGCAGGCGCAGATTGTTCTCTCTCCCCCGCACCGCGTACGGATGGTGCGGATCGCTTGGATAGTGCGGATGGTGCAGATGGTTCAGATTCGAGCGCCGCGGGCGACTTGACGGTCGGTTTTGACTTTGCCCGGACATCCGCCGGCCGATTCTGCTTGGCGCTCGCCCGCATTTCCTCCTTCGACTCCAGTGCCGCAGCGCTTGGTGCGTCCTTATCGTCTGCGGCCGGCAGCGCCGATTCGAGGTCGGGTCGCTCGAGCTGAACACGCAGCGTGACCGACATGGTCAGGACGACCACCGCCGCGATCGAGATCGGCAGCGCCCAGCGGCGCAGTCGGCCACCGGTGGCCACCGGCCGCGCCCGGACCGCCCGTCGCGACGCGGCGAGAATCGCCGCATCGATCGCCTGCGGCGGGTTCTCCTTGCCGAGACGCTGGTAGGCGCCAGACAGGCGCGGATCTTCGTGATCGTCGTGCTCAGCCATCGCCTAACGCCTCCCTGAGCTTCGCCAGCGCATAGCGCAGGCGGCTCTTCGCCGCCTCGACGTCGACGCCGGCGATCTCCGCGATCTCCGGTAACGACAGGCCCGCCTCCTCGCGTAGCAGAAACACTTCGCGTTGCGCCGGTGGAAGCTGTTCGATCGCCGCGACCAGCCGCCGCATGTCCTCATTCGACTCGGCGCGCCGCTGTGGCTCATCCTGCGGCGCTGCGGCCGGCTCGAGCGGCGCATCCGCCGGATCATCGAGCGAGATCAGTGAAAGTCCGCGGCGCCGCCAGTGATCGACGAGGCGGTGGCGCGCGATCGTGTAGAGCCAGGTCGTGAACTTCGCGGACGGCGTATAGCGCTCGCGCGCTTCGATCACGCGCAGCCAGACGTCGTGAAAAAGTTCCTCCGCCTCGCCGCGCGCCTTCACGCTGCGCAACATGAAACGGAACAGCGCGCCCTTGTGGCGCGCATACAGCGTATCGAACGCGGCCGCTTCGCCGTCCCGGTAAGCGATCATCAGCTGCTCGTCCGCGGCCTCCATGCCGCGCTAGTGTAAATGCCACGGCCGCTTCCCGACGTCGGTTGCGCAAGCGCCATCAGCAGCCGAAGGTGCACGGCGCGATGCCAGCCTGCGGGTCGGGCGCAAACCCCGGGAAAGGCTGCGGGCACGGCCGGGCGCAGGGCGCCGGATCCCGGATCACGCCGCGAGCGACCAGATTGTTGCGACTGTCGTAGCGCAACTGCACGACCTCGGCGGGCCGGCTCGATGCACGTTCGAAGCTGACGTAGCGGGCCTGCGAGTGCTCGCGCCGGCCGTGCCCGGTGCCAAGCTTCGACCCGCTTTCCATCTCTTGCCGCTCGCGCAGATCGGACCGCGGCGCTGCCTCGGCCGGTGCCGCGGAGCGCTTGCCCGCCGCGCTGTCACCCGCCGCCCGCCCGGGAAACGAATCGGACTCACGCGCGATCGGCACCGGCGGCGGTACGTGCTTCTTGCGGAACACCGCGACGCCGACGACGCCGACATGGTCCGCGCGTCCGGTCCGCGCCGCATACGAATCGGCGAGGTCGGTGAAATAGAACGCCGCAGTCTGCGCCAGACTCTTGCGCCAGCCGTTGATCTCGACCTTGCCGTATGGCGCGATCACGTAACCGCTCTGCGCGGGATCGGCGGTTTCTCCGGTAACGACATTCACGCCATCGACCGATACGATCGCCAGCACCGCCGCCCCCGTCCGGTTCCTCACCGTGAGTCGGTACTCATGGCCTGGCTGCCCCGCCACGTAGGCGCTTGCGCCATGCCGGTAGACCGGAAGCAGCCGGTTCTCGTTGCGGTCGACCACGCCGAGCTCGACCAGGCGTCCCGCCAGCGCGGTCTGCACCGCTAGGGCGAGCGCAATCAACAGCAACCATTGTTTTGCAGTCATGTCCATACTCCTTCTACGGTTTCCCGCCGCATGGCGGCCCTAGTGGAGTGAAACGCGGCGCGCGCCGATTCGGGTTAAGGCCAGCGTGCGAAAACCCCGCTATCGTCTCGCGTAGAATTCGGCCCTTTGCGAGGCGAGTCCGTAGCTCATGCATCCATTGCCCAAGCCGCGCGTCATCCCGATCCACGCCGAAAGCCCCGGCATTGGACACAAGGGCGCGAAGTACGACTGCCACCAGTG
>JAQBBQ010000129.1:0-19847 GCA_032125995.1 Betaproteobacteria bacterium | reverse complement strand
AGCTTCGTCACCTTTGGCGCGCGTGGGTCAGCTGCATCGACCACCCAGATCTCGCCCGCCTCGAACAGGCTGAAGACGAACTTGTTGCCCGGCGCATCCGCGATGCCGACCACCTTGGCGCGCCGCGTACCGTCGCCGTAGAAGGTTGCAACTTCCGACAGCGGCTCGAGCGTGCGCGAATCGAAGATACGGATGCCACCCGGCGTGTAATTCGCGGTGACGATCAACGTTCCATCCTGCGAGATCGCCCCCCCGATCGCGTTGCCGGATTGCACGACGCGTTTGTCGACCCGCGCGGTCAGCAGGTCGACCTTCGACAGGCCGCCGTCGCGCCCGAAGACATAGGCATAGCGCCCGTCGCGCGAATAGACCACCGACGCATGCGACAGGTCGCCCAGCCCGTCGACGCGCCCGAGCACCGAGCGCCCGCTCGTTTCGACCAGCGTGATCCGCCCCGCCGCACGCTCGACGATCACGCCCATGTCGCCGGTGCCGCGTAACGTGTCACCGGTGCCGCCTTGCTGCGCGCAGCCCGCAAGGAGCAGCGCGCAGGCGATCCAATGCAGCCGGTTCATTGCGGGAACCCCGTCCTCAGCATTTCCACGATCCATTGCGCCTCGGCTTCACTCAGAAACGGGCGCCAGGGCGGCATCGCCGTGCCCGGACGGCCGTTCAGGATGACGAAACTCAGCTGCTCGGCGTCCTTGTCCGCGAGCGCCGCAGGCAGGAGCGGTGGACCGAGCCCGCCCTTCAGCGTGAGGCCATGGCAGGAACCGCAGTCCTGGCGCACCATGTCGACTAGCGCAGCGCGCCGCGCGCCCTGCGGTTCGCCCGCGACCGCCACACAGGCAAACGCGAAACCCATCGCAGCAGCAAGCGGGCGGAATAAGCTCATGCGTGCAAGATGCCGCAGCGCGAAGGGATCGCACTTAACATAGATCAAAGCCGCGATCCCACGCGCACCTTACGGTCTTGTTCGAATTAGAGGATTTCGCAATGCACGAACGCATCACACCGGCAGCCGACCGCCCCTATTTCGCCGCCTTTCTCGATCTGCGCGGCAAGCGCGGCATCGTGATCGGCGGCGGACCGGTGGCGGCGCTCAAGGCCGAGGTCCTGCTGCGCTCGGGCACCCAGGTGACCGTCGTGGCGCCCGAGCTATGCGCACGGCTCGCGGAGCTGACGCTGGTCGGCGCGCTGCGCCACGAGGCCAAGCGCTTCCAGCCGGGCGACCTCGTCGGCGCCGAGATCGCGATCGCGGCCACTGACGATCCGGCGGCAAACGAAGCCGTGTCAGCCGCTGCGCGCGCGTTACGCATACCGGTGAACGTCGCCGACAATGCCGCGCTGTCTTCGTTCATCATGCCGTCGGTCATCGACCGGCCGCCGCTGCAGATCGCGATCTCGACCGGCGGGTCCTCGCCCGTGCTGGCGAGAAAGCTCCGCACCTTGATCGAATCGTTACTGCCCTTCGCCTACGGGCGCCTCGCGGCGCTCATCGGTCGGTTCCGCCCCGCGTCCAAACAACGCTTTCCCGATCCGGAAACGCGTCGCCGCTTCTGGGAGGACGTGATCGACGGCCCGGTCGCCGAGATGATGCTCGGCGGGCGCGAGCAGGCCGCGGGCGAGGCGCTCGAGCGCATGCTCGAGGCGTCGCAGACCGACGCGCCCACCGGCGTGGTGTACCTGGTCGGCGGCGGCCCCGGCGATCCGGGACTCCTCACGCTGCGCGCGCTGCAGGTCATGCAGCGCGCCAACATCGTGCTCTACGATCACCTCGTTGCCCCCGGCATCCTCGATCTCGCACGGCGCGACGCCGAGCGCGTCTACGTCGGCAAGCAATCGAATAGCCATGCGCTGCCGCAGCAGGACATCAATCTGCTCATGGTGCGCCTTGCGCAGGAAGGCAAGCGCGTGGTGCGCCTGAAGGGCGGCGATCCTTACGTCTTCGGCCGCGGCGGCGAGGAGATCGAGACCCTCGCCGCAGCCGGCGTGCCGTTCGAAGTCGTACCGGGAATCACCGCGGCCTGCGGCGCGGCCGCCTACGCCGGCATTCCACTCACGCACCGTGACTACGCGCATTCCTGCGTGTTCGTCACCGGCCACCTCAAGGACGGCAGCCTCGATCTCAACTGGGACGTTCTCACGCGCCCCAAGCAGACCGTCGCGATCTACATGGGTGTGCACGGACTGCCGCAGGTCTGCGAGCAGCTCATTGCCCACGGACTCGCCGCCGACACCCCGGCGGCGCTCATCGAGAAGGCGACGCTGCCGAAGCAGCGTGTCGTCGAGGGCACGCTTGCGACCCTGCCCGATCTGGCGTCACAGGCGATGGTCAAGCCACCCGCGCTCGTCATCGTTGGCGAAGTCGTGCGCCTGCGCGGCAAGCTCGCGTGGTTTGAAAGGGGTCAGACCCTTGTGGATAACTCGAAAGGGGTCAGACCCCTTCCTACTACCGAACGCCAATAGTTATCCAAAGGGGTCTGACCCCGGTCCACAGGGGTCTGACCCCGAAGTACCGAAGTAAAAAAACCCCGGCGCGCGCGAGGACATCCGGCTGCGATCGGGCGCTGGTCGGACTCGACCGCGCGCGATCCCGTAGCCGCACGACGACAGGGCGTCCGCCATCCGGCGCTTGGCCAGCGAGACGATGGTCGAATCGTTCGCGCTGACGCTGTACGATGCGCCACCGAACGAGCGCAGGACGGTCATCCGCGTGAAGCGTGATCGATCGCACGCATTTCAACCACCCACCACGAAAGAACCCCGACCATGAATCCAATCCGAATACTCACGAGCGCCGCGCTTGTCATGTCGCTCGCCACCGGCAACAGCTTTGCCGCGGACGACAAGGCAAAGAAGCAGGGCGAAATCCGCAAGGTTACGCAGTCGAGCCTGCAGAAGTTCTACAAGATCGATCCGTCGCTGAAGACCCAGGTCGATAAGGCGCCGGGCTACGGCGTGTTCACGACCTACGGCCTGAGCTTCCTCATTGGCGGCGCCGGCGGCAAGGGGCTGGTGCACGACCGCGCGACGAAGAAGGACAGCTTCATGTCGATGGCGCAGGCGAGCGCCGGCGTGCAGATCGGCGCGTCGGAGAGCGAGACCCTGATCGTCTTCAAGACTGCCAAGTCGATGCACGATTTCGTCAGCAGCGGCTGGGAACTCGGTGCCGGCGGCGGTGCCAGTGCAGGCGCCCAGGGCAAGACCTCCGGTAGCGCGACCAGCGAAAGCGTCATCACCGGTGCGCTGTATTACACCCTGACCAAGAACGGCCTGCAGGCCGGCGGTGCGATGGCCGGGACGAAGTTCTGGAAGGACGGCGCGCTGAACTGAGCGCGCGATTTGCATCTGGAGTTTAGAGAAGGCGTACAGGCTTCGAAAATTTTCATTCGAAACCTCGCGGCACGCGCCGCCGTGGCGCTGCCCTTGCCGACCACAGCGCCATCCGCCTCCGCGATTCCGCCATCGTTGACCACGCCCGACCGGGTGGCATGTACCTGACCAGTGCGCCGATCATGACCGTCAATTGGAGCGCGCCCGGCGGCCACCTGGGGTCAGACCCCTGTGGATAAGTAGAAAGGGGTCAGACCCCGGTCCACAGGGGTCTGACCCCATTGGTCTTTTCTGGTGCGCGAGGTCGGCGGCCGCCCGGTCGCGCAGCGTTTCTGCAGTGTGCTCCGACCGACGTTCAGAGTTAGAATTTCCGGCACGTTTGACGGGAGACGTCGATGAAATCCATCAGACAGTTGTTGGAAGGCAAGTCGGGCGGGTTGTGCACGATTGGCCCCGGCGCAAGCGTTCTCGACGCGCTCAAGCTGATGGCGGAGAAAAACATCGGCGCACTGCTTGTCGTGGAGAACGACAAGCTGGTCGGCATCCTCTCCGAGCGCGATTACGCGCGCAAAGTCATCCTGCAAGGCAAGTCATCGCACGATACGCCGATCAAGGAGATCATGACCGAGGGTGCCGTCTGCGTGCGACCCGACAATACGGTCGAGGAATGCATGGCGTTGATGACCGACAAGCGCGTCCGCCACCTGCCGGTGGTTGAGAATGAAAAGCTGCTTGGCGTGCTGTCGATCGGCGACTTGGTCAAGGAAACGATCTCCGAGCAGCAGGCCACGATAAAGCAGCTCGAATCTTATATCCACAGTTAGCCCAGGCCGTCCCGGACGGCTGCCGGCGCGGCCTCACTGGGGCAAATGACCACTGAGGACCGCTCGAGGTGCAGCGAGATATCCGGTCGGGTTGCGCCGGTCGTCGATCGAAACCGGTGCGAGGGCAAGCAGGAATGCGTTCGGGTATGCCCGTACGACGTTTTTACGATTCAAGCGCTGACCGACAGCGACCGCGCGAAACTCTCTCTGCTGGGTAGGCTTAAAGCCTGGTCGCACGGCGGGAAGCAAGCGTATGTGACAAATCCTCTGGCCTGCCATGCCTGCCAACTGTGTATCGCAGCCTGCCCGGAGAAGGCGCTCACGCTCTCAGCGCTCACGACCTAGCTCGTCGTTGTCGCGATCACGTTACCGCGCGCCGGTGGTGACCGGGGCGGAAGGGTCGCACTACGCGCTCTAGCGCTCAGGCGATGGCTGTCGATTCGCGCAGCGCGCCGCGTCCCGCCCAACGCACGGTGTAGAGGTACAGCAGACCGAGGATCAGCAGGTTGATCGCCCCCGCGATGGACGAGTTGAGGAAGGCCTGCACGTAGTCGCCGTTTAGGTCGTAGAACAGCCCGCCCTGCCAAGCCCCCAGCGCCATGCCGATCCAGCCGAAGAACGCCACCAGCCCGATCGACAGGCCGGTGTTATGCGGCGGCGAGAATTCGCGTGCGCACAGGATGAGCGCGGTCATCACGCCGGCATAGCCCAGTCCGAACAGCGCCGCCAGCGCGTAGAGCCCGGCGAGCGTGTGCACGTGCGGGAACCACAGCGCGAGCGCGGTCTGTGCGAGCGATACGATCACATAGGCGCGCAGATTGCCGATGCGGTCGGCGACCCGACCGGTGGCGATCCGCCCGGCGACGCCGAAAATCATCATCACCGTCAGCAGGCCGGCGGCCTCGCGCGGGCCGAAGCCGAGGTCGGAGCCGAGCGACACGACGTGAACGATCGGCGTCGCCATGCAGGTGCAGCAGAAGATTACCGCCAGGCAGACGAGCGCGACCAGCCAGTGGCGCGGAATTCCGTAGGGGTTGGGTTCGTCCGCGCCCGCGCCACCCGTGGCCCAGCCCGACGCGCGCGGCGGGTTGCGGATCAGCAGCGCGAGCGGGATCAGCACCGCCAGATAGATCAGGCCCATGGTCTGATAGGCGTCGCGCCAGCCCTGCTCGATGATCAGGTGGCGCGCGATGAACGGCATCAGTCCCTGGCCGAGCGCGCCCCCGGCCGAGGTGAGGCCAATCGCCAGGCCGCGGTTGCGCGTGAACCAAAAGGTCGTGACGTTGGTAAGCGGCGCGAGGATCGCGCCAAAGCCGAGCAGACCCATCAGCGCGTGGTAGGCGTACAACTCGGCCGGCGTGTTGAGGCCGGAGAGCAGGAAGAACGCAACGCCGGGCATGATTGAGCCGACCAGCACCACGCGGCGCACCGATAGTCGATCGGAGAAATGGCCCATCACGATGCCGCCGAGGCCGGTCGCCACGGTGACCACCGAGTACGCCGCGGCGAGCTCGGCACGCGGCCAACCGAATTCGGCGGCGAGCGGCGTCAGGAACACCGCGATGTTGACGATCGCGCCGAACGCCATGCCGATCATCACCGCGCAGGCGGCGAGGATCACCCAGGCGTAGGGTGGTTCGCGTTCGAGCACGGAGGCAGTCAAGGAGCGGGCAACGGGGTCAGACCCCTTTCTATTTCCGAATGCCAGCGGTCATCCAATGAGGTCTGACCCCGAAGTTATCCACAGGGGTCTGACCCCATTTTAGGATTTGCGCTCTTCCGGCAGCCGCACGACGTTATCGGACTCGGTCGCCGGCTCATCGAGCTCGGCGGATTCGATCCTCTGGAACTGCTGGCTGATCTTGCCGCCGGTAACCTGGATCTTGTCGACGTCCTCGTTCGCCTGCCGCACGTGGCGCGCGAGATCACGCAGGCGCTCGTCGAAGCGGCCGAACTCGACCGCGAGGCGCGCGAGCGCCTCCTTGATGACGTGGATCTGCTTGCGCGTCTCGACGTCCTTCAGCACCGCGCGCGCGGTGTTGAGCACCGCCATGAGCGTGGTCGGCGAGACGATCCAGACGCGCTTCGTATTGGCGTAGTCGACCACCTCGGCGTGGTAGGCGTGGATTTCGGCGAACACCGCTTCGGCCGGGACGAACATCACCGCGCCGTCCGAGGTCTCGTTCGGCACGATGTACTTCTTCGCGATGTCGTCGATGTGTTTGCGCACGTCGGCGCGGAACTGGCGCTGGGCGAGCGAACGGTCGACCTCGTTCACATCGGGCTCGAACATGCGGTGGTAGTTCTCGAGCGGGAATTTGGAATCGACGCACACCAGGCCGGTCGGGTCGGGCAGGCGCAGCACGCAGTCGACACGCACCCCGCTCGGCAGCGTGTACTGGAATTCGAACCCCGAGGGCGGCAGCGAATTGCGCACCAGCGCTTCGAGCTGCACCTCGCCGAACGCGCCGCGCGACTGCTTGTTGCCAAGTAACTCCTGCAGGCTGACCACGCTGCCGGTCAAGGTTTCGATTTTCTTCTGCGCTTCGTCGATCGTCGCCAGGCGCTGCATCACGTTGACGAAGGTTTCGTTGGTTTTCTTGAAGCCCTCGTCGAGCCGTTCGTTCACCTTGCTGGAAATCTGGTCGAGCCGCGCGTCGATCTTCACGCTGAGTTTCTCGGCGGTCTCGTTCAGGTTCGTGCCGAGCGAAAGCTGGAGCCTGTGCAGCGATTCACGCGTCTGGCGCAACTCCTCGCTAATCGCGTTGCGCAACCGGTCGGACGACTCCGCAAGCGTCGAGGTCAGGCGATCCGACTGGCCCGTCAGGCCGCCGTGCAGGTCACCGAGCATCGCGCGGTGCTTGTCCTCGAGCGACTTATCCAGCGCATCGCCTACGCGCGCGCCGCGCAGCAGCTGCCAGAGCGCAAACGCGATCGCGATCAGCGCAACGAGCGCAATGACGAGGGCCAACTCAGCCATAACGCATTCTACGTCTGCACGCGCCGCCTCAGCGGCGGTAGATTTCCCGCCGATGGCCGACCGCAAGCGCAAGTACCACCAGTCGATCGTCGCGGATGTCGCATAGGATGCGCCAATCGCCAACGCGGTAGCGCCACAGCCCGGCGCGGCCACCCTTCAAGGCCTCGCCAAAATGGCGCGGATTCTTGCACCCTTCGATACGCTCGTCTAGCCAGTTCAGGATG
Organism: Betaproteobacteria bacterium; assembly: GCA_032125995.1. Taxonomy (GTDB): domain Bacteria; phylum Pseudomonadota; class Gammaproteobacteria; order Burkholderiales; family SG8-39; genus SG8-39. The sequence goes on along the minus strand of JAQBBQ010000129.1, from coordinate 12,483 downwards.
CGGCGCCGCACTGGCGCATCGAGCTTGCGCAATTGGCGCTCGGCGTAGTTCGATACTTCAACGGTCCAGGCCAAGCTCTTTCCTTAGCGCGCGCAGCGACTTGGTTGAGCGCGTGGCGCGTAGCGCGCGCTCCGCAGTCTCCAGGTCTTCCGCGTCCTCGATCAGGCGCACGATAGCCTCGCGCACCACCTCGCTCTTCGAGTGGCCGCGCAGGCGCGCCAGCGCGGCGAGCTTGGCTTCGAGGTCCTTCTCCAATCGCAGGGCAAGCATGGCCAGATTCTCGTATAACAACGTATAACAATGCTATCCCGGGCGCCCCTGCAGGTCAACAGCCTACGGCCGACCGGTCCCCGAGTACTCAGGTTTCGTCGCGCAGCGTCAGCGCGGGCGAAGCGCGTAGCACCTTGCGCGACGACAGCCAGGCATTGAGTGACAGGAGCACGAGCCCCGCGAGCGGCCCAACGACGACGAGCAGCGCGCTCGGCGGCAGATCGAGTTCGAATACGCGGCGCGCGAGCAGTTGGCCGATGATTGCCGCGCCGGCCGTCGCGAGCACGCCCGCGAGCAAACCCATGGCGAGAAACTCGACGCGCTGGCTGCCGGTCACGTGCGCGCGCGAGGCGCCGACCACGCGCATCACCGCGGCCTCGCGCCGGCGCTCGTCTTCGGTCGCAACCAGCGCGGCGTAGAGCACTAGCACCCCCGCACCGAGCGCGAACAGGAACACGAACTGCACCGCGGTAATCAGCTGGTCGATCACCGCCTGCGCTTGGCGCACTGCCGCGCCGACATCGACCACGGTCAAATTTGGAAAGCGCGTAATGAGTGTATTCATCGCCGCCTCGCGTCCCGGCGCAAGGCGGAACGCAGTGATGAAGCTCGCCGGGTACTCGGCAAGCAAACCCGGCGGCGCGATAACGAAGAAATTCACCTTCATCGAATCCCAGCGCAGCGTGCGCAATGAGGTCACGCGCGCGGTAAACGAATCGCTGCCTACAGCGAAGGTCAGCGTGTCGCCGAGTTTCCAGCCCAGCGTATCCGCGATGCCCTCCTCGACCGAGACTTCGCGCGGCGCCGCAGCCGCATCGCCGGCGGCGCCCACCCCACGCGGCCACCAGCGACCCGCCGCGAGCCGGTTGTGGCCCGGTAGCGTATCGGCGTACGACAGGTTGAACGCGCGCTCGACGAGGCGCTTCGCGCGCTCGCCCTCGTAGGCGTCGGCCTGCACCGGCGCACCGTTCACCGCGGTCAGGCGGCCGCGCACCATCGGATAGAGGTCGGGCACCACGATGCCCTGCGCCGAAAAGAAGGTCTTCACCGCCTCGAGCTGATCGCGCTGGATGCCGAGCACGAAGCGGTTCGGCGCATCGGCCGGCGCCGCGCGGCGCCAGGCATCGATCAGGTCGTTGCGCGTAAACGAGAGCAGCAGCACCGCGGTCAGCCCGATCGCCAGGCTCGCGACCTGAATCGCGTTCGCGCGTGCATGGCGGCGCAGGTTGGCAAGCCCGTAGCGCAGCGCCGGGCTGCGCGCGCCGAGGCGCCGCGCGACGCCGCCGCTTGCGAGCAGCGCGAGCCCGCCCCAAGCAACGAGCGCGTAGACGACGATCGCGCCGCCAAAGCCGCCGACGACCGTGAGACCCAGCTGCAGGTCACCCGCCTGCCAGACGAGCAGGCCGGCAAGCACGCCGAGGCCGAGCGCGTAGCTCGCCAGCGCGCTGCGCTTCGGCGTGCCGGCTTCGCGGCGCATGACGCGCAGCGCGGGCACGTTCTTCAACTGCACGAGCGGCGGCAGCGCGAAGCCGAGCAGCAGCACCAGTCCAACGAGGAAGCCGCGCAGCGCAGGCAGCAGCGTCGGCGGCGGCAACTCGGCGCGCAACAAATCGGCGAGGGTTCCCGCGATCACGCCTTGCGCGGCGAAGCCGAGCGCGCTGCCCAGCGCACAGGCCGCGAGCCCGAGAATTGTAAATTCGGCGGCGAACAGCGCGAGCAGCCGCGCCTGGCGCGCACCGAGGCAGCGCATCACCGCGCAGCCGTCCAGATGGCGCTCGACGAAGCGGCGCGCGCCGAGCGCGACGGCAACGCCGGCGAGGATTGCGGCGAGCAACGCGGTCAGGCCGAGAAAGCGCTCCGCACGATCGATCGTTTGGCGCACCCGCGGGCGGCCGTTTTCCAGCGTATCGATATGCTGGCCGCGCTCGAGCTGCGAAGCGGCCCAGGCTTCAAACGCGGTGAGCGCCTCGCGCGCGCCCGCGGCGTACAGGTAGTAGCGCACGCGGCTTCCGTTCCGCACCAACCCCGTCGCCGGCACATCGTCCAGGTGCATCAGCAGGCGCGGCGCAATGTTGAAGAAGTTCGCGCTGCGCTCGGGCTCGAGCGTGAGCACCGCAGCGACCTCGAATTCGCTGCGACCCAGGCGCAGGCGTGAGCCGACCGGCGCGCCGAGCGTGGAGACGAGCCGCTCTTCGATCCAGACCGTGCCGCGCGCGGGGCCCTGCGCGGCCGGCGCATCAGGCGCGCCCAGCTTCGGCGCGGTGCGCAGCCGCCCGCGCAGCGGATAGCCCGGACTCACCGCCTTGACGCCGGCGAGCTGGCTGGGTGGCGTCGCAGCGGTGGACCCGGTCGCAGCGGCCGGTGCGCCGCTCGCGGTTTGCACCATGCGCACCATGCTGATGAAATTCCACGCCTCGGCCGCGGCGAGCCCGCGCGCTTCGATCGCCTTGCCCAGATCCGGTTTCCAGGCGTGGTCGGACACCAATACGAGGTCCGCGCCGAGCAGCTGGTGCGCGTCGCGCACCAAGGCCTGGCTCACGCGATCGGCGAAGAAGGCGACGCTCGTCACGCTCGCGACGGCGACGACGAGCGCCGCGGCGAGCACCCGCAACTCGCCCGCGCGCCAGTCGCGCACCAGCATGCGTAGCGCGAGCGCGAGGAGGCCGAGGCGGTTTGCGTGCGGCTCCATCATCGCCTTAGCCGATCTTGCCGTGGACCTCGCCGCCGACGCCGACGCCGACATCGACAGCGACAATGCGCCCGGCCGCGAGCCGCACGATGCGCGCGCAGCGCTGCGCGAGGTTTTCATCGTGCGTGACCATGACCAGTGTCGTGCCGGCCTCGCGGTTCATGTCGAAGATGAGTTCGATGACGCCGGCACCCGATTCCGCGTCCAGGCTGCCGGTTGGCTCATCGGCGAGCAGCAGCGTCGGGCGCACCACGAACGCGCGCGCGAGCGCCACACGCTGCTGTTCGCCGCCGGACAGATGCTTCGGGTAGTGGTGCAGGCGCTCGGCGAGCCCAACGCGCTCGAGCACGGCGCGTGCCGCCGCCTCGGCGCCGGCGTCGCCCGCGATCTCGAGGGGCAGCATGACGTTCTCGAGCGCGGTCAGCGCCGGCAGAAGCTGGAAGGACTGGAACACGAAGCCGACCGTGCGCCCCCGCAGCGCCGCGCGCGCATCCTCATCGAGCGCGCCGAGGTCGGCGCCGTCGAGCAGGACCGATCCCGTGCTCGGGACGTCGAGCCCGGCGAGAATCGCGAGCAGGGTCGATTTGCCCGAACCCGAGGCACCGACCACAGCGACGGCTTCGCCGCGCGTGACGACGAATTCGATGTCGCGCAAAATGACGAGGTCGCGATCACCGCTCTTCACCGTCTTGCCGATGCCACGTACTTCCAGGACCGCAGTCGCCTCGTTCGTCTGGTTCGTCTCGATCATCCTTTGGGTGGCGTCCATCATCGCCATTGTCCCGGTTGTCACCGCCGCCGCACCGGCGACGCCGACGATTCTCGTTTTCGGGGACAGCCTTTCGTCCGCCTACGGGATCGCAACATCCCGCGGCTGGGTGGCGTTGCTCGACGCGCGTCTGAAACGCGAGGGGGCCGATTATAGCGTCGTCAACGCCAGCATCTCGGGCGAAACCACCCGCGGCGGACTGGCGCGGATGCCGGCGGTTCTCGCCCGGGTGCAGCCCGCGGTCGTCATCCTGCAACTCGGTTCGAACGACGGGCTGCGCGGTCTGCCGATCGATCGGATGCAATACAACCTCGCGGCGATGATCGAGCAGGCCAAGCATGCCGGCGCGCGCGTGCTGCTCGTCGGCATGAAACTGCCGGCGAACTGGGGCCCGGAGTACACCGAGGCGTTCGAGGCTGCCTACACCACGCTCGCCTCGACGCACGGCACGGCGCTGCTGCCGTTCCTGTTCGACGGGCTCGAGGACGGCCCGGCGCACTTCCTGCCTGACGGCCTGCATCCGTCCGAGGCCGCGCAACCGATCATCCTCGACACCGTCTGGACGCCGCTGCGGCCGCTGCTGTGAATGCTGCGCCACCGGCGTAGAATCCTCCACGATGCGTGCCGGCACCCGCACCTCGGTGGCCATGTCCGCGTCGGTCCTCTCGGCCTTCGACGCCATCCTCGACGTGCGCTCGCCGGCCGAGTTCGCCGACGATCACCTGCCGGGCGCAGTCAATGTCCCGGTGCTCGATGACGCCGAACGCGTGCGTGTCGGCACCCTCTACAAGCAGGTCTCGCCGTTTGAGGCGAAGCGCGTGGGTGCCGCACTGGTGGCACGCAACATCGCATTGCATGTCGAACAGCACTGCGCCGGCAAGCTGCGCAGCTGGCGTCCGCTGGTCACCTGTTGGCGCGGCGGCAAGCGCTCGGGCGCGATGGCACATGTATTGCGCGAGATCGGCTGGGATGCGCGTACGCTCGAGGGTGGCTACAAGGCCTATCGCCGCTACGTGGTCGAGGCGCTCGAGCGCCTGCCGCGGCGTTTCGCGTTCCGCGTCGTGCACGGCGCGACCGGCAGCGGCAAGAGCCGGCTGCTCGCCGCGCTCGACGCCACCGGCGCCCAGGTGCTCGATCTCGAAGCGCTCGCTGCACATCGCGGTTCGGTGCTTGGTGCGCTGCCCGACCGCCCGCAACCCTCGCAAAAGCTGTTCGAAAGTCAATTGCTCTCGACGCTTGGCGCGCTCGACCCCGCGCGGCCGGTTTTCGTCGAGGGCGAAAGTCGCCGCATTGGCCAAGTCCAGCTGCCCACCGCGCTGATCGAATCGATGCGCGCCGCGGCCTGCCTGCGTCTCGAAGCCGATCTCGAAACGCGCGTCGCGCTGCTGCTCGAGGAGTACCGGCATTTCTTCGCCGATCTGGCCGTGCTAAACGCACAGCTTGATTGCCTGGTCGACCTGCACTCGCGCGCAACGGTTGAGACCTGGAAGACGCTCGCCGCGCAGGGCGAGTGGCAGGCATTGGTCACGCGTCTGCTCGAGGCGCATTACGATCCGGCCTACCGCCGCTCGGCGGCGCGCAATTTCCCGCGCCTCGACGAAGCGGAAGTTCTTGCCGTCTCCGGCGTGGACGCGCGCAGCTTCGCGCGGCTCGCACGCACGCTGGCGAGCAACGGGGAACGCGATCGCGGCGCAGCCGCAGGCGTCCCGCTTGGCGCGTGAGCGCCAGCCGTCTGCTCGCCGCGCTCAGGCCATCCCGGCAAGCACCTTGATATGCAGGGTCGCGCTGCGCGCGAGCGCGTCGAGCGCGTAGCCACCTTCGAGCGACGATACGATGCGCCCCGCAGCGTGATGCGCCGCAACCTCGACCAGCCGCTCGGTCACCCAGCCATAGTCCGCATCGTGCAGGCGCAGCATCGCCATATCGTCCTCGACGTGCGCATCGAATCCGGCGGAGATCACGATCAGCTGTGGACCGAAGGCCTCGAGCGCAGGCAGCCAGCGCGCCGCCACGGCCTCGCGGAACGCCGCGCTCCCCGCGCCGGCCGCGAGCGGAACATTCATCATGTTCGGCGCGACGGCGTCCGTCCCGCTGTAGGGATAGAACGGATGCTGAAAGGTCGAGACCATGAGCACGTTGGCGTCGTTCTCGAAAATATCCTCGGTACCGTTGCCGTGATGGACGTCGAAATCGACGATCGCGACGCGTTCGACGCCGTGCGCCGCGATCGCGTGCCGCGCGGCGACGGCGACGTTGTTGAAGATGCAGAATCCCATCGGCCGCGCGCGACAGGCGTGGTGTCCGGGTGGACGCACGTTGCAAAAGGCGTTGTCGGCCGCGCCCGTCATCACGAGATCGGTCGCCAGCACCGCGGCGCCCGCCGCGCGCAGCGCCGCGTTCAGGCTGTGCGGGTTCATCGCCGTATCGGGGTCGAGGTGCACGGTGCTTTGCGCGGGCGCGATCTCGCGTATCGCACGTACGTATTCGATCGGATGCGCGCGCGCCAGCTGCTCGTCAGTGGCGAGCGGCGCCTCGTAGGATGCAAGATTGTGTGAGACGCCGGAGGCGATGAGCTGATCGGCAATCGCCGACAGGCGCTGCGCACACTCGGGGTGATGCGCACCCATTGCGTGCTTGAGACAGTCCGGGTGTGAAATGAACGCGGTCGCCATGGCGCAAAAGATCATAGCGCATCGAGTACAATCGAACGATGCTGCTACAGGCGAATCTGCGTGGCCGTGCGGCGGCACCGGCGCCGGTCCACCGTACGATCGATGCGGTCGGCGGCATCGTACTCGGCAAGGAAACGCAGGTTCGGCTTGCGCTCGCCTGCCTGCTGGCACGTGGTCACCTACTGATCGAGGACTTGCCAGGTGTGGGCAAGACGATGCTCGCACACGCCCTCGCACGCGCGCTCGGCCTCGCGTTCCAGCGCATTCAGTTTACCAGTGACATGCTGCCTGCAGACATCATCGGCGTGTCGGTGTACGAACGCGAATCCAGCGCATTCAAGTTTCACCCGGGCCCGATCTTCGCTCAAGTGATCCTGGCCGACGAAGTGAACCGCGCGACGCCGAAAACCCAGTCGGCGCTCCTCGAAGCGATGGAGGAACATCAGGTCACGACCGAAGGCGAGACCCGTCCGCTGCCCGAACCCTTCTTCGTCATTGCGACCCAGAACCCGCTCGAACAGGTTGGCACCTTTCCGCTACCCGAATCGCAACTCGACCGCTTTCTCATGCGGCTCGAGCTGGGCTACCCCGACCGCGCCGCCGAGCGCGCGCTGCTCGGTGGCAGCGACCGACGCGAGATGCTCGCCGTGCTCCAGCCGGTGATGACGCCCGCGGAATTGGTCAAGCTGCAGGGCGAGGTCGCGCAGGTGCACGTCGCGCCCGCGCTGCTCGATTACGTGCAGGCACTGGTGGAGCACACGCGGCGCGCCGCCGACTACGTCGCCGGACTCTCGCCGCGCGCGGCGCTCGCCTTGGTGCGTGCAGCGCGCGCCTGGGCCTACGTCGAAGGGCGCGACAAGGTGATTCCGGAAGACGTGCAGGCCGTGCTCCCCGGTGTCGCCACCCACCGGCTGCAGCCGGCGCACGACAGTCAGCGGCGCGTCGACATCGGCGCGCAGCTCGTAGCCGCGGTCCCGATTCCCTAACAACCCTGCGCGCTGCACGCTGCACGCTGCACGCTGCACCCTGCACGCTGCACGTTGCGCACGAGCGCCTGATTTCCCGGGCGCCGGCGCGTCCTCAGGCGGGAAAGACTGACGCAATCGTGCGCTGAATATCCTGTGCCGCCGCGCGCGGATCAGCGGCGTCGCGAATCGGCCGCCCGACCACGATGTAGTCGGCGCCATTGGCGAAGGCCCGGGCAACGTCGACGGTGCGCTTCTGGTCGTCCGCGGGTCTGCCGGCTGCGGCCGTACGGATGCCCGGCGTGACGAGCAGCAGTCGGTCGCCGAAGGTCTGTTTCAAGCGCGGCGCTTCCAGGCCCGAGGTGATCACGCCGTCGCAGCCGGTCTCGAGCGCGCTCTGCGCGCGCGTGAGCACGAGCGCCTCGACAGTTGCGGCCGCGCTCATTTCGGCAAGATCGTGCGCGTCGAAACTCGTCAGCACGGTCACCGCAAGGATCTTCAGGTCGCCTTTTTCGCGCGCCGCGGCCTCCATGACCGAGCGATGCCCGTGCACGGTGACGAAGGTGGCGCCGCCGCGGCGCAGGTTGGCGACCGCGCGGCGCACCGTTTCCGGGATGTCGTAGAGCTTCAGGTCGGCGAACACCTTGCAGCGGCGGGCGGCGGCGAGCCACTCGACGAACTCGAAGGCGCCGCTCGCGGTGAACAATTCGAGACCGACCTTGTAGAAGCGCACCGCATCGCCCAGGCGCTCGACGAGCGCACGCGCCTCGCCCGGCGTGGGCACATCGAGCGCGACGATGAGGCGCTCTTCGCGTGGCGGCGCGCTCATCGCCCGCCCTCGCGTTCGGCGAGATCCTTGAGGTTCATCGAGAGGTCGCTATCGACGTGTTTCCAGTGTTCGCCCAGGTGCGGCGGTACCGCGTCAGTATCGCGGCCCGGCTGCATCACGAAGGCGCGGTAGACGTCGGCAATACGGATCGCATCGGCTTCGCGTGCGAGCAGCCAGGCGTCGCGCTCGGTGCGCACGGTCCAGCCGAGCAGCGCGCAACGCTCGAGCACCTGCTCGCAGCGATAGGGCGTGCGCCGAACCCGACGCGCAAGGCGCGTGAGCGGCACGGTTTCGCCGCTGACCTGTGCCCGCGCGAGTCCCGTGAGCACCGCAAGCGCATCATCCATGTCGCGCCCGGGTGGCCTGCTGCGCTCGATGTCGTCGGCGCCGAACGCGGGCAGCATCGCGGTGATAGTTGCCCCGGCGAGCACGACCAGCCACGACAGGTAGAGCCAGAGCAGAAAGATCGGCAGCGTCGCAAAGGCGCCGTAGATCAGCGTGTAGGTCGGAAACTTCGCCACGTAGAGCGCGAAACCGCGCTTGGTCAACTCAAAGGCGACGCCCGCGCAGAACGCGCCGAGCAGCGCGTGCCAGAGCACGATGCGCCGGTTGGGCACGACGAGATAGATCATCGTCAGCGCCGCCCAGGTGAACAGGAACGGGACTAGCCGCAGCACGTCCTGCGCGAATTCGCCCAGGCGCATCACGCCAAGCGACGCGCCGACGAGGAAGGTGGTGAGCGACAGGCTCATGCCGATCAGCACCGGGCCGAGCGTGAGCACGCCCCAGTACATCAGCACTTTCTGCGCGAGCGGACGCGGACGCTGCACGCGGAACGCGCGATTCATGCTTTCGTCCATGGTCAGCATGAGCATGATCGCGGTCATGACGAGGAAAATGAGGCCGATCGCGGTCAGCTGACCCGCCTTCGCGGTGAATTCGGTGATCTGCGCGGCGATCGCCTTCACGCCGCTCGCCTCGGGCAGGAAGTTCTCGACCACATAGGCTTCGAGCGCCTTGCTGCCGTCCTGGAACACCGGAAACGCAGTCGACAGCGACAGCGCTACCGTCAACAACGGTACGAGCGAGAGCAGGGTCGTGAAGGTCAGGCTGCCGGCGGTCTGTATGCCGTGGTCGTCAATGAAGCGATGCACAAGCGCGCCAAAAAAACGCAGGATCCGCCGACCGATGGGGGTGGCGGTCGGTGGTGCTGTCCGCGTTGTCTGCGGCACGGTGTCGGTCATGGTCCTCGTCACTCCTCGTCTATGATACCGGCGCAATGACCGAACTTCTCGTCCTCTATTACAGCGCCGGCGGCTCGGTTCGCCGGATGGCCGAGCTCGTCGCCGACGGCATCGAACGCGTGCCCGGTGCGGGTGCGCGCCTGCGCACCGTCCCACGCGTCGCCGCTGTCGCTGAGATCGACGGGCGCGCCGCCGAGCCGGCGGTGCCGGCCGCCGGCGCTCCTTACTGCGATCTCGCGGACCTCGAGCACTGCGCCGGGCTTGCGCTCGGCAGCCCGGCCCGCTTCGGCAACATGGCTGCGCCGATGAAACATTTTCTCGACACCAGCACGCTTCTGTGGCAGAGCGGCGCGCTCGTCGGCAAGCCGGCCTGCGTGTTCACCTCGAGTGCGAGCCTGCATGGCGGGCAGGAGACGACGCTGGTTTCGATGATGCTGCCGCTGTTGCACCATGGCATGCTGATCGTCGGCCTGCCCTACACGCTGGCCGATCTGAACGCCACGCGCAGCGGCGGCACGCCCTATGGCGCGAGTCACTTCGCCGGCATCGCCGACGACGCGCCGGTGAGTGAGGCCGAGCGCAGGTTGTGCGTCGAGCAGGGCCGGCGCCTGGCCGAGGTTGCGCTCAAGCTCGCCGGGGGACGCTAGATCGACGCGCTCGCGATCTCGCCTTCGATACCGAAGGCCTGCCGCGCGTAGTCGATCGCCGCCGCTGCGTCGAACCCCTTGCAGGTGTAGAGCAGGATCGACACGAAGCCGGCGCTCGACCAGTAGTAGACCGAGAGTCCCGAGTCGACGAGCGGCAGGAAGGCGTCGAAGCCCTGGTTGTCGGGTCGGCCGGTATCGCCGGGCGAGAAAATCACCGGCGCATCATAGGCACGCAGCGCGAGATGCGCCGCAAGCCCGGTCATCGCCGCGGCCAGCGTTTCGCGCGTGACGGGCGCGGTGGTGTAGCCTTCGACGAACAACCGTTGACGGAAAATTTGTGGCGCAAGATTCTTCACGGCAAGCGCAGCATACCGCCGGGTGGCTCAACCCGATACGGGTCGTCGCCTCGGCGAGCCTGTTCCTACTGCTCGTGCTCTGCGTCGCCTGGGAGTTGTGGCTGGCGCCGATGCGGCCCGGCGGGTCGCTTCTCGCCTACAAGGCGCTGCCGCTCACGGCGCCGCTCTACGGCATCGTGCGCGGCTGGCGCTACACCTACCAGTGGGCGAGCATGCTGGTGCTCGCCTACTTCGTCGAAGGCGTGATGCGCGCCTGGAGCGAACGCGGTCTATCCCAGCAGCTTGCGCTGGCCGAGATCGCGCTCAGCGTCGTGTTCTTCGTCTGCGCGGTCGCGTACGCACGGCTGACTCGGCCCAGCGCACGATGAGGCGCTTGGCCGCAGCATAGATCGGGACTTCGACCAGCGCGCCCGCGACGTGTGCGCGTGCCTTGCCGGCTGCGCGTGCCCGCTCGAAGGCGACGATGATCCGTCGCGCCTGCGCAAGCTCGCGCGCGCTCGGCGTCAGCGCGCGGTTGACCGCGCGCGCGTGGCTCGGATCGACCAGGCTTTTTGCCGCATAGCCGAGGCGCCGGGCGGCACGTGCCTCGCGCGCCGCGCCCGCGGCGTCGCTAAAGGTATACGGGCAGTCGATCGCTTCCACCCCGGCGGCGCGGCACTCGACGAGAAAGCGCCCACGCACGTACGCCAGCTCCTCGCCGCCGCGGCTGCGCGAGGTGCCGAGGTCGGCGACCATGTCCTCGCTCGCCACCAGCAGCGCACGCACGCGCGGACTCGCGCGCGCGATGTCGAATGTACGCATCAGGCCGGCCGCGGTTTCGACGTTCGGCACCAGCTCGGTGCGCCCCGGCTTGATGCCGAGCGCTGCCTCGTGCCGGCCCACCGCGCGATCGAGCGCAGCGATCTGCTCGGGGCGCTCGACCTTGGAGATGAAGACGATGTCCGGCCGCCCGCGCATCACCGCGGCGAGGTCCTCGCGCCCGCAGGTTTCCAAGGGATTGACCCGCACGCCGGCGACGACGCCGGCCTTGCGCCAGCGGTCGTAGAGCGTCGCCGCGAGCGCCCGCGCCCGCGGGCGCAACTCGGGCGGGGTGAAATCTTCGAGTTCCTGGATCAGCACATCGGCGCCACTCGCCGCACCCGCGGCATGCGCCGCGGACTCCGCGCCGGGGAGAAAGAGCCAGCTGCGGCGCATGCTCAGTTGTCGAAGCCCTCTGCACGGCCGGCTGGGTACGCTTTTTCCCAGTTGCGGCCGTCGGTCTGCCTCACCGTCATCTCGGTCACCGTACCCTCGTCGAGGCAGCGTGCATTGACGCTGTAGCCGTCGGGATGCGAGCGCGGCTGGTAGAACGACTTGATCCCGCAGACCGAGCAGAAGTGGTGCTTCGCGGTTCTGGTGTTGAAGGTATAGGTCGTCAGCGCGTCGGCGCCCGAAATCAGCGTGAACCGGTCCTTCGGCACGATCATGTGAAGGTAGCCCGATTTGCTGCACATCGAGCAGTTGCAGTCGTTGACGTGGATGCGCGCCGGTGCGAGCGCTTCGAAACGCACGCGCCCACAGTGGCATCCGCCCGTGTGTTTAACCAGGTCCATGGAGGTCGCCCTATCTCCTTGCGCTTGAATTCTTCGACCGCGCCGGGTGCCGATCAGGCTGCCGGAGGCCATGCCGGGCTTGCAAGCACCACCGAAGTTTCGATCTGCCGCTCGGGGATGCGCCAGAAACGGCGCAGCAGCTGCCCGGTCTCTTCTCGGGTCAGCAGCCTGAATCCGTTCTTTTGGTAGAAGTCCACGGCCCAGCGTGCATCGGTCCAGGTCCCGATCAGCAGGGGCTTGCCTGTCATCTGCATGAGATGGGTGAGCAACCGGGTGCCGACGCCCTGCCGGCGCGCGCGCGTCCGCACATACGCGTGGCGGATCAGGTCGACCTCGCCCCGGTGCTGAATGCCCATCGCGCCGAGGAGTTCGCCGTCCGATTCATCGCCCCAGAATTCGACGCCTGCATCGATCTCGTCTCGCAGCGCGTCGAGCGCCATGTACGGTTCG
>JAQBBQ010000128.1:0-2651 GCA_032125995.1 Betaproteobacteria bacterium | reverse complement strand
GGCGCAAGCAGCGCGTTGACCGCGCGATAAACGTAGGAAACGAAGTAGCCGGCAAAAAACGGCGCGCCGATGCGCGCAGCGAGCCAGCCCGGGCTCGGCGCGGGTGCTGGTGTCGTACCCGCCAGGCTCAACCTTTGGGCGCGTCGGTTTCGCCCGTGTAGAAGCGATTCAGCGTCGGGCTGATGATGAGTTCGTTTACGCAGCTGCGTGCAGGCATCCTGGCGAGATAGAGGATCGTCTCGCCAAGATCCTCGGGTTGGCACATCTGCGCGCGCCGTTCCGCCGACGGCGGCACGGGGCGCTTTTCCATGATCGGCGTGGCCACCTCACCGGGCAGGACCGACGTCGCCCGGATGCCGTTCCTGCACTCCTCGATGTTGATCGATTCCGAGAGCGCGATCACCGCACGCTTGGTGGCGTTGTATGCGGGGCCGGTCAGCTGGGTGGCGTAACGTCCCGCCCACGACGAAATGTTGATGATCAAGCCGTCCTTGCGTGCACGCATGCCGGGAAGCACCGCGTAGCAGCAGTAGAACAACCCATCGAGGTTGATGCGCACGACGTCATCCCAGTCATCGAGCGACAGGGTGGTGAAATTGCGCTTCGTCGCGTTGGTGCCGGCGCTATTCACCAAAATGTCGATGCGCCCATGGCGCTTCTCGATGTCGGCCGCCACCTTCGCCACGGCGGCACGGTCCTTGACGTCGAGCAGCACGGCCTCAACGGAACCGGCCTTCTTCGCCTCCGTGAGCCCCGAATCGAGCGACTGCTTGGTCCGCCCCGAGATCACGACCTGCGCGCCCTCGCGCGCGAGCGCGATCGCACCAGCGAGTCCGATCCCAGAGCCGCCACCCGTGATCCATGCGACCTTGCCTTTGAGCGCCGGCATCGCCTAGCGCCTCTGGTACTGGGTTGCACCAAAGAGCGTCTCGCGCTCCTTGTCGGTCTGCGGACCGGCGCGGCGCCGGTCGGCGAGCACCTGCAGCGCCCGCTGCACGGCCGGGCGTGCGGCGATGCCGTCGCGCCAGCGCTTCAAGTTCGGATACTCGTCGATCTCCACGCCCTGGCGCTCTGGAAAGCGCAGCCAGGGCATCGTCGCCATGTCGGCGATCGTGTACGCGTCGCAGGCGACGAACTTCGATTCCGCGAGGCGCCGATCGAGAACGGCGTACAGGCGATTCGCCTCGTTCTTGTAGCGGTTCATCGCGTAGGGAATCTTTTCCTGCGCGTAACCGAGGAAATGGTGCGCCTGGCCGAGCATCGGCCCGATATGCCCCATCTGGAACATGACCCATTGCATCACCTGCCAGCGCGTGCGGATGTCCTCGGGCAGAAACTTGCCCGTCTTCGATGCGAGGTAGAACAGCATCGCGCCCGACTCGGCGAGGGCCATCGGCTTGCCGCCCGGTCCGTCGGGGTCGATCATCGCCGGCATCTTGCTGTTCGGCGAAATCTTGATGAATTCAGGCGTGAACTGGTCGCCCGCGCCGATGTTGATCGGGTGCACCCGGTACGGCAGCCCGGTCTCCTCCAGCATGATGTGGACCTTGTGGCCGTTCGGCGTCGGCCAGGTGTAGAGATCGATCACGTGCAGTCTCCCAAAGTGGATTTCAATAAGCCCAGCAAGTGTCGCATCCGGGCCTGCCGCGCGCTACGTGGCGCGCGAAACGGCACCTGCTGCAGGTCAGGCGAGCTTGATCAACTGCTTGCCGAAGTTTTTCCCGTTGACGAGCCTGATCAGCCCGTTCGGTGCGTTCTCGATGCCCTCGAGCACCGACTCGCGGTACTTCAGTTTGCCCTGCGCGACGTAGCCCGCGAGCGCCTTGTTGGCCTCCGCGTAGCGGTCGAGCCAGTCGAACACGATGATGCCCTGCATGCGCACGCGGTTGACGAGCACGGATCCGAGGTTCTTGATGCCATAGGGCTCGCTCGCGTGGTAGCCCGAGATCCGCCCGCAGATGACGATGCGCGCGAAGGTATTGACCAGACGCAGCACTGTGTCGAGCGTCTCGCCGCCGACGTTGTCGAAGTAGATGTCGATGCCATTCGGGCAGGCTTCCCTCAGGTCGCGGTATAGATTGCCCGCCTTGTAGTCGACGCAGACATCGAAGCCCAGATCACCGATCACGTAGTCGCACTTTTCCTTGCCACCCGCGATGCCAACGACGCGGCAGCCGGCGATCTTGCCGAGTTGGCCGACCACGCTGCCCACTGCCCCCGAGGCCGCAGATACGACCAGTGTCTCCCCGGTTTTCGGCTTGCCGACCTCGTTCAACCCGAAGTAGGCGGTGCGCCCCGGCATGCCGAGACAGCCGAGGTAGTACGACAACGGCACTCGCGTGGAGGGATCAATCTTCGTGGGTAGCTCGCCTTTCACCGAGGCATAGAGCTGCCAGCCCGCGGGCGCGGTCACCTTCTCCCCCGGGGCGAACCCGGAATGTTTCGACTCGACGACTTCGCCGACCGTCTCGCCGGTCATCACATCGCCGATCTCGACGCCCTTCGCGTAGCTTTTCTGCTGCGTCATGCGTCCGAGCATGTAGGGGTCGAGCGAGAGCCATAGATTCTTCACCAACACCTCGCCCTCGCCCAGCGTGGGCACGGGCGATTCGAGCAGACGAAAGTTATCCGCCGACGGCAATCCACTCAGG
>JAQBBQ010000127.1:0-3062 GCA_032125995.1 Betaproteobacteria bacterium | reverse complement strand
GTTGGGGGCCACGCCGATCGAACAACTCAGCCCGGTGGCGGTGTGCACCGCGTCCTTGATCGCCACCGCGATCGCGCGACCCCCATCGACGGCCACACCGGGAAATTCGCTCAGGTCGATGAAAATTTCGTCGATCCCACGGTCCTCGATCGTCGGTGCAATGTCGCGCACCGCCGCCTTGAACAGACGCGAGTATTTGCGGTACTCGTCGAAATCCGTGGGCAGCAGCGTCGCCTGCGGACAGAGCCGCGCTGCGCGCGCCAGCGGCATGCCGGAATTCACGCCGTGCGCGCGCGCCTCGTAGGTCGCGGTCGTGCTCACGCCACGGCCGCTGTACTCCGCAAGACATGAAAAGCGCAGGCTGCCATCAGCCAAGGGCGCGGGTTGATAACGACGGCCCCCGCCGATCACCACCGGCTGGCCGCGCAGCTGCGGATAGCGCAGCAGCTCGACCGAGGCGTAAAACGCATCCATGTCGAGGTGTGCGATGCGTCGTATCATGCCGCCTTCAACTGAGGCCAGGGATGATTTACCGGGCTTTCCATCCAAAGAATCCGCCACCGCCATGAACTTCGCTCAGCGCCTCAGCACCCTGTTCGTCTCCATTATCGCCGGGCTACTGCTGGTCTCGAGCACCGGCAGCGCGCAGGCCAAGGACAGCGCGCCGGCGCCCTCGAGGGCGGCAACTGCACCCGCCACGCTGCCCGAGCCGCTCACCAAGGAGGCAATCCGGGAGCTGACGTCGCGCCTGAGCGATGCGGAGGTTCGCAACCTTCTCATCAGTCAGCTCGATCGCGCGGCGGTGAAACCCGAAGCCGACGGCGACATGACGGACATGGTCGGCGCGATGGACAAGGGCTCGAGCCGGCTGCGCGAGCGCGCAGCGCGCGTGCTGGGCGCGGGCGGACGCGTGCCGCAGGCCATTGCCCATGTTGTCGCGCGCCTGACCGACGAGCGCGGCATGTTTCATCTGCTGGAGATCGCCCTCGGATTGCTCGCGATGGTCCTCGTTGGATGGCTCCTCGAGAAGAGCTTTCGTCGCTCGATGCAGGGGCCGCTGGGACGATTCAGTCACACCATAGGCACAGGATTCCGCGATCAGGCCTGCCGGCTCGGCCTCAGGGTCGTGCTCGAAGCGGTGGCGCTCGTGCTGTTCTACGCCGGCGCGATCGGGCTGTTTTTTGCCGTCTATCAGGGCCATCAGGCGACCCGGATTGTCGCGTTCACGGTACTCGCTGCGGTGGTCATCGTGCGTGCCGTCGTCATCACCTCGCGCGTCCTGCTCGCGCCGCGCGAGCCCACCGTCCGCTTGCTGCCCTTCGATGATGCCGCGGCACAGCGCCTACACACCAGCGTCGTGTGCCTCGCCGTCCTCTGGGTGGCTGCGCTGGCCACCTTCATCGTCTTCGATGCGCTTGGCGTCGAGCCCGTGGTCGTCGACTTCCTGCGCGTGGGCCTCGGCACCCTGATCCTCCTGTCCTTGATTGCGGCGGTCTGGCAAATTCGCGCGCCGATCGCGCGCCTGATCCGGGGCGACGACCGCGGTCCGGTGCTGCGAATCATTGCCGATCTCTGGGCGCCGATTGCGACGCTTTACTTTCTTGGGGTGTACGTGGCGCGCATGAACGACGTGCTCATGGGAACCGAAGGGCCATCCGACGCCGCGATTCTGAGCATCCTGCTGATCATCGGCCTGCCCATCGCGGACATGATCCTGTGCCGCGCCCTGAGTGCGGCCGTCGGCCCAAGCGAGGGCGCAGAACAAGCGCGGCCTTCGATCCTCGCCAGCTACGAATCCGTGCTGCGCCGGGCGATCCATATCGTCGTCGCCGTCGCCGGCTTTCTCCTGCTCGCCGAGCTCTGGCAGCTCGACCTGTTTGGCATCGCCCGGCGCAGCTTCGGCGGGCAGATCACCAGCTCGCTGCTCGGCATCGCGATCGTGCTGCTGATCGCCTACATGCTGTGGGAGATCGTCAATACGGCCATCGGGCGCCGCATGAAGGCCGAGACGCCGGTGGGCGAAGTCACGCCGTCGTCGCGGCTGCGCACGCTGCTGCCGCTGTTCCGCATGACGCTGCTCATCACGATTTTCGTTATGGCGACGCTGTCGATTCTCGCTGCGCTGGGCGTCGACATCCTGCCGCTACTCGCCGGTGCGAGCGTGGTCGGAATCGCGATCGGCTTCGGCTCGCAGGCGCTCGTGCGCGACATCGTCACCGGCGCGTTCTTTCTGGTCGACGACGCGTTCCGGCTCGGCGAGTACATCGAAGTCGGCAGCACCAAGGGCCGGATCGAAAAGCTCACCGCCCGCTCCGTGTTCCTGCGCCACCATCGCGGACAGCTAAACGTCCTGCCCTACGGCGAGATCCGCCAGCTGAAGAACAACAGCCGCGACTGGATCATCATGAAGCTGGAATTCCGCGTGACCTATGACACGGACCTCAATCTGGTGAAGAAGATCATGAAGAAGATCGGTGCCGAACTGTCCGCCGATCCGGAACTGGGCCAAGCCCTGCTCGAGCCGCTCAAGTCGCAGGGTGTGTACGCGACTGAGGACAGCGCGCTGGTCATCCGCGCCAAGTTCAAGGCCAAACCCGGGCCGATGGTGTACATGATCCGGCGCGTCGCCTTTGACAAGGTCCTCAAGGCGTTCAAGGAGAACAACATCAAGTTCGCCCACCGCCAGGTCACGGTACTGGTGCCCAGCTCTGCGGACGAGGCGCAGGCCGCCAAGGCGGCGGCGGGCGCCGCCGCCTTCATCTCTGAGCCCCCCAAGCCGGGCGCCGCCTGATCGACGATGGGCGGCCCCGCAGAACGACAGGCCAGCCTGCTCGCCGAGGCCGGCCGCACCCTGGCCGGCGGCGGGCTCGGCCTGTTCGTCCTGCCGCCCGAACTCAACCTGGTGGTCGAGCGCGGCCAGGGCAGCCGTGTCTGGGACGTTGCCGGGCGCGAATATATCGACTACCACCTCGGCTCGGGCCCCGCGTTGCTGGGTCACGCGCATCCCGCGGTCAGCGCAGCAGTCGCCGCGCGTCTCGACAAGGGCACGACCTACTTCTTCC
>JAQBBQ010000126.1:0-4672 GCA_032125995.1 Betaproteobacteria bacterium | reverse complement strand
GGCCGGTCGCGGCCTGACGCGCGTACAGCGCGTCGTTGTTCTTGGCGACGCGCGCGGCGAACCCGCAGGCCCTGGCCAGCGATCCGCGCAGCGCCTCGCCGAGCGGGCCCTCGGGCAGCATCGCCTCGAGCGCGGGGCGTAGTGCACCGAGCGCATCCTCGCGCCGGATCGCGCGCATCGCATCGAGCGCGACAATGTTCGAGGTGCCTTCCCAGATCGAGCCGAGGTGGGCGTCGCGCAGCAGGCGCGCATCGGACCATTCCTCGATATAGCCAGCCCCGCCGCGCACCTCCATCGCGTCGCCGGTCGCGCGCCGGGCGTCGCGGCAGGCGCGGAACTTGATGAGCGGCGTGAGCAGGCGCGTGCGCCGGCGCGCCGCGTCGTCTCCCGCGTCGGCCTTTTCCAACTCGGCCGCGGTATAGAGCATCATCGAGCGCGCCGCTTCCGTCGGCAGCATCAGCTTCAGCAGTTGGCGGCGCATGAGCGGAAGGTCGATCAGGCGCTTGCCGAAGGCGACCCGCCGGCGCGCGACGAACAGCGCCTCGGTCAGCGCACGGCGCATCATGCCCGCGGCGCGCATGCCGTTCGACAGGCGCGAATTGTTGATCATGTCGGTCATCTGCGCGAAGCCGCGGTTCGGATCGCCGACCAGCCAGGCGAGCGCGCCTTCGAGCTTGATCTCGCCGCTCGCCATGCCGCGCGTGCCGAGCTTGTCCTTCAGGCGCACGATGCGGTAGGCGTTCGGCGATCCGTCTTCGAGCGTCTTTGGCAGCAGAAAGAGAGATAGGCCCTTCGTGCCCGGTGGCGCGCCGGCGGGTCGCGCCAGCACCATTGCGAGCGCGGCATCCGCGTTTGAGCAGAACCATTTCTCGCCGGTCAACCGCCAGCGCTCGCCGTCGGCCACTGCGCGTGTTTCGGTCGCGCCAACGTCCGAGCCGGCGCCCTGCTCGGTCATGAACATCGCGCCTTGCGCAAGCTGCTCCATGTCCTGCGAGGTGAGCGCGGGCAACAAGCGCTCGACGAGCGCCGGATCGCCGAACTTGGCGAGCGTGCGCGCGAGCGAGTCGGTCATCGACAGCGGGCAGCACACGCCGAACTCCGCCTGCACGTACAGGTAGGTGAGGGCATATTTGACCGCCGGCGGCATTTTTGCCGGCCAGCCGAGCACGCCCGGACGGTGCGACATCGCCGCGAGGCCGTACTCGGCGAAGGCCACGGACTCGAGCCGCCGGTAGGCCGGGTGCTTGTCGATCGACTGCCGGTCCTCGCCCCTGCGGGTGCGCTGTTGCAGTACCGGCGGGTTGAAATCCGCGGTCTGCGCGAGCGCGTCGAGTTCGCCGCCGGCGAGCGCGCCAAGCCGCTCGAAATGCGGCTGCAGGTGCGCGTGCAGATCGGCCGGCAGGTAGAGCGCGAGCAGCGCCGCGTAGCCCGGGTCGGCCGAATAGAGATTCAGCCCGCGGCTGTCGGGCAGCGTGCTCTGTGACGAAGGCGCTTCGAGCTTCATGCGATTTCCGCAACCCCGTGCGACAGCACCACGAGATCGCGCTCGAGCACGCGTGCGCGGAACTGTACTTTGCCGCCTTTGTTCCAGATCTCGGTGCGGATCGTCTCGCCCGGATAGACCGGTGCCGAGAAGCGTACCGATAGCGACTTCAGGCGTGCCGCGTCGTAGTCGCAGCAGCTCTTGAGGATCGCGTGGCCGGCGACGCCGTAGGTTGCGAGTCCGTGCAGGATCGGGCGCGGGAACTTCGCCGCTGTCGCCACCCCGGGTTCGGCATGCAACGGGTTATAGTCACCCGAAAGACGATAGATCAACGCCGCCTGCGGCAGCGTCGGCAGGTCGCAGACCAGGTCGGGCGCCGACTCTGGCGTGGCCGGCGGCACTGGCGGCGCCGGGTCGCCACCCTTTGGGCCGTTTCCCTCCACCTCGCTGAAGCCGCCATCGCCACGGCCGAACGACAACGAATCCACCGTCGCGAGCAGCGCGCCGGATTTCTTGTCGAACACCTCGCGCTCCTGCAGCATCAGCGCGCCCCGATCCTTGCCCTTGTCAACGATCGATTTGAGGTGCAGCTTGCCGACCACCGTGCCTGCGACCGGTAACGGCTGGTGGATGCGGATCGACTGCTCGCCGTGCAGGACGCGCACCCAGTCGATGCCGGTGTCGGGTTCCTTCACCCAGAAGCCGGGATAACCGAGCACCGCCGCCATCATCGGCAGCGCGCGCAGGTTCTTCTCATACACGTACTGCAGCTGCTGCTCGTCCATCGGGTCGTGCCCGAAGCCGATGCCGAGCGCATAGAGCATCGTGTCGCGCTCGGTGTAGGTCTGGACGATGTCGGGAAAGTGACGGTTCTTGAGGGCTTCGTAATTGATCATTGGGGTGTCGCGCACGCACGCGCAGTCGTTCGCTCTCGCCCAATATACCTTGGGACGGGAGCCGGATTTCCTGCTGTTCCGCAAACGCGGGTCGCCACCAGCAGCACCGCCGGCGCCGATCAGGCCGCGCGCACGACCCGATTGGCGAGCACGCCGATCGCTGCGTTGACCACCTCGACGAGGTCCCCGGGCTGCAGCGCGGGCAGCGTGGCCCCGTCGCAACCGAGCCAGACGACGTCTCCGGGATGCAGCGTCACATAGCGCGAGATCCGCGTCAGGTAATGCGCGAGGCTGAAGATCATTTCTGCGGTCGCGTAGCTCGAGACGACACGACCGTTGATGCGCACGTCGATCGTCTGCGCCATCGGATCGATATCGGGAACGACGAACGGCCCCATCGGCTTGAACGTGTCGGCATTCTTCGCGCGCCACAGGGTGCGGTCGCTGCGCTGCCAGCCGCGCTCGCTGACGTCATTTCCCAGCGTGTAGCCCGCGACGCAGGACAGCGTGTCGTGTTCCGCCAGGCCCCTTGCTTCGCGGCCGATGACTGCGACCAGCTCGCCTTCGTACTCGAGCGGCCCGGGCGAATCCGCGGGGATCACGATGTCGGCGCCGCTGCCGATCAGCGCGCTCGGTGAGCGGGTGCCGATGTCGGCTTGCTCTGGAACCTTGAAGCGTGTGCCGTGGTGCTGGTTCGCCCAGTCGATATGGCCGCGGTAATTGAGGCCTGCAGCGTAGAAATTGGCCGGCACGACCGGCGGCAGCAATGTCAGACCTGCGAGCGGGTGACGCTCGCCTGCCTCGGTGACGACCGCGTCCCCTGCGCGCCGCACCTTCACCGGGCGGCCGTCGATCATTGCGCGTCCCCAGGGGGCTGCGCCGTCAGTGCGGGACATAGCGAGTCGCCATCACCTGGCAGCGTTTGATGAGGCGCGGTTCCTCGGGCCCATAGTCCGCCAACGCGCGATGAATGGTGCCGATGTCCTCCCACAGCAGGAGGTCGCCTTCTTGCCAGTGGAAGCGGTAACGGAATTCAGGCTTCAGTTGGTGTTCGAAGAGGAATGCCAACGTCGCGTCGCTTTCGTCCTGCGGCAGCTCGTTGATGCGCATCGCGTAGCCCGGGTTGGCATAGAGCACATTGCGGCCGGTGAGGGGATGGGTGAGGAAGATCGGATGCGACACCGGCGGCTTCGCGCGGCGTTGGGCGTCGGTGAGCGGTGGGCGGCTGCTGCCCTTTTCGCGCCGCATCATCTCCCAGAACTTGTTGAAGTCGTGCAGGACCGTCATGCCCTCGAGGCTGCGCCGCCGGGCGTCGGGCAGCGCCTCGTAGGCGGCGTGCATGCTGCTGAACTCGGTTGCGCCGAGCGAGCGGCCGTCGCGCTGCGGGACCTTGATCGCGTACAGCACGTTGGCGAAGGCGACCGTCCGGCTGTAGGACATGTCGGTGTGCCAGTCCTGGCCGGCGTCCGCGAGCCCGATCGGCCGGCCGTCCTCGGCAATGTTCGAGAGCACCATCACCTCGGGGATGCCGGGCTCCTGGAAGGTGTTCGCAACATTGATTTCGAGTTCGCCGAAGCAGGCGCTGAAACTGCGCAACATCGCGGCGTCGAGCTGCTGGCGCGGGAAACGCAGCACGCCGTGTTTGCCAAGCGCCTCGGTGATGAGGGCGAGCGCCGCGTCGTCAAGCGCACGCGACAGGTCAAGCCCCTCGATGGTGGCACCGAGAATCTGTCCGCTGGGGGTGAGTTTTGCCATGGGGCGTGGTTCGCTCGGGCTTGCGGTGCTATGCCGTTGACGAGCGCCGGAATATACCCCGGGATTCGCGCGCCATTCTAGAATTCCAGACATTGGCGATGCCTTGGGCATTCGCGGATTCAATGGTCAGGGGAGCAGCGACATGGCAGGTCTCTATTACGAAGATTTCAAGCCGGGCATGGAGTTCAAGCATGCGTTGACGCGTACGGTCACCGAGATGGACAACATCCTGTTCTGCGCGATGACCCACAATCCGCAGCCGTTGCACCTGGACGAGGAGTTCGCCAAGAAGACCGAATACGGCCAGCGCATCGTCAACAGCCTGTTCACGCTGGGCCTGGTCGTCGGCGTCACGGTCGGCGACACCACTCAATTCTCTTCCATAAGACTCTGTCTTTTCCTATGCTCGGAATCTCAATCGTTATCGAATCATGAAAGGGTCTGACAGAAATGAGAAGATGGATCGGAGCTTTAGTCTGTGCTGCGGCAGGAATCTTACTGGCGGTCTTTACTCCCATAGTGGAATTGAGTCCATTGG
>JAQBBQ010000125.1:0-6671 GCA_032125995.1 Betaproteobacteria bacterium | reverse complement strand
AAGGCGCTGGCGCACGAGCCAAAGGTGCTGTTCCTCGACGAACCGACCGCCGGCGTTGACGTGGAGTTGCGTCAGGGCATGTGGCAGGCGGTGCGGCAGCTGCGCGACTCGGGCGTCACGGTCATCCTGACGACGCATTACATCGAGGAGGCCGAGCTGATGGCCGACCGCATCGGCGTCATCAACCGGGGCGAAATCGTCGTCGTCGACGACAAGGCCGCGCTGATGCAAAAGCTCGGCAGGAAGCAGCTCATGCTGCAGCTGCATGCGCCGCTCGACGCCGTGCCGCCTACGCTCGCTGCGCACCATCTCGTCCTCGCGTCCGACGGCCGTGAGCTCGTGTACACCTACGACACCCAGGGCGAGCGCATTGGCATATCGGAATTGCTGCATGACCTCGCGCTGGCCGGCATCGGCTTCAAGGACCTGCATACGACGCAAAGCTCGCTCGAGGAGATCTTCGTCGACCTGGTGAGGCAGGATCAATGAATCTCTACGCCATCCGCGCGATCTTCCTCTACGAGCTGGCACGCACCGGGCGTACCCTGCTGCAAAGCATCGTCGCTCCGGTGGTCGCGACGTCACTGTTCTTCGTCGTCTTCGGCGCCGCGATCGGCACCCGCATCGCCCAGGTCGAGGGGGTGAGCTACGGCGCCTTCATCGTGCCGGGGCTGATCATGCTGACGCTGCTGACGCAAAGCGTCTCGAACGCTTCGTTCGGCATCTATTTCCCGCGCTTTACCGGCACCATGTACGAGATCCATTCGGCGCCGGTGTCGGCCTTCGAGATCGTCATCGGCTACGTCGGCGCGGCGGCGACCAAGTCGATCGTCGTCGGCCTGATCATTCTGGCCACGGCGGGCCTGTTCGTGCCGCTCGAGATCGCGCATCCGCTGTGGATGCTCACGTTCCTCGTGCTGACGTCGGTGACCTTCAGCCTGCTCGGCTTCATCATCGGCATCTGGGCCGATGGTTTCGAGCAGCTGCAGTTCGTACCGCTGCTCGTCATTACGCCGCTCACTTTCCTCGGCGGCACGTTTTATCCGATCGATGTGCTGCCGCCCGCGTGGCAGACGGTGACCTTGTTCAATCCGGTCGTCTATCTCGTCAGCGGCTTTCGCTGGAGCTTCTACGAGATCGCCGACGTGCACATCGGCACCAGCCTTGCGATGACGGCGGCGTTCCTCGCGGTCTGCCTTGCCGCCGTGTGGTGGATTTTCAAAACGGGCTACCGTCTTAAGGCCTAGTAAAGCCCTGCTCAAGTCATCGACTTGAGCAGCGCATGGTCCAGGGTCGGGGGATCGCAAGGGGGCAGCGCCCCCTTGGTCAGACTTGCCGAGTCCGGGCATAATCGAGGCGAGGAGGAGCATCAGGCATGAAGGCGCCAGCATTCGCCTACGCGAAGCCGCGCACGCTGAAGGAGGCGTCGGTCCTGCTCGCCCAGCATGGCGAGAACGCGCGCGTACTCGCGGGCGGCCAGAGTCTGCTCGCCACCCTCAACATGCGCCTCGCGGCGCCGGAAATCCTCATCGACATCGGCGCGATTCCGGGGCTCGAAGGCATCACGCTAAAAGGCAAAACGCTGGTGATCGGCGCTCGCGCGACGCACCGCGCGATCGAGCAGTCCGAACTGGTGGCGAAACACGCGCCCTTGCTGGCGCAGGCGGCACCGCACATTGCGCATGTCGCGATTCGCAACGCGGGCACGCTGGGCGGTTCGGTCGCGATGGCCGACCCGGCAGCCGAATGGCCTGCCTGCTGCGTCGCGCTCGAGGCGCAGATCGTCGTCGCATCGAGCACCGGTGAGCGGCGCATCGCAGCGGCGGCGTTTTTCAAGGATCTCTACACGACGGCGCTCGGCGCCGGCGAGCTCGTCACGGCAGTCGAGTTTCCCTGCGCCGCGACCGGTGAGCGCCAGGTGTTTCTCGAACTGGTACGCCGGCGCGGCGACTACGCGATCGTCGGTCTCGCGGCGCGTGCGCTGCAAAAGGGCAAGACGCTTTCGGGCCTGCGGCTGGTCTATCTCGGCGTCGGCGTGACGCCGGTGCGCGCGGCTGGCGCGATGGCCGCGCTCGAAGGCAAGGCGCCGACTGACGATGTGCTGCGCACGGCGCAGAACGCGCTCGATCGCGACCTCGCGCCGGAAGCCGACCTCTATACCTCGGCCGAGGCGAAGCGGCATCTGGCGCGCGTGCTAGTCGCGCGCGCCGTCGCGGCGCTCGCCGCCTGATCCCAAGGAGCGGACCGGTGGAAGAATTGCTTGAAACGACGATTACGGTGAACGGCACGCCGGTGACGCGTCGCGTCGCCCCGCGCCAGCACCTGATCGATTACCTGCGCGAAGAGCTGGGACTCACCGGCTCGCACGTCGCCTGCGAGCACGGCGTCTGCGGCGCCTGCACGGTAAGAGTCGACGGCGAGATCCGGCGCGGTTGCCTGACGCTCGCGGTGCAGGCCGACGGCAAGCGCGTCGATACGGTGGAGGGGCTGTCGGATTCGGGCGAGCTCGCGGTGCTGCAGCAGGCCTTCCACGAGCGCAACGCGCTGCAGTGCGGCTACTGCACGCCGGGGATGCTGCTCACCGCGCAGGACCTGATCACCAAGCACCCGACGGCGACGCGCGACGAGATCCGCGAGTACCTGTCGGGCAACCTGTGTCGCTGCACGGGGTACCACGCGATCATCGATGCGGTCGAAAACGTGCTGCGCACGCCGCGCAAGGCGTTGGGCCGATGAACGACCGCGCCGATTTCACGCAGCTCGCGCCCGTCGCGCCGGTCGCCGAGAAACCCGAGGCGCCGGCAAAAACCGAGACCCAGGTCGGCTATATCGGGCAGAGCGTGCCGCGCGCCAATGCCAAGCGCCTGCTGCAGGGGCGCGGCACCTACGTCGACGACCTCAAGCTGCCCCGGCTCGCGCAGGTGGTGTTCTTCCGCAGTCCGCACGCGCATGCGCGCATCAAAAAGCTCGACCTTTCGCAGGCGGCACGTCAGCCGGGCGTGATCGCGGCGTTCGACGGGCGCGCGATCGCCGAGTACTGCACGCCCTGGGTGGGCGTGCTCGCTCACTTGAAGGGCATCAAGTCGCCGCCGCAGCACGCGGTGGCGATCGACCGTGCCTGCTCGCAGGGCGAGGCGGTGGCGGCGATCGTCGCCGAGACGCGCGCCCAGGCCGAGGACGCGCTCGGCCATGTCAGCGCCGAGTGGGAAGAACTGCCGGTGGTCACCGACATGGAGGACGCGCTGTCCAACCGCAGCGTCATCCATCCCGAGCTTGGCGACAACCTCTGCTTTACCCGCAGCTTCGAGACCGAAGGCTTCGACGCCGCCATCAAGCAGGCCGACCTCGTGGTCGAGGAGACCTACGGCTTCGGCCGCCACACCGGTGTCACGCTCGAGGGCCGCGCGATCCTCGCCGACTACAACGCGGCCGAGCACAGCCTGACCGTGTACCAGGCGACGCAGGCGCCGCACATGATGCAGGACATCTTCTCGCGCCACCTCAATATTCCCGAGGCCAACGTGCGCGTGATCTGCAAGGACGTTGGCGGCTCTTTCGGCATCAAGGTGCACGTCTATCCAGACGAAATGGCCACTGCGGCGCTCTCGGTGATGCTGCGCCGGCCGGTGAAATTCATCGCCGACCGGCTCGAATCCTTCCTCACCGACATCCACGCCCGTGAGCACAAAGTGACCGTGCGCCTCGCCTGCATGAAGGACGGGCGCATCGTCGGCTTCGACCTTGACGACCTCACCGCGATCGGGCCGTACTCGGTCTACCCGCGCACCAGCGGCATCGAGGGCAACCAGGTGGTGAACCTGACCGGCGGGCCCTACGCGCACCAGGCCTACCGCGCAAAATTGAACGTGGTGTTCACCAACAAGAACGTCACCTGCCAATACCGCGCGGTGGGTCACCCGATCGCGGTCGCGCTGACAGAAGGGATCGTCGATTCGGCGGCGCGCAAGCTCGGCATGGATCCGGCCGAATTCCGGCGCAAGAACCTGATCGCCGACGACGCCTATCCGTACAGCTTTCCTTCGGGGCTTAAGTTCGAGAAGCTTTCGCACCACCAATGCCTGGACAAACTGCTCGCGCTGATGGACTACAAGGGGCTGCGCGCCGAGCAGGCGGCGTTGCGCAAGAAGGGCATTTACCGCGGCATCGGCCTTGCGGCGATGATCGAAGTGACCAATCCGTCGCCCGCGTTCTACGGCGTGGGCGGCGCACGCATTTCGGCGCAGGATGGGGCCACCGTGCGGCTCGAGCCGACCGGCATGGTCACCTGCCTGGTGAGCGTCACCGAGCAGGGCCAGGGCACCGAGGGCATATTCGCGCAGGTCTGCGCTGACGCGGTCGG
This sequence comes from Betaproteobacteria bacterium, assembly GCA_032125995.1. Lineage (GTDB taxonomy): Bacteria > Pseudomonadota > Gammaproteobacteria > Burkholderiales > SG8-39 > SG8-39. The sequence goes on along the minus strand of JAQBBQ010000125.1, from coordinate 2,311 downwards.
CGTGACGATCGAAAAGATGCGCGTGATCACTGGTGACACCGGCGTCACGCCCTACGGCGGCGGCACTTGGGCGTCACGCGGTGCGGGCATTGGCGGCGAGGCCGTGCTGCAGGCGGGCAAGGCGCTGCGTTCGAATATCCTCGATCTCGCCGCGGCGGTCCTGAACGTCGAGCGCGACACGCTGGATGTACGCGCCAACGCGGTAGTCGATCGCGCAAGCGGCGAAGAAAAGTTGCCGTTGGCCGAAGTTGGCCGCATCGGCTATTTCCGTCCCGACACGCTGCCGATGACGTTCCAGCCCGAGCTGACCGCCACGCGCCACTACACGCCGCGCGAGTACGGCTTCACGTTCACCAACGGCATCCAGGCCTCCTATGTCGAGGTCGACACCGACACCGGATTGGTCAAGCTGCTCAAGCACTGGTGTGTCGAGGACTGCGGCACGGTGATCAACCCGCTCCTGGTCGATGAGCAGATCCGCGGTGGCATCGTGCAGGGGATCGGTGCGGCGATGCTCGAGGAATGCCTCTACAGCGCCGAGGGTCAGCTGCTGAACGGCTCACTCGCCGACTACCTCCTGCCGATGTCCGGCGACACGCCGGACATCGAGATCGCGCACGTCTCGACGCCGACCAAGCAGTCCGAACTGGGCGCCAAGGGGGTGGGCGAGGCGGGCACCGCGGGCGCGCCGGGGGCGGTGATGAACGCGCTGAACGACGCGCTCGCGCCGCTCGACGCACATGTCAACGTGCAACCCTTCACGCCCGAGCGTATCCTTAAGGCGCTCGGCAAGATCTGACCCGGCCCGCCCTACACGCTAGACCCTCCAGGAGAATCGCATGAAACAGGCCGCGCAAAAGATCGTCAGGCAGGAGTTTCCCTGGGGTGTGATCGAATGGCTCGCCGGCGCCGAGATCGGCAACAGCAAGGAGATTTCGCTCGCGCGGATGTCGCTGCCCCCGGGCAAAGGCACCGACGTGCACATTCACGGTAACTGCGAGGAGGCGGTCTACGTGGTGCGCGGGCGCGTGGAATGCACGTCGAACGGCGCAGCGGAGATGCTGGACGCGGGCGATCGCACCGTGGTGGCGCGCGGGGCGGTGCATGGGCTGCGCAACGCCGGCACCGAACCCGCGGAAATCATCCTGTCGCACTCGTCGGCGGCACGCGAGTTCACGCTCGCCGATCCCGCCCCGGCGTGAACAAGGGGACAACCAAGTGCCTGTCACGGACCTGAACCACTTCCTCCTGCGCGCCAACGACATCGAGGCGACGAAAGATTTTTACGTCAAGGTACTCGGCTTCGAGGTCATGCCGCGGCCGGAGTTTCCGTTCCCGGGCTACTGGCTGGGAATCGACGGCAAGATTCAGGTTCACGTCGCATTGCACGGCGTCGAGCAAGCCGGCCTGTACTACATCGGTACGCCGCCGAACGCCGCCACCGACAATACCGGCGTCATCGATCACATTGCATTTGTCGCGACCGACCCGCAAGCGATGGCGGCGTATTTCAAGAGAATCGACGTTCCGTTCCGGCCGCGCTACCTGCCCGAGTCGCAGCTGTACCAGCTCTTCGTGCGCGATCCGAATGGCCTCATGATCGAGCTCAACTTTTTCGGCGTCACCGACGTTTCCGAGTGGGCGGAGGGCGCCGAGAACTACTCGAGCATGCCGCGCGCCGAAGCCACGACGTGAGCGCGCCGGTGGCGAAGAAGGCGGTAGCGCTCGAGCGCCGCGACTTTTCCAACGTCGGCTACGACGAGGCGCTGGCGCGCGCGCGTGCGCTGGTCCCGGTACTGCGCGAGCGCGCCGCGCGTTGCGACGACTTCCGTGCGCTGTTGCCCGAGACCGAGGCCGACCTGCATGCAAGCGGGCTCCTGCGCATGACGCAGCCCAAGCGCTGGGGCGGCATGGAGCTCGACTACCTCGCAATGTTCGAGCTTCCCGCCGAGCTCGGCCGCGGCTGCACCTCGACCGCGTGGAGCGGGGCGAACCTTGCGATCCACCATTGGATGCTCGCGATGTACGACGAGCGTGCCCAGGTCGAGGTCTGGGACGAGAACCCCGACGCGCTGATCGCATCGGGCATCGCCTACCCGCAGGGCCGTGCGCGCAAGGTCGACGGCGGTTTCGTCATCGACGGTTACTGGAACTTCTCGAGCGGCGTCGATGGTGCGACCTGGAACATGCTCGCGGTCACGGTCAAGGACGGCGACGAGGTCATCGACCACCGCATGTGCCTCGTGCCGCGCAAGGACTTCGAGATCGTCGACGACTGGCACGTGCTCGGCATGCGCGGCACCGGCTCGAA
>JAQBBQ010000124.1:0-2857 GCA_032125995.1 Betaproteobacteria bacterium | reverse complement strand
GGGTCTGACCCCTTTTGAGTTATCCACAGGGGTCTGACCCTATTAAACTCGAACCGGCAGCTTACGAAAACCACGGAAGCGAATCCGTCGGTCGCGCTCGGGTTCACCGGCGAGCTCGATCTTCGGAAAACGCGCGAGCAGCCGGCTGAACGCGACGCGGCCCTCCATGCGTGCGACGTTCATGCCCGAACAGGCATGGTCGCCCTGACCGAAGGCGAGATGGCGATTGGGCTTGCGCGCGACATCGAATTTGTCGGGATCAGGAAACTGGGCCGGATCGCGATTCGCGCCGCCGATCGAGATCGTAATCGAGGTGCCGTCGACAAGTGTTTTGCCACCAAGCGCCATCGGTGCGGTGAGCCGGCGATTGTTAAGCTGAATCGGTCCTTCGAAGCGCAGCATCTCCTCGACTGCGCTCGGCACGAGCGCGGGATTGGTGCGCAGCTGTGCCAGTGCCTCGGGATGGGTGAGCAGCAGCCACATGCCGTTGCCGATCAGGTTGGTCGTCGTCTCGTGGCCCGCGTTGAGCATGAATATGCATTGGTGATAGAGCTCGGTCTCGGAGAGACGTTCGCCGTCCTTTTCGCCCTCGATGAGGCGAGTCAGCACGTCGGTGTCGTAGTTGCCGGGTTTGCGTCGACGCTCTGCGACCAGCGTCTTGAGACAGTTGAGGAATTCAGTCACCGCGCGATTGCCGCGGGCGTGCATTTCGGGCGTCAGGGTCGGTTCGAGTCCCGACAGGATCGCGACAGACCAGCCACGCAGCGGGCCGCGGTCACTCTTCGGCACGCCGAGCAGGTTGCCGATCACTTCGATCGGGATCTCGGCCGCAAACGCGTCGATGAAGTTCATCTCATGTGCGTCTGCCATGCGCTCGAGCAGGCTGTCGACAAGGCGCACAACGTCCGCTTCCATGCGTGCGATCGCCTTCTGGTTGAGCGCGCCCATGATGATGCGTCGCACCCGCGTGTGCAGCGGGGGATCGTTGAACACCAGGCTTGTCGTGTGGTGCTCGTAAAGCGGCGTGTCGCCAAGCTTCGGCCGGAACTCGACCTTCTTGTCCGAGCTCGCCCGTGCATCGCGGTACACCGCGATGATATCGTCGTAGCGCGTAAGCAGTATGCCGCCCGGCATCGAGTGAACCGGGTCATGCGTGCGCAGCGCAGCGAAATAGGGATAGGGATCGTCGATGAAATCCGCGGGTGCCTGCGCGAGGTCGAAATCGCGGGCAAGCGAGGCGGTATCCGACTCCGCGGATCTCTTGGCTGGCGTGCTCATGGGTTCGTGCTATAAGGCGACTTTTGCGGATTTTCCCATGCAACGCGTCCCATTTGCCGAGTTCGAACCCAAGCTCGCGAAACGCCTCAAGGAACTCTGGGGGCGTCCGGTCAACCTCTACCGCATGCTGGGCAACCACCCGGCGTTGGTGGCGGCGTGGACCGAGTTCGCCAATTCGATCCGCCATGAGAGCCGTACGCCGCGCGTGCTGCGCGAGCTCATGATCCTGCGCAGTGGCCAGCTGCAGCACTCCGAATACGAATGGGCGCAGCACCTCAAGATGGCACGCAAGGCGGGCGTGCGCGAGGCGCAGATCGCCGCGCTCGCCAACTGGCGCGACTCGAAGGAGTTCGACGCGCGCGAGCGCGCAGCGCTGCTGCTGACCGAGGCGGTGACCGCGGGCGACATGAGCGACGCGGTCTACGCCGAGCTGTCGCGCGAGTTCGATCACAGCGAGTTCGTCGAGCTCTGCATTACCGCCGCGTTCTACTGCATGGTCGGGCGCATGCTCGACGCGATGCGTGTCGAACTCGACGACGACGCGCGCGACTACGCGCCGCGGCTGCCCTGAGGCGCGCATGACCACGCAGGGCCGCAGCTACCGCTATTACGAGTTCGTGATGGCGGCGTTTGTTACGATCCTGATCTGCTCGAATCTGATCGGTCCGGCGAAGATCGCCCAGGTCGAGTTGCCGTTACTCGGTGCCGTGGCCTTCGGGTCGGGGGTGCTGTTCTTTCCCATTTCGTATGTCTTCGGCGACATCCTGACCGAGGTCTATGGCTATGCGCGCGCGCGGCGCGTCATCTGGGCGGGGTTCGCCGGGCTGGGCTTTGCGGCCTTCATGGCCGCGGTGGTGGTGGCGCTGCCGCCGGCGCCGTTCTGGGAACATCAGAAGGCCTACGAAGTCGCGTTCGGCACCACCTGGCGCATCGCCGGGGCGTCGATGATCGCCTACTTCTGCGGCGAATTCGTCAATTCCTACGTGCTCGCCAAGATGAAGATTCTCACGCGTGGCAAGTGGCTGTGGACGCGCACGATCGGCTCGACGATCTTCGGCGAGGCAGTCGATTCGACGCTCTTTTATCCGCTCGCCTTTTACAACAGCGGGATCATCCCGAACGACGCGCTCCTGACGATCATGCTGGTGCAGTTCGTCGCCAAGGTGGGTGTCGAAGTTCTGCTCACGCCGCTGACCTACAAGATCGTCAATGTGCTGAAGCGCGCCGAGCACGAGGACTACTACGACCGGCGTACGAACTTCAATCCGTTCGCGTTGAAAGTATGACGAGGCAAATGGGGTCTGACCCCTTTCCTCCGGAGTTATCCACAGGGGTCTGACCCCATTTGCCTCGTCATACTTTCAACGCGAACGGATTGAAGTTCGTACGCCGATCGTAGTAATCCTCGTGCTCGGCGCGCTTCAGCACATTGACAATCTTGTAGGTCACCGGCGTCAGCAGCACCTCGACGCCCACCTTGGCGACGAACTGCACCAGCATCATCGTCGGGAGCGCCTCGTTCGGGATGATCCCGCTGTTGTAAAAGGCGAGCGGATAAAAAAGCGTCGAATCGACTGCC
>JAQBBQ010000123.1:0-4479 GCA_032125995.1 Betaproteobacteria bacterium | reverse complement strand
TATTGGAGTTTGCGGCGGGGTTGTAGCGTAGGAAAAGGTGTCAGGAACCTTTTCCTTGGGGTCAGACCCCTTTTTGGATGACCGTTGGCGGTCGGTAAGAGAAAAGGGGGTCTGACCCCGAAAAGGTTCCTGACACCTTTTCGGGCTCCCGACGCACGTCGTGTAGCGGCTATAAACCACGAAATCAAGGTACGATCCATGCGCGCAAAGCGCGGGAACCGGTCCCGCGCCAGGGCGGCTGGACAGGGGGACACGACATGAACCGAGTCTATTGGGGCTTGTTGGCGGGCCTGTTCGCGATACTCAGTGCGGGCGCGGCGCAGGCCAAGGGATGCGAGGGCGTATCGTTTCCGGATCAGATCAAAGCGGACGGGGCGACGCTCAAGCTGAACGGCCTCGGCCTACGCCAGGCGACGTTCCTGAACATCAACGTTTACGTCGGCGCACTCTACCTTGCGCAGACCTCCAGCGATGCGAACGCGATCCTCAAGTCGAACGCGCCCAAGCGGCTGGTGCTGCAATTCGTACGCGACGTGGGCGGCGCGGACCTGAGTAAGGGCTGGGACGAGGGATTCGAGAACAACGCCGGGGGTCAGCTCGCCGCGCTCAAGTCGCGCATCGACGCGTTCAAGGCGATGATGACCGACGTGAAGAAAGGCGAGCAGCTCGGCATGCACCACAAGCCGGGCGCGGGCGTCCAGGTGTCGGTCAAGGGTGCGGTCAAAGGCACGATCGCAGGCGACGATTTCGCGCGTGCGCTATTCGCGATCTGGCTCGGGTCGCGCCCGCCCAATGCGGACCTGAAGGCCGGCCTGCTCGGCGGAGCCTGCGGATGAGCCTGCCGCGGCATGCGGCGGCCGGGCTACTGGCGTGAGCGGCTCGGACGATAGGATTCCCTATCCCGGCAGAAAATCCCCCAACGCGCGATCGAACGCCTGCGGCTGTTCGATGTTCGATAGGTGCGCCGCGCTCGGCAGTATGTCGAGCCGCGAGCCCGGGGCGTTCTCGTGGATCAGCTTCGACATCGCGACCGGCGTGCCCTGGTCGTCGGCGCCGACGATGATCTGGATCGGCACCTTGATCTCCTTCAGCCGCGCCGTGAGATTGAGCTTCGGGATCGCGCGGCAGCAGCCGACGTAGCCCGGCACCGGCGTGTTCGCGATCAGCGCACCGACCCGCTTCATGGCCTCGGGGTGCGCGCTGCGATAGGCCGGCGTGAACCAGCGCTCGAGCGTCGGCTGCACCAGCGGCTGCATGCCCTGCGACTGGGCGATCTTGATCCGCTCCTCCCACATCGGCCCGACTTCGGGCGGAATGCGGCTCGAGGTGTCGGCAAGCACCAGCGTTTGCAGGATGCCGGGATACTTCAAGGCGAAGGTCTGGCCAATCATGCCGCCCATCGACAGGCCGCAGTAGTGCGTCTTTGAAATCTTCAGGTGATCGAGGAGTCCCTTCAGATCATCCGCCATCTGCTCGAGCGTGTAGTCGCCGGCGGGCGCGGCGCTCTGGCCGTGGCCGCGGGTGTCGAACGCGAGGATCCGGAAGCGGTCCTTGAAGGTCGCGATCTGCTCGTCCCACATCCGCACGCTGCAGGCGAGCGAGTGGCTGAGCGTCAGCCAGGGCGCGCCTTCCTTGCCATGCAGTTCGTAGTACACCTCGATGCCGTTCACGGTTGCCTTCATTGCCGATGTCCTCTGTTCGCGATTCTCAGGTGGCTGCGATCACCAGCGGCACGCGCATTTCCTCTTCGCTCGTGCCGCCGTGATTGCCGATGTGCAGATGCCGGCCCTCGCCCGGCGTCCAGTCCTTGATGGTATACCGCCCGTTCATGACGAGGGTGACGTCGCCGATCCGTTCCGCGAACCTCGGGTGCGGATCGCCGGGACCGAACCAGCCTTCGTCGACGAGCGCGTGGCTCGGACGCGCGACGCCGCGCGCGCCGAGCCAGTCCGTTGCGCGTTGCAGGAATTCGGCTATGCGGCCTTCCTGCACATGGCAGTAGGCGATCCGCCGCTCGCCGCAGAGCGGAAACCGGAGCAGCGGCGAGAGCCCAGGGGCGTTCGCGAGTTCGAGCGATTCCTCCGGCGCGACATCGACGAAGCCGTGATCAGCCGTGGCGATGACGATGCTTTCGGTGCCGGCCAGGCGCGCCAGCAGCTTGCCGAACGCCGCATCGAACGCGGCGAGCTGGGCGAGCGCCTCGGGGCTCTCGTGCCCGTGCTGGTGTGACGTCGAGTCGTAGTCGGGCCAATAGGCGTAGACGAACTTCGCCTCGGCGTCTGATTTCACCGCGGCTTCGGTCGCTGCGACGAATTCATCCAGGCCTTCGTAGGGCCGCCGCTCGGCCCGGCCGCAGTGATGAAGGGTGTAGTCCGAATCGACGATGCGCTGCGGCGTGACGACGATCGAGCGCGTGGCAAGGGAATCGAACAGCGATGGGCTCCTGAACGCGTGCTCCGGTGCAAGCCCGCGCGCGCGCAGCGAGCGCTTGTCCCCGCGCGACTGGAACGGCAGCGGCGCGCCCACGCACCCGGCTTCGCCAAAGTAGGTGAACCAGCCCGTCAGGCCGTGCTCGAGCGGCGCGCAACCGGTATAGCTCGTCGTAATGGCGCTCGCGGTGGTGGACGGAAAGACTGAGGTGATTGCCCCAACCTGCCGGCGCGCGAGCTCGCCGCCTGCGCCGTGCCGCGCGAGGAAACTGTCGCCCAGGCCGTCGATCATCACGAGGACGATCGTGCGCGCGTCGGCGAGCCGGGCGGGCGGCAGCGCGGTGAGCGGGGCATGCCGCGGCGGCGCGCCGCGCGCCGCCGCGAGGGTCGCCATGAGGTTCAGTAAACTGCCGCCAGCGTAGTCGGGCAGCATCCGCAGCGTCCAAAACGAAGGCAAGACGCCATTTTCCGATAAAATGCGTCACCATCTACCGCTGAGGTTCACGCCATGCGGCTCGAAGTACACGTCCACGCCGATATCCCTATTTTCGAAGGTGTTTCTCGTAAGCAGCTCGAGCAGGCGCTGATGCCCTGGCTGACCTATCTCGACGCCGAGAATCTGAGCGACGTGAAGAGCCTCGAGCCGGACGAGCCGGGGATCCGCTACGACGACAAGGAACTGCTGCTGCGTCTGTGCTGGACCGGGGAGATCGGCCGCAGTTTTTATCGTGCGCTCGAGGAATCGCTAGACAGCCTCGGCCACTACTGTTTCGAGGCGGTCGAAGTCGACCTCACCCTTTATCACGAGAACGGCGATCAGGAATCGCGCCTGCTGTTCGTCGGCCCGACTCCGCAGGCGATCCATGAGGCGCAGCGGCACTGCATGATCGAGGACGTCACCGGCCTGCTCGAGCGTCAGTTCGACAAGGACGCCACCGCCGAAGTGCTCGCCTTGATGACCGAACTCTTCGCTCGCCAATGGAGGGAACGCGGGCCAGAGGGCAAGCCGTCAGAGCGCGCATTCGAGGCCTATACGCGGCCGTCGCGGAAGAATTTGCACTGAGGGTTGTCTGAGGGGCGATGGCTGCGTTCGGCCGCGTCGGTGGGTTTTGTCTTATCTGGTCTCGTGATTTTGGTAGAGGGGGGCAGACCCCGAAAGGCAAAAAGGGGTCAGGCAAAAGGGGTCAGACCCCTTTTTGGATGATCGTTGGCCTTCGAACATTGAATGGGGTCTGACCCCATCTACGACCCCCTCTACCAAATCACGAGATTGAATTAAACCCGATCGACCCGGATCCTCGATTGAGGTAACCGTCCCTCGCATAACGTCGTCCGTCTTTAGCAATACCAACCGCCGATCCCCAGCCATGGCAGGCCCCAAATACCCCGGCTTCGACACCCTTGCGCTGCACGCCGGGCACACGCCGGATGCAACCTTCGGTGCCCGTGCGGTGCCGATCTACCAGACCACGTCCTACGTGTTTCGCGACAGCGAGCACGCGGCCTCCTTGTTCAACATGGAGCGCGCGGGCCACGTGTATTCGCGCATCTCGAACCCGACCGTGGCCGTGCTCGAGGAGCGGGTCGCCGCGCTGGAAGGCGGCGTGGGGGCGATCGCAACGGCCTCGGGCCAGGCCGCACTGCACCTCGCGATCGTGACGCTGATGGACGCGGGCAGTCACGTCGTCGCATCGAGCTCGCTCTACGGTGGCTCGCACAATCTGCTGGGCTACACGCTCAAGCGCTTCGGCATCGAGACGACCTTCGTCAATCCGCACGACCCGGAGAATTTCCGCCGCGCGCTGAAGGACAACACCCGACTCGTGTTCGGCGAGACGCTCGGCAACCCCGGTCTTGACGTGCTCGATATCCCCGCAGTGGCGGCGATTGCACACGCAGCGGGCGTGCCGCTGCTCGTCGATTCGACGTTCACCACACCTTGGTTGATGAAGCCCTTCGAGCACGGCGCGGATCTGCTCTACCACTCGGCGACGAAGTTTCTCGGTGGACATGGCATCGCGATCGGCGGCGTGTTGGTCGATTCCGGGCG
>JAQBBQ010000122.1:0-16908 GCA_032125995.1 Betaproteobacteria bacterium | reverse complement strand
CCTGGGCCATGCGCTGGGACCGCTACGCCCGACGCGACGTCATCCCGCTTTGGGTCGCCGACACCGACTTTCGCGCGCCACCCGCGGTGCTCGATGCGTTCGCCGCGCGCCTCGCGCATGGCGTATTCGGTTACAGCGCGCCGCCCGATGCGCTGCGCGCGGCGATCGTCGAGCGCATGCAGCGGCTCTACGGGTGGACGATCGAGCCGGACTGGATCGTATTTCTCCCGGGCGTGGTGCCGGGCCTGCATCTTGCGGCGCGTTACCTATGCACCTCGGACCAGCACGTCCTGGTGCCGACCCCGATCTACCAGCACTTCAAGCGTGCCGTCCAGCTTGCGCCGCGCGCACATGACGACGTACCGCTCGTCCTGGAGGGTGGACGCTGGGTGTTCGATGAAGCGCGGCTCGCGCAGGCGGTACGGCCGAATTCAAAGCTTCTGTTTCTGTGCAATCCGCAGAACCCCGGCGGGACGATCTTTACGCGCGCCGAGCTCGGGCGCCTCGCGGCGCTTGCCGAGCGCCACGACCTCGTCATCTGCTCGGATGAAATTCACGCGGATCTTTTGATCGACGCGGGCAAGCCGCACCTGCCGATCGCGAGCCTCGCCCCCGAGATCTCGCGGCGCACGGTGACGCTCATGTCGCCCAACAAGACCTTCAACTTTCCGGCGGCCGGCGTCGCGTTCGCGATCGTCGAGGACGCCACGCTGCGCGCCGCATTCTCGAGCGATCACCATGCGACGCTGCACGACGCGTCGGTATTCGGCTATGTCGGTGCGCTGGCCGCGTACCGCGACGGGCAGGCCTGGCTCGAAGCGCAGCTCGCCTACCTGCGTGCCAACAGCGATCTCGTCGAGGCGATGGTGGCCGATGCGCCGGGCCTCGTCATGGCGCATACCGAGGCGACCTACCTCGCCTGGATCGATGCCACGGGGCTGGGGGTCAAGGATCCGTTCACCCACTATCTCGAGCACGGCGTCGCGCTCTCGCCCGGGGCCCAGTTCGGCAGCCCGCAGTTCGTCCGGCTCAATTTCGGTACCCAGCGGTCGCGCCTGGTCGAGGCGCTGGAGCGGATGCGGCGGGCAACGGGGTCAGACCCCTTTAAAAAGGGTCAGACCCCCTTTTAGAAGATCGTCGGCCGTCGCACATCGAAAAGGGGTCTGACCCTATTAAAGGGGGTCTGACCCCAATAACGCTTTCGCGCGAACGAGCACGCGATCGAGGTGCGGATCGCGCACCCCGATCGCATCCATGTGCGCCAGCGTGCGCTGCAGGTAGTCGACGTTGTGGCCGCGTCCGCCCTGACCCTGGGCGACGAGTTTTGCCGTGCGCTCGATGTTGAGGTCGCCAGCGAACTGATGATGGGTCTGATCGGCGACGAAGGTCAGCGCCGGTACGACGCGCCCGCCGAGGCGCACCGCGACGGCGCGGGGCAGATAGACGTAGTTGCGCATCTCCCGCCGCCACAGCGTGGCGAGGACATTGCGTCGCGTCCGGATCGATAGACGGTAGGCCATACCCCAACACGATCCGCCATGGCAGAGACCCATCACGAGCCCGGGCCGCTCGCGTGTGCCGCGATGGCGGTGCGAGTAGATGCACAGCGACCGGTGGTAGCCGTAGACAAAACCGCGTCGTTTCTCCCGGTGAAGAAACCCGGGCGACCACATGAGCGACGCGTAGCCGAATACCCACAGCTCGCCGGGTGGCATCAGCGCAAGAAACTGCTCGAGCTTCACGTCGGCGCGAATTATAGTGGGTGGCCGCTCGCGGCCGCCGGCGTGCAGGTGGCGGCGCGGCGGTTCCTCGACGCGAGGCGTTATCATGCAACGCCCGGCCTGCGCCGAGTTTTGTATTGTCGAATTGCACGCGAATGCTGGCACGCCTGCTGCTCATCTGGATCTTCGTGTTGCCGCTTGGCGCGGGTGCGCAATCGCTTGTGCCCTGGCGTGGCGGCGCAGCGCCGCCGCTCGAACTGCAGGCGCTCGACGGCAGTCGACACGCGTTGGCCGACTATCGTGGACGCGTCGTCCTGGTGAATTTCTGGGCGACCTGGTGTGCCCCGTGCCGCGCCGAGATGCCGAGCATCGAGCGCCTGCGGCGCTCGCTCGACGGCGAGCCCTTTGCTGTCCTGGCGGTGAACGTCGGCGAAGACGCGAACGCGGTGCGCGCCTTCGCGGACAGCGTGACGATGCGCTTTCCACTGCTTCTCGATGTCGACAACCGGGTCACCCGTGACTGGGGCGCACGCGCGCTGCCGACGACATTCATCATCGGGCCCGACGGTCGGGTTCGCTACCAGGCGATAGGGGCGCGCGACTGGGCGGACAGCGACATTCGCTCGCGGCTGCGGGCCCTGATGCCGGGCGCCCGCCCGCTCGAATCGGCGCGAGGACCCGCGTGATCCGGCGCTTGGCGGCGTGCCTTGCGACGACGTTGGCGGCCGTGGCATTCGCGGCCGGCGTCAGCGCCCAGAGCACCGACATTACGCCGCCGTTCGTCACGACGCCGCCGGAACTGGTCGAGCGCATGCTGGCGCTCGCCGAGACGCAGCGCGGCGACGTGGTGATGGATCTCGGATCGGGTGACGGGCGGATCGTAATTGCGGCGGCGAAGAATTACGGCGCACGCGCCATCGGCGTGGAACTCGATCCCAAGCTCGTCGCCGTTGCACGCGAGAACGCGCAGGGCGCCGGCGTGGAACAGCTGACGACGTTTGTACACGGCGGCGTGCTCAAGGCAGATCTGTCGAGCGCCAGCGTTGTCACGGCGTATCTGCTCCCTTGGCTGATGGACCAGTTGCAGCCGAAGTTTCTCGCCGAGCTTGCGCCCGGTACGCGCATCGTCTCGCACGCCTTCCCGATGAGCGGTTGGGCGCCCGACATGACGCGCGAAATACCCTTGACGGGGGAACACGCGGGGCGCACGGCGACGCTGTACTACTGGGTGGTGCCGGCGCAGGTTCGCGGCACGTGGCATTCGGCACAGCCCGAGGGCGAGTGGCGCCTGCGCGTCGCGCAGAATTTCCAGGAGATCGGCGTCGACGGTGCGGTCGGCGAGGCGCCGTTCACGACCACGAACGCGCGGCTGCGTGGCACGCAGATCGAATGGCAGACGAAGGCCGGGCGTTTCTCCGGCCGTGTGCTGAGCTTCCAGATCGTCGGCACGCTCACGGCGAACGGCACGGCGCGATCGATCGTGTTTGCGCGCGAGGAGTGAAAAAGGGTCAGACCCCTTTCTTAGGGTCAGACCCCTTTTTGGTGCGCGACGGCCGACGAACTTCTAAAAGGGGGTCTGACCCTTTTTAAGGGGTCTGACCCCAAAGAAAGGGGTCAGCCCCTTAAAGCACCTTCCCGGGATTCATCAAGCCCTGCGGGTCGAGCGCCTGCTTGATGCTGCGCATGAGTTCGAGTTCGAGTGCCGACTTGTGGTTGCGGATCGCGTCGCGCTTCAACTGCCCGAGGCCATGTTCCGCGGAGATCGATCCGTCCAGGGCGCCGACGATTTCGTAGACGATCGCGTTGACCGCCTCGCGTCGGCGCATCAATGCGGCATTCGCCGCCGGATCGGCGAAGCCGACGTTGTAGTGTAGGTTGCCATCGCCTGCGTGCCCGAAGGCGAAGATCACGATGCCGGGAAAGGCGCGCTCAAGCGCCGCCGCGCCGCGCTCGATGAATTCCGGGATCTTCGACAACGGAACCGAGATATCGTGTTTTACGTTCTCGAACTGCGCCTCCGGCATGCGTTCGCGGATCGCCCACAGCGCCTGCGATTGCGCACTGCTTTGCGCGAGGACGGCGTCGCGCGCGGCGCCGAGCTCCAGACACTCGGCGAATGCCTGTTCGGCGCGCTGCCGCAGCACCGGGGCCGGGTCGCTGTCGCCCAGCTCGACGAGGACGTACCAGGGGTATGGCGTGGTCATTGGATCGGCGGTGCCCGGAATCTTCGCGACCGCGACCTCGAGGCATTGGCGCGAGAGCAGTTCGAATGCGGTCACGCGATCACCGAGGCGCGCACGCAACAGCGCAAGCAGCTCGATCGCGTGGCGCGGCGTCTCGATGCCCAACCATGCCGTCGCGCCGGAGACCGGCAGCGGATAGAGCTTGAGCACGGCGGCGGTGATGATGCCGAGCGTGCCCTCGGCGCCGACGAACAGCTGCTTCAGGTCGTAGCCGGTGTTGTCCTTGCGCAGGCCGCGCAGACCGTCCCACACGCGGCCGTCGGGCAGCACGACTTCGAGACCGAGGACCTGGTCGCGCGCGTTGCCATAGCGCAGCACGTTGACCCCGCCCGCGTTCGTCGACAGGTTGCCGCCGATGCGGCAGCTGCCTTCGGCGCCGAGCGACAGCGGGAAGAAGCGGTCGGCATCGCGCGCGGCACGCTGGATGTCGGCGAGCACGCAGCCGGCATCGACCGTCAGCGTGTCGTTCAACCGGTCGAGCGCCCGGATCCGATTCATGCGCGCGAGCGACAGCACGATCTCGCGCCGCGTGCCGGTGGGCACCGATCCACCGCACAAGCCCGTGTTCCCGCCCTGCGGCACGATCGCGACGCCTTCGCGCGCGCAGTGCGCGACCACCGCCGCCACCTGGTCGGTATTCGCGGGTCGGACGACGCATTCCGCGGGGCCGCTGTACTGCTTTCGCCAGTCGACGACGTAGGGTGCCACGTCGTCTGGGTCGGTGAGCACATGGGCGGCGCCGACGGCTGCGGCGAGCGTCTCGACGAAAGGGGTCTGGGTGATGGCGGACATTGGCGAAATCGGACCGGAAGCTTCTTGACGGCGATTTTCCCACACCGTACTTTGTGGCCCAAACCCTTGGCTCAGAGGATTCCCGAATGATCAGCCGCGCGCGTGAGATCGGGCCGAAGCGCTACCGCGCCTCGACCGGGCGCTACTACGAGGATTTCGAGGTCGGCGATGTCTACGAGCATCGTCCCGGGCGCACGATCTCGGAGGCCGACAACACCTGGTTCACGCTGTTGACGATGAACCAGCACCCGCTGCATTTCGACGCCGAGTACGGCGCGAGTACCGAATTCGGCCGGCCGATCGTCAATTCCGCCCTCACGCTGTCGATCATTACGGGAATGAGCGTCGCGGATGTCAGCCAGAAAACGGTGGCGAATCTCGGTTGGGACAAGATTCGGCTGACCGCGCCGGTGTTCGCTGGCGATACGGTCTACGCCGAGTCGGAGGTGCTCGACAAGCGCGAATCGAAATCGCGCCCGCACCAGGGCATCGTCACGGTGCGTACCACGGGGAGGAAAGCGGACGGCACGGTCTTCATCAACTTCGAGCGCTCGATGCTCATCCCGATGCGCGGACACGCCGTCGACGATCGCATCGACTATTGAAAGGCGGCGGGTGAGCGCGCGCTGTCTGGCACTGCTCGCGGCGCTGAGCGCGCCGTTCGGGGGCGGCGCGTTCGCGCAAGCGCCCATCGTCGTCGGTGCCGTCGTGTCGCAGACGGGCCTCGCGCGCGATCTCGCGGCCGACTATCGCAAGGGCATTCTGTTGTGGCAGGCGCAGGTCGCCGCCGCCGGCGGGCTGATCGGACGGCCGGTCGAAGTGCGCCTCGCAGACGACGGTTCCGGCGCCGACGAGGCGGCGATCCAGTACCAGCGCCTGATCGATGAAAACAAGGCGGATCTACTCGTCGGACCCTACGGTTCGGCGGCCTCGCTCGTCTCGGCCGCGGTCGCCGAGCGCGCGCGTCGGGTCATGGTGAACGGATCCGGCGCGTCCGGTTCGGTGCACAAACGCGGTTTGCACTATGTCTTCCAGGTTGCGACGCCGTACGCGCGCTACGGCGCTGGCGTACTGGACGTGGCCGGGCAGTGGAAAGCCGGCAAGCTCTTCGTCATCGCGCGCGCCGACCCGGTCGCGCGCGAGATGGCCGACGCACTGGCGACCGAGGCAGCGCGGCGTCGCGTCGCGGCGAGCGCGGTGGTGACCTTCGATTCGGACACGGAGGAATTCGACGCGTTCGTGCGTCAGGCCAAGGCGCAGGACGCGCGCGCCTGGGTTGCCTTCGGGTCGGCGCGCGACGCCGCCAACATGGTGATCAGCTTCAAGCGCCTCGGCTACAGCCCGTCGATCTTCGTCGCCCGCGGCGCCGAGAGCCCGGGGTTTATACGCCGCGTCGGACAGGACGCCGAGTACGCGATCGGTATCTCGGCCTGGGAGCCAGGACTGCGCACGCACGGCAACGACGCCTTCGTGCAGGCCTACCGGGAAAAATGGGGGAGTGATCCAGGGCTCGCCGCGGCGCAGGCTTACAGCGCCTGCCGCGTGCTTGAGGCGGCCGTTCGGCGCGCCGGGTCGGTCGACCAGGAAAAGTTGCGCGCCGCGCTTGCACAACTCGATGTGGAGACGCCGCTCGGGCGCTACCGCACGCAGGCGGGAACCGGCCAGCAGATCGGCATGCAGACGATCCTGATTCAGATTCAGAAGGGGCGTCGCGAGATCGTCTGGCCGGCGCGGTTTGCCACCGCGAGCGTGGCGTTGCCGTACCCGCGCTGGGACCAGCGCATGCCCATCACGGCGGAACAGTAAGAGGAGACAATGGAATGACGCTTTGCCGTTCGTTTCTGTTTGCGCCGGGCAACGTTGCGCGCCGCGTCGAGAAGGCGTTCGGACTCGATGCCGACGCGGTGATCGTGGATCTGGAAGATTCGGTCGCCGTGTCCGACAAGCCGGCCACGCGTGCGCTCGCCGCCGAGGCACTCAGGCGGCCACGCGCCTGCCGCGGCTACCTGCGCGTGAACGCGCCCTCGACGCCGTTTTGCTTTCGGGATCTCGTCGAGACGATTCACCCGGGCGTTGACGGCGTCGTGCTGCCGAAAGTCGAGAGCGCCGCCGATCTGCACGCGATCGACTGGTTGATCGCGAATCTCGAACGCGAGCACGGCCTCGCCGAAGGCTCGATCGATCTCATGCCGATTGTCGAAACTGCGGCCGGCATGCAGCGCGTCGATCGCATCCTGCAGGCGAGAAGCCTGCGACCCTATGGCGGTCCATGGCGCGTCAAACGCGCCGCCTTTGGCGCCGCCGACTATGCGAACGATGTCGGGCTGGCGCCAACGCTCGATGAGCCCGAACTCGCTGATGCGCGCACCCGGCTCGTGCTCGCCTCGCGCGCGGCGGGCCTCGAGAATCCGATCGACAGCCCGTGGTTTCATCTGCGCGAGCCAGCGGCCTTCGAACGGGCGCTCGCGCGCAGCCGGCACGCGGGCTTCCAGGGCCGGCTGTGCATTCATCCTGACCAGATCGCACCGGTGAACGCGGCCTACGCGCCGAGCAGCGAGGACATCGCGCGCGCCGAGCGCATCGTCACGGCGTTTGCGGCCGCCGAAGCGCAAGGCTCGGCCGCGATCCAGGTCGACGGACAGATGGTCGACTACCCGGTCGTCCACCGGGCGCGGGCGGTGCTCGCCGTGGCCCGCGAGCTTGCCGCGCGTCACAGCTAAACCCGCGGTGACGGAGGAGCGCTCGGTGCCGCGCGTGCCGCCGCCGCCGCATGCGCCGGGCCTCGGCACCGTGGCGCTGCCGCTCGCGGCCACGTTTGGGATTCAGACGCTGGTTGCTTTTGCGATGTACAGCGCACCGGTCATGGCACCGGTGGCGGCACTCGCGTTCGACGTTTCGCCTGCCGCGGTCGGCTACTTCATTGCGTTCGCCTATCTCGGCAGCATGCTCGGCTCGGTGACCGCGGGCGGCTGGGTTGCGCGCTTCGGGCCAATCCGGGTCAGCCAGGTCGGGCTCATGCTCTGCCTCGCGGGGCTTGCGTTGGGCGCGACCGCCGTCTTGCCGCTGGTCATGCTCGGCGGGTTCGTGATCGGCCTCGGCTACGGCCCGACGACGCCGGCCAGCTCGCAAATTCTCGCCCGCGCGGCGCCGCCTTCGCTGATCGCGCTCACCTTCTCGATCAAGCAGACCGGCGTGCCCGCCGGCGGGATGCTTGCGGGCGCATTGGTGCCGACGATGATTCTGCTTGCCGGCTGGCAGGGCGCGGCGCTCGCGATCGGCGTGGCCTGTGCGGCGCTGGCGGTGCTCATCGAACCGGTGCGTGCGCGCTACGACGTCAACCTCGATCCGCAGGCGCCGGTGGGCATCGGTTCCGCCCTGGCGCCGCTCGGTTTCGTGCTGCGCGATCCGCGGCTGCGCGAGATGGCGCTGATCTCGTTCGTCTACGGTGGCGTCCAGATCACCCTGGTGACCTACCTGGTCATCTTTCTGACCGCGTCCTTTGCGCTGACGCTGGTATTCGCCGGCTTCGTGATGGCGGTCTCTCAGGCGGCGAGCGTTCTCGGCCGCCTTGCCTGGGGCGTGGCTGCGGACCGCCTGCTGTCACGGCGCAGCATGCTCGGCTTGCTCGGTCTGGGCATGGCCGCGTCGGCGTTCGCGACCCTCGCTGCGGGTCCCGACTGGCCGGGCTGGCTGCTGTTTCTTTTCGCCGCGGCCTTCGGTGCGACCGCGGTTGGCTGGAACGGCGTTTTCCTCGCTGAGGTCGCGCGCATCGCAGGCATCGAGCGCGCGAGCCGCGCCACCGGCGGGTGCCTGTTTTTCACCTTTCTCGGCGTCGTCGTGACGCCGCCATTGTTCAACCTGGCGCACGCGCTCTCCGGAAGCTATGCGATTGCGTACGCGGTGTTCGGTGTGCCCGCACTGTTGGCTGGATTGCAACTCACCGTCTTCACGCCCCGCCGCCCATGACGGACGCGGCGGCGCGCGATGTGGTCCTGGTGCACGGACTCTGGGTTCCGGCGCTGGTCATGACGCCGCTTGGCGCGATGCTTGCGCGCGCCGGGCATCGCGTGCATCTGTTCGGCTACTTCGGCCGCAAGGCCTCGCTCGCCGCGCACGCCACGCGGTTTGTCGAATTTGTGCGTGCCCGCGCACCGCGGGGGGCGCACATCGTCGGCCACAGCCTCGGCGGGCTGGTCGCGCTGGAGGCCTTCGCAAGCGCGCCGGGACTCGCGCTGGGCAATACGGTGCTCCTCGGCACGCCGGCGCGGGGCTGTCTGGCGGGACGGCGGCTCGCGCACAGCGACTGGGGGCGCTGGATTATGGGTGCGAGCGAAACCCTGTGGCACGAAGGCCCGGCGGCGCGCTGGCGCCGTGCCGAGCCGCTCGGCGTCATCGCGGGTACGCGCCCAATCGGCTTGGGCCGCGTGTTCGGCCGTCTTCCCGGGGCGAACGACGGTGTCGTGCGGGTCGAGGAAACCGAGGTCGAGGGGATGCGCGATCGGTTGATCCTGCCCGTCGGCCATAGCGAGATGATTGTTTCGCCGCGCGTTGCGCGCGCGGTGCGCGGCTTTCTCGAGCGCGGCCGGTTCGACGCCCATGCGGGCTAGCGGGTACCTGCTCGCGCTCACGGTCGTGCTCAGCGGCTGCGCGACGAGCGCCTACTATGCCCAGGCCATCGACGGTCATGCCGCGTTGATGGCGAAAGCGCGGCCGGTTGACGAGGTGATCGGCGATGCGGCGACGCCGCCCGCGCTTCGCGCGCAGCTTGTTCTGGCGAGCTCGATTCGCAATTTCGCCGCGCGCGCGCTGAAGCTGCCCGACAACGGGAGTTATCGCAGCTACGCGGTGCTCGAGAGGAAATACGCGGTGTGGAATGTCGTCGCCGCGCCCGAGTTTTCGGTCGAGGCGGTGCAGTCCTGTTTCCCCGTCGCGGGCTGCGTGTCCTATCGAGGATTCTTCGCCAAAGACGCGGCCGAGACCCATGCCGCCGCGCAGCGCGCCAGGGGGCTCGACGCCCAGGTCACCGGCGTTCCTGCGTATTCGACACTCGGCTGGTTCGATGACCCGCTGCTGTCGACCTTCATCAATTATCGAGACACGCAGCTTGCGCGTCTGATTTTTCATGAGCTCGCCCATCAGGTCGTCTACGTCGAGGACGATTCAACGTTCAATGAGTCGTTCGCCGTCGTGGTCGAGGAGGAGGGCGTACGGCGCTGGCTGGCGTCGACCGAACGTGACGGCGCGCTCGACGGATTTCTCGCCGCGCAGGCCCGACAGCGCGAATTCATCGGGCTCATCGATGACGCCCGCGCGCGACTGGAGAGGCTCTACGCACCGCCGATCGGCGTCGATGCGATGCGCGCGAGAAAGGGCGTCGAATTCGTCGCGCTTGCCACGCGTTATGCGCAGCTGAAGGCGCGCTGGGGTGGGTTCAGTGGCTACGACCGTTTCATGGTCGCGCCGAACAATGCGCTACTCGCATCGATCGCCACCTACACCCAGCGGGTGCCGGAATTGCGCCGCTTGTTCGTGGAGTCCGGGAGTGACTTCGAGGTGTTTTACGGGCGCGTGCGCGCGCTCGCCGCGTCAACCGCGTCAACCGCGTCAAGATAGCGGCGTGTCGACGATCTTCGTGTAGGCCGGCCGCGTGCGGAGGCGCTGGTACCAGGCCTCGAGGTTCGGCACGGCCGGACGCGCAATGTCGAGATTGAGCCAGATCTGCAGATGGCAACCGATCGGGATGTCGCCCATCGTCAGCGCGTCGCCGGCAATGTAGGGATGCTCAGCGAGGGGCGCATCGACGTAGGCCGCAAGCTCGCCTGCTTTCTGCGTGCCTTCCTCGACCGCCTTGAGGTCGCGCTTTTCCGGAGGCGTGCGGATCAGATTCCAGAACACCGGCCGCAATGCCGCGGCGAAGGTGATCGCCCAGTCCATCCAGCGGTCGGCGTCGGCGCGCACGCGGTGGTCGGTCGGCCACAGGCTGCCCACGCCGTGCTTGGCGGCGAGGTAGCGCACGATCGCATGCGACTCCCAGAGGATGAAACCGTCGTCGTCGATGGTCGGCACCAGACCGTTCGGATTCAGCTTGCGGTACTCGGGCGTGTTGACGACGCCGAACTGCAAACCGGCATCGGTCCGCTCATAGGGCAGCTTGAGTTCCTCGAGCGCCCACAACGCTTTCTTCACGTTGACCGAGTTTTTGCGGCCCCAGATTTTTAGCATGCTTACTCCAACGCGATAACGGGGTCAGACCCCTGTGGATAAGTCGCTGATGCCTACGTGGCGCGAGAGTGGGGAAGACTTATCCACAGGGGTCTGACCCCTTTTTGCTTCTTCTAGAACCCCACGGCTTGCCCATCGCGCCGCGGATCGCTCGCCGCGAAGTAGCCGCCGTCCATTTTCCAGATCATCTGCGCGCAGCCGAACTGGTTGTAGTCGTTGATTGTCACCATGTTGTGCCCGCGGCGCTTGAGCGCTTCGAGGGTTGCGGCGGGAAAACCACCCTCGACGCTGACATCGAGACCCTTCACCCAGCGAAAGCGTGGACCGTCGGTCGCGGCTTGCGGGTTCTGGCCGTAGTCCGCGATCCGCACCATGACCTGGGTGTGGCCCTGCGGCTGCATCGTGCCGCCCATGACGCCGAAGCTCATCACGGGCTTGCCATCCCTGGTCACGAAACCCGGGATGATCGTCTGGAACGGGCGTTTCCTCGGTCCGACGCGGTTCGGGTGGCCTTCCTTGAGCACGAAGCCGGCGCCGCGATTCTGCAGCGAGATCCCGGTGCCCGGGACCACCACGCCGGAGCCGAAGCCCATGAAGTTCGACTGAATCATCGACACCATCATCCCCGACGCGTCGGCGGCGGTGAGATAGACCGTGCCGCCCGCGGGCGGCGTCCCGGCGGCGAACGGCTGCGCCTTCTTCATGTCGATCAGCTTCGCGCGCGAGGCGAGGTAGCTGCGGTCGAGCATTTGCTGCGGCGGGAATGGCATGGCGTCGAGGTCGGCTACGTAGGCGAGCGCGTCGGCGAAGGCGAGCTTTACGGCCTCGATCTGCAGGTGCACGCTATCGGCTGAATCGACGGGATGGCTCGCAACATCGAAGTGCTCGAGGATGCCGAGCGCGATCAACGCGACGATGCCTTGTCCGTTCGGCGGTAATTCATGCAGGGTGTAGCCGCGATAGTCCATGGTCAGCGTGTCGACCCAGTCCGGGCGATGCGCGGCGAGGTCGGCAACCGTCATCACCGCGCCGTTCGCCTTCGCGTGCGCTTCGAGCTTTTGCGCGAGTTCGCCGTTGTAGAACGCCTCTCCCTTGGTGGCTGCGATTTTTTCGAGCGTTGCGGCGTGATCGGGAAAGCGGAATTGTTCGCCCGCCGTCGGCGCCCGCCCACCCGGCATGAAGGCGTCGGCAAAACCCGGCTGCACCTTCAGCTCTCCGGCCTGCGCAGCCCACTGGCCTGCAATCGTCGGCGAGACGAGAAAACCTTCCCGCCCGTAGCGTACTGCCGGCGCGAACAGCTTCTCGAAGGGCAGTTTGCCGAAGCGCTCGGACAGCGCGCGCCAGGCCGACACGCAGCCCGGCACGCTGACACTGTTCCAGCCGCGGACCGGGACCGCGCCCTGGCCGGCGAAGAATTCGGGCGTCCAGCGCTCGGGCGAGCGGCCAGATGCATTCAGGCCGTGCATCTGCTTGCCGTCCCAGATGATGGCGTAGGCGTCCGATCCGATGCCGTTCGAGACCGGTTCGACGAGGGTGAGGGTGATCGCGGTGGCAAGGATTGCGTCGACCGCGTTGCCGCCCGCCGCCAGCATGCCGAGGCCCGCCTGGGCGGCGAGCGGCTGCGAGGTGGCGACGATATTCGCTGCGAGCACAGGCCTGCGCGGCCAGGCGTAGGGGAAATTCCAGCTAAGTGCGGTCATGTTCCTATTCGCTATTCGTCGGTCCGGGCCGGGCAATCAGATCCTCGGCGGGCCGCCATTCTACGGGGTGTAAGGGGTCGTCCTGATTCGGGCGTCGCCAGTCGTGGGGCGCCGCGCCAGGGTCACCAAACCGGTGCACGAGGCATCCCTATCGCGCGTATGCGCGCCACGCTGGTGCATCGTGGACCCCTGTCATCGGCTGGTCACTTGCTCATGCGATCTGTCCGCAGCGGCCACATCGCCGCTGATTCCATTGACGTTCTGTAGTTTGGCGAATCGTTTGCCGATACCTGGCACGCTCATTGCGAAGAGAGGGTTAGCGCGGGTCCGGTATTGCGCAGTTGCTGAACGTTGAATGTTGAACGTTGAACGTAACGCCGGCCTGCAGATCATCCCAACCTGGTCATAAGGAGTCATTCGATGGAACGGCGGAATTTCCTCAAGAAGCTGGCAGTCACGGTGGCGGTCGCGGCCGCAATCGGCGGCGCGCCCTCGGTTTACGCGAAGGACACGGTGAAGGTCGGCGTGCTGCATTCGCTCTCGGGCACGATGGCGATCAGCGAGACCGTACTGAAAGACGTCGCGCTGATGGCGATCGAAGAGATCAACGCCAGCGGCGGCGTGATGGGCAAGACGATCGAGCCGGTGGTCGTGGACCCGGCCTCCAACTGGCCGCTGTTCGCCGAGAAGGCGCGCCAGCTCATTACGCAGGACAAGGTCGCCGTGGTATTTGGTTGCTGGACGTCGGTGTCGCGCAAGTCGGTGCTGCCGGTGTTTGAAGAGCTGAACGGCCTGCTCTTCTACCCGGTGCAGTACGAAGGCGAGGAAATCTCGAAGAACGTCTTCTACACCGGCGCCGCGCCGAACCAGCAGGCAATTCCCGCGGTCGAGTACCTGATGTCCAAGGACGGTGGCGCGGCAAAGCGCTGGGTGTTGCTCGGTACGGACTACGTGTACCCGCGCACCACCAACAAGATCCTGCGCGCCTTCCTCAAATCCAAGGGCGTCGCTGAGGTGGACATCATGGAGGAGTACACCCCGTTCGGTCACGCCGACTACCAGACCATCATCGGGAACATCAAGAAGTTTGCCGCCGAGGGCAAGAAGACGGCGGTAGTCTCGACGATCAACGGTGACTCGAACGTACCGTTCTACAAGGAACTGGGCAACCAGGGCCTGAAGGCGACCGATGTGCCCGTCGTGGCGTTTTCGGTCGGTGAAGAGGAGTTGCGTGGCGTCGACACCAAGCCGCTGGTCGGCCACCTCGCCGCATGGAACTACTTCATGTCGGTCAAGAATCCGACCAACACGGCGTTCGTCAAGAAGTGGGCCGCCTACGCGAAGAAGAAGAACATCGCCGGTCACAAGGACAAGCCGCTCACCAACGACCCGATGGAAGCGACCTATGTCGGCATCTACATGTGGAAGCAGGCGGTCGAAAAGGCGAAGAGCTTCGACGTCGCCAAGGTGACGGTCGCGATGGGTGGACAGAAATTCAAGGCGCCCGATGGATACACGATCCAGATGGATGCCAAGAACCATCACCTGCACAAGCCCGTCATGATCGGCGAGATCAAGGCCGACGGTCAGTTCAACGTGGTGTGGAAGACCAAGGGCCCGATCAAGGCCCAGCCCTGGAGCCCGTATATTGCGGGTAATGAGGCGAAGAAGGACGAGCCGGCCCGGATGGCGGCGAAGAAGTAGCGTTATCCTCCCAGGCGGCGCCGCGTGTGTCGAGTCGACACCCGCTGGCGCCGTCGCCGTTTCTGAATCATGAAAAGAGTTTTTCTCGCGCTCGCCTTGTTTCTCGGCGTCGGGCTTTCGCCGCTGGCGGGGGCGGCGCTCGACGCGGCGCTGGTCGCGAAGCTCGCGTTTGGCGACAACGACGAGAAGATTGCGGCGATCCGAACGCTCGTCGCCCAAGGTGAATCGGCCGCGACGCCCCTGCTCGCTGCACTTGCAAAAGGCGAGGTGCAAACGGCCGGCGAGCGGGTCTTCATCGTCCGGGATGAGGCGGGGACCGACGCGCTGACCGGCGCAACGGTGACGCCGCTGCCCGAGGAACGCGAGGATGTCATCGTCAACAACCGCGTGCGCGGCGAGATTGCGAACGCGGTGGCGGTGCTGCGCCTGTTGTCGCCACAGCGCGAACTGCGGGTTCAGGCGGTGAAGGAACTCGAGAACGGTGCAACCGCGGCGATGCTGCCGCTCGTCAAACGAGCACTCGAAAAGGAAACCGACCGCGATATCAAGGCGACGCTCGAGCTGATCGCGGCAACGATACAGATCAAGGGTGGCGACAAGGCCTCCCGCATCGCGGCGATCCGGACGCTCGCGGAGTCGCACAGCGCGGGTACGCCGGCGCTGCTCGAGTCGATTCTGCAGCAACGCAAGGACGGTACCTTTGAGGAGCCGGACGCGGACATTCGGGGTGCCGTAAAAGAGAGCCTCGACGCGGTGCAGAAGCGCCTCGCCTGGGGCGAGCGCGCAGGCCTGCTGTTCACCGGCGTGTCGCTCGGCTCGATCCTGCTCCTCGCGGCGCTCGGCCTGGCGATCACCTATGGGTTGATGGGGGTGATCAACCTGGCGCATGGCGAACTGATCATGATCGGCGCCTATGCCACCTACGTGGTGCAGAACCTGTTTCGCAGCTATGCGCCCGGGATGTTCGACGCCTACCTCCTGGCCGCCGTACCGGCGGCCTTCGTTGTCTCGGCGCTGGTCGGGATGACGCTCGAGCGCAGCGTGATCCGTTTTCTCTACGGGCGGCCGCTGGAAACCCTGCTCGCCACCTGGGGCATCAGCCTGATACTCATCCAGGCCATGCGCACGATCTTCGGCGCGCAGAACGTCCAGGTCGAAAACCCATCCTGGATGTCAGGGGGAATCGACCTCATGGCGAGCGTCGTCCTGCCATGGAACCGGATCGTGATCATCGGGTTTGCGGTGCTCGTGCTGGTCGCGGTGGGCCTGCTGCTCGCGCATACCCGCCTGGGCTTGTTCGTTCGCGGCGTGACGCAGAACCGGGCGATGGCGTCCTGCGTCGGCGTGCCGACCGCGCGCGTCGATACCTGGGCGTTCGGCCTTGGCTCCGGCGTCGCCGGGCTCGCCGGCTGCGCGCTCTCGCAGATCGGTAATGTTGGCCCGGACCTTGGCCAAGCCTACATCGTCGACTCGTTCATGGTGGTGGTCTTCGGTGGCGTCGGCCAACTCGTCGGCACCGTTGTCGCGGCGCTCAGCCTCGGCCTCATCAACAAGCTTCTCGAAGCCTGGTCGGGTGCGGTGATCGCGAAAATTGCGGTGCTGGTGTTCATCGTGCTGTTCATCCAGAAACGGCCGCAGGGCTTGTTTGCCCTCAAGGGCCGTGCGGTGGAGGCCTGAGGTGGGGCCGATCGCGGAAACGATTTCGCGCCTCTATGGCACCAGGGGCTGGATCGCGATCGGCGCCGCCGCCCTCGTCCTGTTCGTGCTCGTCCCGGTGCTCAATCTCGCTGTTCCGTCAACCCATCCGCTGTACGTCTCGACCTTCCTGGTAACGCTCTCCGGCAAGATCATGTGCTACGCGATCGTCGCGCTCGCGATGGACCTGATCTGGGGGTTCGCCGGCATCCTGTCGCTTGGGCACGGGCTGTTCTTCGCGCTCGGTGGTTACGCGATGGGCATGCATCTGATGCGCCAGATCGGCCGCGAAGGACAGTACCAGTCGGATCTGCCGGACTTCATGGTCTTTCTCGACTGGAAGGAACTGCCCTGGCAGTGGTGGAACAGCGACCAGTTCTGGTGGGCCGCGCTGCTGGTGCTTGCCGTACCCGGGCTGCTCGCGTTCGGCTTCGGCTACCTCGCCTTCCGCTCGCGCATCAAGGGGGTGTACTTCTCGATCATCACCCAGGCGCTCACCTTCGCGGCGATGCTGCTCTTTTTTCGCAATGAAACCGGCTTCGGCGGCAATAACGGCTTCACCGACTTCAAGCGCCTTCTCGGCTTCGACGTGACCGCGCCCGAAACCCGCGTCGTCCTCTTCGCGGCGACCGGCGCGACGCTGCTCGGCGCGCTGTTGCTCGGGCGCTGGCTTGTCACCTCGAAGTTCGGTCGCGTGCTCGCCGCGATCCGTGACGCCGAATCGCGCATCATGTTCTGTGGCTACAACACGCTGCACTACAAGCTGTTCATCTGGACGCTGTCGGCAATGCTGTGCGGAATCGCCGGCGCGCTCTACGTGCCGCAGGTCGG
>JAQBBQ010000121.1:0-26109 GCA_032125995.1 Betaproteobacteria bacterium | reverse complement strand
CCTACATGACCGGGCAGACGGTGCAGGTAAACGGCGGCTTGCATTTCAACTGACAAGGACGACGATCTATGACCACCCCACTTACCGGCGGCTGCATGTGCGGCGCGATCCGCTACACCCTCAGCGTCCCGGTCACGGAATTGCGCGCCTGCCATTGCACCAATTGCCAGAAAGCCTCGGGCGCGGCCGGCAGCGTCAACGCGGTGATCCCGGCTTCAGCCTTCAAGCTCACCAAGGGCACGCTGAAGCGCTACGACTCCATCGCCGACAGCGGGCGCACGCTGTACCGCGACTTCTGCGGCGACTGCGGCTCGCCCATCTACAGCCAGCGCGCCACGGCGCTCGACACGCTCGTGGTGCGGGCCGGCTCTCTGGATGACGCCGGCGACATGAAGATCACCGCCAACATCTGGACGCGCAGCGCCAGGCCCTGGGCCCACATCGATCCCGCGAGCACGCAGTTTGCGGGGCAACCCGAAGCGGCTGCCGCGAAGAAATAGCGCGGCGCAGAGAGCCGAACCCCGACGACCTGCGGCGCGCTTGGCAACGCAGGACGCCGCGGTCGTTACTCCGGGATGAAGCCGATCGTGTAGAGCGCCACGAGCATCGGCGACGGTTCGATGTCGTTGCCGAAGGTGCGCTGGAAGATGTCCTTGATCGCAGCTGAGCTGAACACTTGCGAAAGCGCGCGGTTGACCTCGAGCCGCAGTGCGGAGTCTCCGCGCGGCAGCATGATTGCGTAGGGCTCGATCGACAGGTCGTCCCGGAGCAGGCCGTAGTTGCGGGCGTCCTTCAACTTTCGCGCAATGCCCTCGAGAAGGATCTTGTCGCTCGCGAAGGCCTCCACCGTGCCGGCCTCGAGCGCGGCGATGGCCGAGTCGCGGCTCTTGTGGGGCACGACTTCGGCATCGACGAGACCGCGTTTGAGCGCGCCCTTGAGGGCCTTTTCGTTGGTCGTTCCGGCAATGACCGCGACGCGCTTGCCGGCGAGGTCGGAGAACGACTTGATCCCGGCGGCCACGGAGACAAGCACACCGGTGCTGTCGACGAACACGTAGCTGGAAAAATCCACCCGCTCCATGCGCTTGAGGGTGGCGGTGGTCGCGCCGCACTCCATGTCGACGTTGCGCTTTTCCACCAGCTCAATGCGGTTCTGGCTGGTCGCCTCGACCCACTTGATCTCGAGCCCGGAAATCTTCAACTGCGACGCCATGCTCGCGGCGATGCGCTTGCACAATTCGACCGTATAGCCCGCCGGCTGCCCGCTCGGGTCCTTGAACGAAAACGGCAGCGCGTTGGTGCGATAGGCCATGGTGACGGTCTTGGTGCTACGGATCTTCTCGATTGCGCTCGCGCTGCCTTGCGCGTTTGCGAGCGCGGGCAACGCCAGCGCAAGCACGGCGATCAGAATGCGGTGCATGCACAATCTCCTGGTGACGGGACGCGCAGCCTAGCAACGCGCTGCGGCGTGGGCAAGTGACGAATGCGAATCAGTCTCTGCGCACGCTGCGCAGGGGTTGCGCCGACATGACGTGGCCGATCTGCCAGGGACGTTCGAGCGCGGCGTGGGCGTGCCTGATCGCCGCGAGCCGCTCGGCCAGTTCCGGCGGCATCGAGGTGATCCTGCGCGTGGCGATGTTGACGTGCGCGCTGAGTCCCTCGCAGGACGCCGCCGGGCGGTCGTCGCCGAGGCGAAACATTTCCTGGTAGAAATGGAAACGCTTGGCATCGAAGTCGAGCAGCCGCGCTTCGAAGCGCAGTTCATCGCCCTCGTTCACTTCGCGCAGGAAGTTGAGGTGCTGCTCGAGCGCGAAGGTCGTCGCGCCATGGCGCCGGCGGAAATCCTGCGTCAGGCCGAGGAAGTCGAAGAATGGCTCGGCGGCAAGGTCGAACACGACATTGAAGTAGCCGACGTTCATGTGGCCGTTGTAATCGATCCACGCCGGCTGCACCTGCGCCCGGGCCTCGGCGAAGGGAACCGGGATGTCGACCCCCGCGTTCATTTGCCCGCGAAGCGCCCTTTGCGGCGCTCGACGAAGGAACGCACGCCCTCGGCGGCGTCCTCGCTCATGGCGAGCCTGCGCTGCACGGCCTCCATGTCGGCCTTCATGCCGAGCGGCCCGTGCTCGGCGTAGCGCCGCGACGAGGCGAGCGAGGCACGCACCGCGAGCGGCGCCTGTTCGGCGATGGTCTGCGCGATCTCGAGCGCACGCTCGAGTTGGCGTCCCGCGGGCACCACGTCCTGCACGAAGCCGAGGCGGAACGCTTCGGCTGCGCCGAACTCGTCGCCGGTGAGCAGGTAGCGCTGCGCGTTGCCCCAGCCGGCACGCTCGACGAAACGCATGGTCGCGCCGCCCGTGGGGATGACGCCGCGCTTGACCTCGATCTGCGCGAAGCGGCAGTCGTCGGCGGCGACGACAATGTCCTGCGCGAGCATCAGCTCGATGCCGAGCGTAAAACAAATACCCTGTACCGCGCAGACCACCGGCTTGGTGCGCATTGGATCGCGCAGTCCGAGCGGATCGATCGCGTCCGCGGGGATCATCGAATCACCGCGCCGCATCATGGGTGCGAAGAGGTCGAGTTGCAGGCCGGCGGTGAAATTCGCGCCGTGCGCGAACAGCACCCCGACCCGGGTATCGGCGTCGCGCTCGAGCGTGCTGAACGCGTCCGCCAGCGCGCGCATCATCGCGGGCGTAAAGCCGTTCAGCTTCTTCGGTCGATCGATGCCGATGAGCGCGACGGCGCCGCGCTGCTCGAGCGTGATGCGGCCTTCGGTGGCGGGGTCGGCTGGGTCGGCTGCGTGGGTCATCGTCGGGGGTCGCGGGCGAGCGGAGATTGTCGCCGACCCGGAGAAAGCGGGCAAAACCGCGGGCCTGAGCGGGACGTTCTTGATCCCGCATAGGTTCGCAGGATGCGGAATCTATGTGAGAATCCTTTCCTCGTCTGGTCGGCTCTAGGTCGGCCGACCCCGTGGGATTCTTGAGGAGGAGACCGACCGATGGCCACCAGCGTCGGATCGACGAGTACGCGCGACACGCTCGATACATTTCCCAAGCTGCTCCTGCACCACGCCAAGGTACGCGGCGATCGGCCGGCAATCCGGGAGAAAGATCTCGGCATCTGGCAGACGTGGACCTGGAAGCAGTTCGCCGATGAAGTGCGCGCGCTCGCCTGCGGATTGGCTGAACAGGGCTTGAAGCGCGGTGACCATATGGCTCTGGTGGGCGACAACCGGCCCCGGATCTACGCCGCGGTATGCGCGGCGCAGGCGCTCGGCGCCATCCCGGTGCCCCTCTACCAGGATTCGGCCGCGGCCGAGATGGCGTTCCCGATCCAGAACGCCGAGATCGCGTACGCAGTGGTCGAGGACCAGGAGCAGGTCGACAAAATGCTGGAAATCCTCCCGCACTGTCCGACGCTCAAGCACATTTACTACGACGATCCGCGCGGCATGCGCCACTACAAGCAGACGCAGCTGATGGGCTACGATCGACTGCTCGAAATCGGCCATGAATCGTTCAAGCGCGATCCTGCGTTTCTCGACAGTGAGATTGCCAAGGGCGCCGGCGGCGACGCCGCCGCAATGCTGTTTACTTCTGGCACCACCGGAGTCGCCAAGGGTGTGGTGCTCACGCACGGCGCGCTGATCGATCGCGCCAAGGTGTCGGCCGAGTTCGACGGCCTCGACGAGCGCGACGTGGTGCTCGCGTACCTGCCACCGGCCTGGGTTGGCCAGTTCATTTTCTCGGTTGCGCAGCCGATGGTTACCGGACACTGCATCTGCTGCCCGGAGTCGGCCGAGACGGTGATGACCGACATGCGTGAGATCGGGCCGACGTACTATTTCGCGCCGCCGCGCGTGATGGAGTCGCTGCTCACCCAGGTCATGATCCGGATCGAGGATCTGTGGTGGGGCGGGCGCAAGAGCTTTCACTATTTCATGGGTGTCGCCAACCGCGTCGGCGGCCGGATTCTCGACGGCGAGCCGGTATCGGTGATCGATCGGCTGCAGTACGTCCTCGGTGAAGTCTTCGTCTACGGCCCGTTGCGCAACGTCCTCGGCATGAGCCGCGTACGCGTCGCCTACACCGCGGGCGAAGCGATCGGACCGGATCTGTTCAAGTTCTACCGTTCGATCGGCATCAATCTCAAGCAGCTCTACGGCTCGACCGAGACCAGCGTGTTCGTGTGCATGCAGCTCGACGGCGGGGTGAAATCCGATACCGTGGGCCCGGCGGTAAAGGGCGTCGAACTGAAATTCACTCCCGAGCGCGAGCTGCTGATCCGCTCGCCGGGGCTGTTCAAGGAGTACTACAAGAATCCCGAGGCGACCCTCGAGGCGAAGGACCCCGACGGCTGGTTCCACACCGGCGACGCAGGCTACGTCGACCCGGAGGGCCACCTCAAGATTATCGATCGGGTGAAGGACGTCGGCGCGCTCTCCGACGGCACGCTGTTCGCGCCCAAGTACCTCGAGAACAAGCTGAAGTTTTTCCCCTACGTGAACGAGGCCGTCGCCTTCGGCGATGCGCGCGACATGGTCTGCGCCTTCATCAACATCGACATCGAGGCAGTGGGCGACTGGGCCGAGCGGCGCCACCTGTCGTATTCCGGCTATACCGACCTCGCAACGCGCGACGAGGTGTATGCGCTCGTGCGCGATTGCGTCGAGAAGGTCAATGCCGACCTTGCGCAGGACCCGGAGCTCGCCAACTCGCAGATTCATCGCTTCCTCATCCTGCACAAGCAGCTCGACGCCGACGACGGTGAGTTGACGCGCACGCGCAAGGTGCGGCGCGGGTTCATCGGCGAAAAGTACGCAACGCTGTTTGATGCGCTGTACGGCGGCAAGGACAGCGTGCACATCGAGGCCCAGGTCAGGTACGAGGACGGTCGCACCGGATCGATCTCGGCGGACCTGAAAATTCACGACGTCAAGACCTTTGCGCCGGCGGCAGCGAAGGCGGCGGCCTGACAGGCGCGATCCGGCGGCATGACGCTAGAGCTCCACCAGCACCCGCGCGGCTACCCGGTCGGCGAGGTGATCCTGTCGGTCGAGAACGTGTCGCTCGCCTTCGGCGGCGTGAACGCGCTCACCGAGGTTTCGTTCGACGTGCGCGAGCACGAGGTCCGCGCGATCATCGGCCCGAACGGCGCGGGCAAGAGTTCCATGCTGAACGTGCTGAACGGCGTTTATCACGCCCAGAAGGGGACCATCCGCCTGCGCGGGCGCGAATTTCACGACATGGATTCGCACGAGGCGGCCGAGATGGGCATCGCGCGCACCTTCCAGAACATCGCGCTGTTCAGGGGCATGACGGTGCTCGACAACATCCTCACCGGGCGCAACCTCAAGATGCGCTCGAATTTTCTGCAGCAGGCGCTGTGGTGGGGACCTGCGCGGCGCGAGGAGCTGGCGCACCGGCACGCGGTCGAGGAGATCATCGATTTTCTCGAGATCCAGCACATCCGCAAGACGCCGGTGGGGCGGCTGCCCTACGGACTGCAGAAGCGGGTCGAACTCGCGCGCGCGCTCGCCGCCGAGCCGACGATCCTGCTGCTCGATGAGCCGATGGCCGGAATGAACATGGAGGAAAAGCAGGACATGTGCCGCTTTGTCCTCGACGTCAACGACCACTACGGCACCACGATTGTGTTGATCGAGCACGACATGGGCGTGGTGATGGATATTTCCGACCGCGTCGTGGTGCTCGATTACGGGCGCAAGATTGGCGACGGTACGCCGAACGAGGTACGCGCGGTCCCGGCCGTCATCGACGCCTACCTCGGCGTGTCCCACTAGCGAGCGATCCATGGACGTCGCGTTCTTTTTCGAAGTGCTGATCGGCGGCCTGCTCGCCGGGGTCATGTATTCGCTGGTGGCGCTCGGCTTCGTGCTCATTTACAAGGCGTCGGGCGTGTTCAACTTCGCACAGGGCGCGATGGTGTTCTTCGCTGCGCTGACCTGCGTCTCGCTCCTCGAGCGGGGCTGGCCGTGGTGGCTCGCGCTCGCTGCGAGCTTGGCGGCCATGGTGGTGCTCGCCGTTCTCACCGAGAAGGTGGTGCTCCGGCCGCTCGTCAACCAGGCGCCGATCACCTTGTTCATGGCGACGATCGGGCTCACCTTTTTCATTGAGGGCTTTTCGCAGCTGGTCTGGGGTTCGCAGCCGCATGCGTTGGAACTCGGTTTTCCGGACATTCCGATCGAGTGGCTGTCGCAGAACGCGAGCATGAACATCAGCCAGCTCGAAATCTTCGCCGCCGGTGTGGCCGGAATCCTCGTCGCGTCGCTCGCGCTTTTCTTCCAGTACACGCGCATCGGGCGCGCGCTGAGGGCGGTGGCGGACGATCATCAGGCCGCGATGGCGGTTGGCATTCCGCTCAAGCACATCTGGGCGATCGTGTGGGCGGTGGCCGGATTCGTCGCGCTGGTGGCTGGCCTGATGTGGGGCGCGCGCAACGGCGTGCAGTACGCGATAACCTTCATCGCGCTGAAGGCGCTGCCGGTGCTGATCCTGGGCGGATTCGAGTCGGTGATGGGCGCGATCGTCGGCGGCCTGATCATCGGCGCCTCCGAGAAGCTTGCCGAGGTCTACCTCGGGCCCTACGTTGGGGGCGGCATCGAGTCCTGGTTTGCCTATGTGCTTGCCTTGGTGTTCCTGCTGTTCCGTCCGCAGGGGCTGTTCGGCGAAAAAATCATTGACCGAGTGTAACGAGGGAGATGCTTTTTCAGTGAAGACTCACGTTCGCGAAGCTAACGTGAGTCGGAACTAAAAAATCATTGATCGCGTATGACGCGATCAATGATCTTCCAGTGAAGACGCACGTTCGCAAAGCTAACGTGAGTCGAAACTAAAAAATCAGAGACAAGGTGTAGCCATGCTCTACCGTGAAGCCGGCCAATTCAGTTCCACCTACGCGCAGGATATGCAGATCTTTCCGATCCTGCAGGACCGGATCGGCGTCGGATTGCTGCTCGTCGTCGCGTTCGTGGTGATCCCGCTGGTCGGCAACCAGTACTGGCTGGCGTCCATCCTGACGCCGCTCCTGATCCTTTCGCTCGCCGCGCTCGGGCTTAACATCCTCACGGGTTACGCTGGACAGCTGTCGCTTGGCACCGCCGCGTTCATGGCCGTGGGTGCGTTCATGGCCTACAACTTCGAAATTCGCATTCCCGGGATGCCGGTGCTCGGATCGTTCATCCTCGCCGGCCTCTGCGCGGCGGCAGTCGGCGTCGCGTTCGGGCTGCCGAGCCTTCGCATCCGCGGGTTTTATCTCGCGGTGGCGACGCTCGCCTGCCAGTTCTTCGTGCTCTGGCTGCTGATCACGGTGGGCTGGTTTTCAAACAACAGTCCTTCAGGCGTCATTGCCTCGCCGAAGATGGTAATCCTCGGCTTCGAATTCGTGTCGCCGCGCAGCAAGTACCTGCTGACGCTCGCGATTGTGACGGTGATGGCGCTGGCGGCCAAAAACCTCGTGCGCAGCGAGACCGGGCGCGCCTTCATGGCGGTGCGCGACATGGACGTCGCCGCAAGCGTCATCGGCATTCCAATGATGAAGACCAAGCTGCTCGCCTTCGCGATCAGTTCGTTCTACTGCGGCGTCGCGGGCGCACTGTATGCGTTCTGCTACCTCGGTACCGTCGAACCCGAGGCGTTCACGCTGGATCTTTCATTCCGCGTGCTGTTCATGATCATCATCGGCGGCGTGGGGTCGATTCTGGGCTCGTTCCTGGGCGCGGCGTTCATTACGCTGCTGCCCACCTTCATGAACCTGATGTTTACATGGGTGAACCACTCCTTCGACGTCGAAATCTCCCACGCCGTGCTGTCGAACGTCGAAACGATGATCTTCGGCAGCTTGATCATATTTTTTCTGATCGTCGAACCGCAGGGTCTGGCGCGGCTGTGGCAGATTGCGAAGGAAAAGCTGCGGCTATGGCCATTCCCGCATTGAGGAAACCGGGCCCGGATGGCGGAAGCGGGCGTACTGGACACCCCGGCCGTTGTGGCTATACTCGGCGTTCCGCTATCTGAAACAGACCCCCACGGCGGTCACGGAGGAGGACCAACGATGAAACGCACTACCTTGGCATTGGCATGCATGGCGCTCACGGCGGCCGCCTATACCGGCACGGCGTCGGCGCAGAAAAACGAGCAGTTCGTTCCGGCCAACTTCTACTGGGTCGGACCCTATGCGCCGGGCGGAACCGGCATCGCGGGCGGCATGCTCGACTACTTCAAGATGATCAACAACCGCGACGGCGGCATCAACGGCGTCAAGATCACTTGGGAGAAGTGCGAGACCGAATACAACACCGGGAAGGGCGTCGAGTGCTATGAGCGCTCGAAGAAGCACCCGCCGACCGGCGCCACGATGATCCACCCGCTGTCGACCGGGATTACCTACTCGCTGATCGAGAAAGGCACCGCGGACAAGATCCCCATCGTCTCGATCGGCTACGGCCGTACCGACGCCGCTGACGGCCGCGTCTTCCCCTACATCTTCCCGCTGATGACGACCTACTGGTCGCAGAGCACGGCGAAGATCAAGTTCATCGGCCAGAAAGAAGGCGGGATGAGCAAGCTGAAGGGCAAGAAGATCGTCAACCTGTACCACCTGTCGGCCTACGGCAAAGAGACGATTCCCGTGCTCGATGTGCAGGCGAAAAAGTACGGTTTCGAGGTCACGCACATCGCGGTGGCGCACCCGGGTAACGAGCAGCAGTCGCAATGGCTGCAGATTCGCCAGATCAAGCCGAACTGGGTGATCCTGCGCGGCTGGGGCGTGATGAACCCGACGGCGCTTAAGGCGGCGCAGC
Organism: Betaproteobacteria bacterium; assembly: GCA_032125995.1. Lineage (GTDB taxonomy): Bacteria > Pseudomonadota > Gammaproteobacteria > Burkholderiales > SG8-39 > SG8-39. The sequence continues at coordinate 17,285 of JAQBBQ010000121.1, read as the reverse complement.
GTGCCGGATTCCCGCGCAACAAGATCGTCGGCGTGTGGTGGTCGGGTGCGGAAGAGGACGTCATTCCGGCGGGTGCCGCGGCCAAGGGTTACATCGCGGCCGGCTTCAACGTCTCGGGCGCCAACTTCCCGGTGGTCCAGGCCATCAAGAAGAACGTCTACGGCAAGGGCGAAGGCGAGATGGAGGACCAGAGTCGGGTCGGTTCGATCTACTACAACCGCGGCGTGGTGTTCGGCATTGTGACCGTCGAGGCAGTGCGCAAGGCGCAGTCGAAGTACGGCAAGGGCAAGTCGATGACCGGCGAGCAGGTGCGCTGGGGCCTCGAGAACCTCGACATCAGCGATGCCTACCTGAAGAAGCTCGGCGCGACCGGCTTCATGCAGGCGCTCAAGGTATCCTGCAAGGATCACGAGGGCGGCGGGCAGGTGAAGTTCCAGCAGTGGGACGGCGCCAAGTGGATCGTGATCACGGACTGGATCTCATCGGACCAATCGATCGTCCGCCCGATGATCGAGGAATCCGCGGCGAAGTACGCCAAGGAGCACGGGATCACCCCGCGCAACTGCTGAGCCAATTGTCGTAAACCAAGGCGTGAGGGGCATCCCCTTCGCGCCTTTTTTATTTATCAGCCATGTCCGCCGTTCTTAAGCCAGACGCCCAGCCGCAGGCCTATCTCGCGGTCAATAACGTCGAGGTCATCTACGACCACGTCATCCTCGTGCTCAAGGGGGTGTCGCTCCGGGTGGAGGAAGGCCAGATCGTCGCGCTGCTCGGCGCCAACGGTGCGGGCAAGTCGACGACCCTGAAATCGATCTCGAATCTGCTGCGCGCCGAACGCGGCGACGTCACCAAGGGCCAGATCTTCTTTCGCGGCGAACGCATCGACCAGCTCAACCCGGCCGAACTGGTGCGCCGCGGCGTATGCCAGGTGATGGAGGGCCGCCACTGCTTCCAGCACCTGACGGTGGACGAGAATCTGCTCACCGGCGCGTACACGCGGCGCGGCGCGGACCTGCGCGCCGAGCTGGAGAAGGTCTACAGCTACTTCCCGCGCCTGAAGGATCGCCGCAAGTCGCTCGCGGGCTATACCTCGGGCGGCGAGCAGCAGATGACCGCCATCGGCCGCGCGCTGATGGCGGCGCCGAAAATGATCCTCCTCGACGAGCCGTCGATGGGCCTCGCGCCGCAACTCGTCGAGGAGATCTTCGAAATCGTGAAGACGCTCAACCAGAAGGAAGGCGTGAGCATCCTGCTGGCCGAGCAAAACACGAACGTCGCGCTCAAGGTCGCCGACTACGGCTATATCCTCGAGAACGGGCGCGTCGTGATGGACGGCGAAGGCAAATCGCTCGCCCAGAACGAGGACGTGAAGGAGTTTTACCTTGGGTTTTCGTCCGGCGAGCGCAAGAGCTTTCGCGACGTGAAGTCCTACCGTCGCCGTAAGCGATGGCTCTAACGACCGCAGCCACCGAACACTACGACGCGCTCGAGACGCGCTCGCCGGACGAGCGCGAGGCGCAGCTCATGGCCGCGCTGCCGAAGCAGATCGCGCACGCAAAGCGCCGCGCCCCTGGATTCAAACGCATCCTGAAGGGTATCGTCGCAAGCCAAATCGACTCGCGCGCGGCGCTGGCGAAACTACCGGTGACGCGCAAATCGGACCTCGGCGAATTGCAGCGGGCGCTGCCGCCGCTCGGTGGGCTCAATGCCACGCCGATCGAGAAACTGAACAAGCTGTTTATCTCCCCCGGTCCGCTCTACGAGCCCGAGGGCGCCGGAAAGGACTGGTGGCGCACCGGGCGAGCGCTTTATGCGGGCGGATTCCGCGCCAGCGACCTCGTCGTCAACACCTTTGCGTACCACTTCACGCCGGCGGGCTCGATGCTCGAATCGGGCGTGCGTGCGATCGGTTGCACGGTCGTGCCGACCGGCACCGGACAGACCGAGATGCAGGTATCGACGATCCGCGACCTCGGCGCGGTGGCCTTCGTCGGCACGCCATCCTTCCTCAAGCTGATCGTCGAAAAGGCCGCCGAGCTGACCATCGACATCGCCTGCCTGAAAAAGGCTCATGTGGGTGCTGAATACCTGCCGCCTGCGCTGCGCGAAGCGATGCGCGCGCGCGGCATCCACGTCGCACAATCCTATGCGACTGCGGATCTCGGTTTGCTTGCCTACGAGTCGCTGAATCCCGACGGCGGCGTGAACGAGGGCATGATTCTGGACGAGCAGTTGATCGTGGAGATCGTGCGGCCAGGCACCGGCGACCTTGTGTCGGCGGGCGAGGTCGGCGAGGTCGTCGTCACCAGCTTCAACAAGGACTATCCGCTGATCCGTTTCGGCACGGGCGACCTTTCGGCCGTGTTGTCCGGGCAAAGCCCCTGTGGCCGCACCAACACCCGGATCAAGGGCTGGATGGGGCGCGCCGACCAGACCACCAAGGTGCGAGCCCTGTTCGTGACGCCTAAACAAGTGAACGCGGTGCTCGGACGGCATCGCGAGGTGCTCAAGGCACGCCTGGTCGTCGAGGGGGAGACCGGCAATGACCGCATGACGCTCAAGTGCGAGGCCGCCGATCGCCCGGCCGGGCTGGTCGAGGCGATCGTGGCGTCGATCCGCGACGTCACCAAGCTGCGCGGCGAGGTCGAACTTCTCGAGCCCGGCAGTCTCCCGAACGACGGCAAGGTCATCGAAGACTTGCGCAAGTACGGCTGAAGGGCTTGCGCGGTACCGCCGGACTCATGCTAGTCTGGCGGCCCTTTTGGAGGAGGACACCCGTATGACCACGCTTGTCCGCGCCCTGTGCGCGTCACTAATTACGTTCGCGCTCGCGTTTTCGGGCGCTACTGCCCATGCGCAAAGCGGCAAGACCGAGGTGCTATGGCTTGGCCAGTCCGCGTTCAAGATCACCACGCCCAAGGGCAAGGTGATCGTGATCGACCCGTATCTCACGAAAAACCCCAAGACGCCGGCCCAGTACAAGGATCTCAAGGCGCTCGGTCACGTCGATCTAATCCTCGTCACGCACGGGCATTTCGATCACACGGCGGACCTGCCGGCGCTCGCCAAACTGACCGGCGCGCCGGTCATGCTGAACGCGGACATGGGCACCACCTACGACATGCTCGGTATCCTGCCGGGCAAGCAGATGGTGCGCTTCAACAAGAGCGGCCCGCTGCAGCCGCTCGGCCCGGGCATCACGGTGACGATGGTGCACGCCGAGCACAGCTCTTCGGTCGTCCACGAAGATCCCGAGACGAAGAAGAAGTCCGTGCACCAGGGCGGCGAGCCAGCGGGCTACATCATCAAGCTCGAAAACGGCTTCACGATCTACCACGCCGGCGACACCGGCATCTTCTCGGACATGAAGATCATCGGCTCGTACTACAAGCCGGACTTGGCGCTGTTGCCGATCGGCGGGCACTTCACGATGGATCCGGCGCACGCGGCCTACGCGACGCGCACCATGCTCAAGCCCAAGCACGTCGTGCCGATGCACTACGCCACCTTCCCGCCGCTCAAGGGCACGCCGGCGCAGTTCAAGAAGGCGCTCGGCAAATCGCGGACCAAGGTCCACGCGATGCAGCCAGGCGATACGATTAAGTTCTAGGAAGCTAAGAGCGCTTACGCGCAGCGCCGACGGGAAGCGTATCCAAACGCTTCATTTCGGCGCTCGCGAGCAACGCGGGGTCGGCGAGCCAGGCCTTCAGCAGGTCGACCGACTCGACGCCCCAGAACAGCTCGCCATCGGCGAGAAATGCCGGCACACCGAAGATGCCCGCCTGCGCGGCGTCCTCGGTGTTGCGCCGGAGTCTGTCCTTGACCTCCGCCTCGCCCAGCCGTGCGGCGTCGACGCCAAGTTCGGCCGCCAGTGCGGTAAAGCATTGCGGGTCGGCAGCGTCCGCGCCGGTGGTCCAGATCGAATCGAAGATCCGCTCGACCGTGCTCGACGTGCAACCGGCCGCAATCGCAAGGCGCAGGTGATGCAGCGGATTGAACGGGTGCGCGGCGGGAAATCGGAACGCCACGCCCAGGCGCGCCGCCGACCATTGGCACCAGCGATAGGTCCACTGCCGTTTGCTTGGCAGTTCGGCCGGCCCCTTCTGCCCAAAATGCTCGAGCAGGCCGGCGAAAAGCACGGGCCGGTACTCGATCACGATGTCGGCCGGCAATTCGTGCAACCGCTTGAGGCACAGATAGGCGTAGGGCGAAACGAAATCGAAATGCCAGGCGATCGTGCGCATTGGAATTCAGAGACCCGGGCGCACCACGCCCGCCTCGACGTGAACCGTCCCGGCCCCCGCGAGCTCGTCGACGAGCTTCTGGGCCAGTGCACCAGGCGCGAGGCGGTAGGAGCGCGCGTTCAGCATGACGAAGAAGCTCGCGGTCTCGAGCAGCCTCGCGATCTCGTCCATCCGCGCCGTCTGATGCTCGAGCAGATAGAACACGACGAGTGCGCGAAAGGCGTTGCGCGCCACGCGCTCGGGGTCGCGCTCGAAAGCGTCGAGCCGTCCATAGGCGCGTTCGAGTGCGGCAGCGACGTTGGAGAACACGCGGCCGTGGCCCGGAATCACGGCGGCGACCTCGAGCGACGCGATGCGGTCGAGCGTCGCCCGCGTCGCGTCGAGCCCGGGTTCGCCATATAACTCTGGAAACAGCACGCCGAAGCCGTTCTCCCACAGTGCGTCGGCGGAGATCAGCAACCGCGCCTCGGGCGCGTAGAAAACGAGCGAATCCATGTCGTGCCCCGGGGCGGCAATAGCCTCCCATTCGAGCCCGCCCATCGTCAGCGACTCGCCGGCGGCAATCGTCGAGTCGAACGCGAAGCGCTCGCAGCGCTGGCCGAAGCCGTCCAGGTGCAGCGCCTCGCTATCCCAGCGCGCGACGTTCGCGGCTTCGCCGACCGGGATCGTGATGGTGCAGCCGAACGCGCGCGCCAGCGCGGCGTTGCCGCCGATATGGTCCGAATGACAATGCGTGTTCACCAGCCGGGTGAGCCGGCGGCCTTCGAGCGCATGGCCCACCAGTGCAACGGTCTGTGCAGCGTGCGTGACGTAACCCGAGTCGATCACGGTCCCCGTGTTCGTGTCGTCGTGCAGCACGATGTTGTTCGACGACAGCCAGCCGCGCTCGAGCACCCGGATCGATGCCGGTAGCAGGAACATGGGGTCAGACCCCTTTTTCCTTGGGGTCAGACCCCTTTTAGGTACGCGAAAGCCTTCGTTCATCGAAAAGGGGGTCTGACCCCGGAAAAGGGGTCTGACCCCATTTTGCTTTTGCGCGCCTCGAGGAGCGCAATCACCACGCGCTTTTCGCCATCCCCCATCACTGACCAGCGCGCGACCTCGTCGAGCGTGCGATAGCAGCCTTGGCACAGGCCGCTCGCCTCGTCCATCACGCATACGTTGACGCAAGGGGAGGCGACCATGCTTATGCGGCGGGTTCGAATGCAATCAGCTCGAAGCCTTCCACCACCTGTTCGCCCGGCGCGCAGCGCACGTCCTTGACGACGCCATCGGCGGGCGCCGCAATCGTATGTTCCATCTTCATGGCTTCGAGGACGAGGAGGGGCGCGCCCTTGGCGACGCGCTCGCCCGCCTTGACCATCACCGCAATAACCTTGCCGGGCATCGGCGCCGCAAGCGAACCGCTGCTCACGTCCTCGTCGAGACCGTGCAACTCGTCGCGCAGCGCGAGCTTGTGGTACACGCCGCCGCAAAACAGATGCCAGAGATCGCCGTCGCGCACGGCGCGCGCCTTGAATGCGGATCCATCGAGGCGAATGATCAGGCGGCCGTCATCCAGCTGCTCGCCGTCGAGCGCATGGTCCTTGCCGTCGATCTCGATGCGCGTGCCCTCGGGCAGGAAACGCAGGCGTGCCGTGTGCGCACGATCGCCTTCGAGAAAAACGAAGTCATGGTGCGAGTCCGCGTTCAGCCGCCAGCCGTCGACCTCGTGCCAGGGCGAATAGGGATCGCCGGAGGCCTGCGTCTGCGCACGTGCCGCCGCCGCCTCATGCGCAAGCTCGGCATAAGCCGCGGCGGCGAGGGCATCGTGCGGCGCGCCAGCGGCAGGTGGAAAGAGTTCGTCGCGGTTGCGTTCGATGAGTCCGGTGTCGAGCGTCGCCTGCGAGAACGCTGCGCTCGCCGCTACGCGGCCAAGAAAGTCGACGTTGGTGCGCGGGCCCGCGATCTCGACTTCGCCGAGCGCGACGCGCAGCTGCGCGAGCGCCGCGCTGCGGTCGGCACCCCAGACGATGAGTTTCGCGATCATCGGGTCGTAGAAGGGCGAAATCTCGGCGCCGACGTCGATGCCGGTGTCGACGCGTACCGCGGTCGATTGGGCGGGAAACGCGAGGTGGACGATGCGCCCCGTCTGGGGCAGGAAGTCGCGCGCCGGATCCTCGGCGTAAATCCGCGCTTCGATCGCATGGCCGCGCATCGATAGCTCGTCTTGCGTGTGCGGCAGCGCTTCGCCGGCGGCCACGCGCAGCTGCCATTCGACGAGATCGATCCCGGTGACCATCTCGGTCACCGGGTGTTCGACCTGCAGGCGCGTATTCATCTCCATGAAGTAGAAGCGACCATCCTGTTCGGCGATGAACTCGACCGTCCCTGCGCCGGTATAGGCAATGGCATCGGCTGCGGCGACGGCAGCCGCGCCCATCTCGCTGCGGCGCTCGGCCGTCATGCCGGGTGCAGGGGCTTCCTCGAGGACTTTCTGATGCCGGCGCTGCACCGAGCAGTCGCGTTCGAACAGGTGCACGATCGCGCCTTGACTGTCGCCGAAGACCTGGATCTCGATATGCCGCGGCCGTTCGAGATAACGTTCGATGAGCACACGGTCGTCGCCGAACGCTGCCGCAGCTTCGCGCTTCGCACTGGCGAGCGCAGCGTCGAACGCGTCCGGGGTTGCCACGATGCGCATGCCCTTCCCGCCGCCGCCGGCAGAGGCCTTGATGAGGACCGGAAATCCGATCTTCGCAGCCTGCGCGGCGAGAAAAGTCGCATCCTGCTTCGCCCCGTGATAGCCGGGGACGAGCGGCACGCCGGCCTTCTCCATCAGAGCCTTCGCCGCGGACTTGTCGCCCATCGCGGCAATCGCTTCGGCGCTCGGCCCGATGAAGACCACGCCCGCCGCCTTGCAGGCGGCGGCAAACGCTGCGTTCTCCGAAAGGAAGCCGTAGCCAGGATGAATCGCTTCGGCACTGGTAACACGCGTCGCTTCGAGAATCGCCGCGCTTGAAAGATAGCTTTCGCGTGCTGGCGCCGGCCCGATGTGGCGCGCCTCGTCGGCCAGCCGGACGTGGCGTGCGTCACGGTCCGCGTCGGAGTACACGGCGACGGTGCGAATACCCATGCGCTGCGCGGTCGCGATCACGCGGCAGGCGATTTCACCTCGATTGGCGACGAGAATCTTGCGGAACACGCTCAATCCTTGCGCGTGGCCCGGGCGGGCGTGCGCTTTGGCGAATCCGCCGCCACCTCGATGCCGTCGTCGAAGCGCAGCGTATGACTGCGCGTGTAGGTCTCATCGCTGAACCCCGCATCGCCGCGGCGCCATTCGATCGTTGCACGGTGCTCGGACATCGTTCGCGCCCTACATCCGGAACACGCCGAACGTGGTCGGCTCGATCGGCGCATTGAGCGACGCCGAGATTGCGAGACCCAGAAGGCGGCGTGCATCGGCCGGGTCGATCACGCCGTCGTCCCACAACCGGGCGCTCGCGTAGTAGGGATGGCCTTGATGTTCATACTGATCGAGGATCGGGCGGCGAAACGCGTTCTCCTCTTCCTTCGACCAGGTCCCGCCCCTTGCCTCGATGCCGTCGCGGCGTACGGTCGCAAGCACGCTGGAAGCCTGCTCACCACCGAGCACCGAAATGCGTGCGTTCGGCCACATCCACAGGAAGCGCGGCGAATAGGCGCGTCCGCACATCCCGTAGTTGCCGGCGCCGAACGACCCGCCGACGATCATGGTGAACTTCGGCACCCGCGCGGTGGCGACTGCGGTGACCATCTTGGCGCCATCCTTGGCAATGCCGCCAGCCTCATATTTCCGGCCGACCATATAGCCGGTGATGTTCTGCAGGAACAGCAATGGAATGCCGCGCTGCGCGGCGAGCTCGATGAAATGCGTCGCCTTGAGCGAACTGTCCGAGAACAGCACGCCATTGTTGGCGAGGATGCCGATCGGGTAACCGTGGATGTGCGCGAAGCCGGTCACCAAGGTGGTGCCGTAGTTGCGCTTGAACTCGTCCAGCTCCGAGCCGTCGACGATGCGCGCGATGACCTCGCGCATCTCGAGCGGCTTGCGCACGACGTCGTCGGGCACCAGGCCGTAGATTTCCTCGGCCGGGTAGAGCGGTTCCTGCGGCGTTCGCACCTCGAGCGATACGCGCTTGCCGGTATTCAGGTTGCGCACGATACGCCGCACGATCGCCAGGGCGTGCGGGTCGTTCAGGGCATAGTGGTCGGCGACTCCCGAAATCCGGGTGTGCAGATCTGCGCCGCCAAGATCCTCGGGCGTGACGATTTCGCCGGTTGCGGCTTTCACGATTGGCGGTCCGCCGAGGAAGATGGTGCCCTGGTTGCGCACGATCACCGATTCATCGGACATTGCGGGCACGTAGGCGCCGCCCGCGGTGCACGAACCCATCACGCAGGCGATCTGCGGAATCCCCGCCGCCGACAGATTGGCGATGTTGAAGAAGATCCGGCCGAAATGCTCGCGATCGGGAAACACCTGGTCCTGGTTCGGCAGGTTCGCACCGCCCGAATCGACCAGGTAAATGGTCGGCAGCCGATTCTGCGACGCGATCTCCTGCGCGCGCAGGTGCTTTTTCACCGTCATCGGATAGTAAGTGCCGCCCTTCACCGTCGCGTCATTCGCGACGATTACGCATTCCCGTCCCGAGACGCGGCCGACGCCGGTGACGATCCCGCCCGCGGGTGCATCGTCGCCGTACATGCCGTAGGCGGCGAGCTGGCCGACTTCGAGAAAAGGCGATCCCGGGTCGAGCAGCGTCCTCACGCGTTCACGCGGCAGGAGCTTGCCGCGCGCGACGTGTTTGGCGCGCGCGTTTTCATCGCCGCCGAGCGCAGCTTGCGCGACCTTCTCGCGCAGGTCGGCGACCAATCCCCGCATGCGCGCGGCGTTCGTCCGGTACGCATCCGAACGTGTGTCGAGTGTGGATCGGATGATGCCCATCGAGACGCTCAGGCCTCCGGCGCGGTTTTCTTGGCCGCCGCGGCAGGGTGACGCTCACCCCCGTGTTCCTTTTTCGGCCGTTCGCCGACTGGAAGTTCCGCCTTCTTCCACGCCTCGAAACCGCCCTCGAGATGAAGGACATTGTCCATGCCCATCTCCGCGAGCACGCCCGCGGCGAGCGTTGCACGCATGTCGGCGGCGCAATACAGGATGTAGCGCTTGCCGGGCACGAACACCGGCTTGTAGTACTTGCTTTCCGGGTCGACCCAGAATTCGAGCATGCCGCGCGGCGCGTGGAACGCGCCCGGAATCATGCCGTCGCGCTCGAGTTCGCGCACGTCGCGGATATCGACGAAAACAGTGCCGTCGTCGCCCAGCTTGGCCTGCGCCGCCTGCGCCGAAATGCCCCGGGTTTTCGCCGCTGCTTCGTCTAGCAGCGCCTTGACGTTCTTCTTCAGCTTGAATGCCGGTTCAGTCATCACCATCCTCCCGTCGCGAGCCACTTTTCCATTTGGTCCAACCGATCCATGCCCCAGAACGGTTCGCCGTCGACGACCATGTAGGGCGAGCCGAACACGCCCTTCGCGATCGCCGCATCGACTTCAAGCTTGGTCTTGTCCTTGACCGCCTGATCGTTGATCGCGGCGCGCACTTCGTCCGCGTTGCAGCCGATCGACGCCGCGACCTTGATGACGTTTTCCGCATCTGAGATATTGACGTCATCGACGAAGAACGCCGTGTACAGGGCCTTGGTCAGCGCACCGACTTTCGCGGGGTCCTTGCTTTTCAGCCAGACCACCGCGCGTGCCGGTGATACGCCCGAAATCGGGAAGTTGCTCGGATACTTGAACGGTATCGCGTGGAACTTCGCCGAGCGCACGAAGTCGCGCATGCCGTACTCGCCCTTGAGTGGGAGTTGCGGAATCGGCGCGCCGCCGGTGATCTTGAAGATCGCGCCAAGCAGGATCGGGCACCAGTTCACCGTGCGCCCGTGTTTTGCCGCGAGCGCCTCGATCCGCTGCGAGGCGAGGTAGCCGTACGGGGATGAGAAATCGAAGTAGAAGTCGATCGCCTGCGCCATGCCGTCCTCCGTTGAATGCCTCGACGCCTCAGGCGTCGCCGGCGAGCGAGCGGCCGATCAGCATGCGCTGAATGTCGCTCGCGCCCTCGTAAATCTTGCAGACGCGAACATCGCGCCAGATGCGCTCGACCGGGAAATCGGCAACGTAGCCGTAGCCGCCGTGGATCTGCATCGCGTCCGAGCAGACCTTCTCGGCCATTTCAGAGGCGAAGAGCTTCGCCATCGACGCTTCCTTCAGGCAGGGCTTGCCGGCGTCGCTCAGCGCAGCGGCATGCAGGTAGAGTTGGCGCGCTGCTTCGATGCTCGTTGCCATGTCCGCGAGACGGAAACTCACCGCTTGATGCTCGATCAGTGTTTGACCGAAGGTCTTGCGTTCTCGGGCATAGGCGAGCGCCGCCTCGAGCGCGGCGCGCGCCATGCCCACCGCCTGCGCGGCAATGTTGATGCGGCCCGACTCCAGGTTGGCGAGCGCAATGCGATAACCGGTGCCTTCTTCGGCGAGCCGATGAGCCAACGGGATGCGGCAGTTTTCGAGCAGGATCTGCGCTGTGTCGGAGGCGTGCTGGCCGGCCTTTTCCTCGATGCGCGAAACGATCCAGCCGGGGGTCTTGGTGGGTACGACGAAGGCGCTGATGCCCTTTTTGCCCGCCGCGCGGTCGGTCACCGCGAAAACGATTGCGATGTCGGCGGTCTTGCCAGAAGTGATGAACTGCTTTACGCCATTGAGGACATAGGCATCGCCCTTCAACTCGGCGCGGGTCGTGATGGCGGACGCGTCGGATCCGGTGTGCGGCTCGGTGAGTGCGAAGGCGCCCAACATCTCGCCGCGCGCGACGGGCCTCAGCCAGCGCGCCTTTTGCGCCGCGTCGCCGTAGCCGTGCAGAATCCTCGCGACGAGGTTGTTGACCGCAATAATCGTCCCCGTCGCACCGTCGCCTGCCGAAACCTCTTCGCAGGCAATTGCGAGTGCAGTCGCATCCATGCCTGCACCGCCCCATTCGTCGGCAATCGCGACGCCAAACAGGCCCATGCCTGCGAGTGCCTTCAGCTGTTCGCGCGGGAAGCTGCTGTCGCGGTCCCACTGCGCGGCGCGCGGCGCAAGCTCGGCACGCGCAAATGCACGCACCGATTCGCGCAGCATTTCGTGATGGCTTTGCATCAGCATGGTGCGTCCTTTACCAGGGAATCTCGCTGCCGTCGTAGCTGCGGAAGCTGCCGTTGCCCGACGCGTCGAGCCCCGCCAGCGTTTGGCGAATACCGTCCACGCTCGTCTTGACGTCGATGTCGGCGCCCGCGCCGCCCATGTCGGTGCGCACCCAACCGGGATGGAAGGCGACGCAGGCGATGCCACGCGCGCCCGCGACGAGCGATATATCCTTCAGCACCGAATTGAGCGCCGCCTTGCTCGCGCGGTAAAGCCAGCCGAACGTGCCGCTGCGCGTGCCGATTGAGCCCATGCGCGAGGACAGGACGGCGAATTTTCCGCGTCCGCGTTCAAGCGCTGCGAGCAGCTGCGGTGCGATCCGCATTGCGGGCAGCACATTGGTGCGCATCACTTCGGCGAAGACGGTCTCTTCCGGTGGCTCGAGCGCTTGCGTGCGCGGGCCATAGATGCCGGCGCTTAGGATCGCGACCGCGACCGCGCGCGCACCGAGCGCAGCTTCGAGCTGCGTGCCCGCATCCGCCGCGGTGACGTCGAGCGTCAATGCCTCGGCGCCGAGCGCGCGCAGGCGCTCGAGGCCCTTAGCGTCGCGCACTGTGGCGAGGACGTCCCAGCCATCGGTACGGTACTGGCGCACCAACTCGAGCCCGAGTCCACGCGATGCGCCGATGATGAGCGCGAGCGGCATCCGCGCCTAGCAGAGCTCGAGCGCGACCGCGGTCGCCTCGCCGCCGCCGATACACAGGCTCGCCACGCCGCGCTTGCCGCCGGTGCGGCGCAGCGCGCCGAGCAGCGTCACCATGATGCGCGCGCCGGATGCGCCGATCGGATGACCGAGCGCGCAGGCACCGCCGTGGATGTTCACCTTTTCGTGCGCCAGCTTGTGCTCCTGCATGGCGGCCATGGTGACGACCGCGAAAGCTTCATTGATTTCGTAGAGGTCGACGTCGCGCGTGCTCCAACCGGTGCGCGCGAAGAGCGTCTGCATCGCGGCCACCGGCGCGGTGGTGAACCAGCCGGGTTCCTGCGCGTGCGTCGCGTGGCCGACGAGCGTCGCGAGCGGCGCGAGGCCGCGGCGTTCGGCGGTCGAGCGCCGCATCATCACCAAGGCGGCCGCGCCGTCCGAGATCGAGCTCGAATTCGCCGCAGTCACCGTGCCGTCCTTGCGGAACGCGGGGCGCAGCGTCGGAATCTTGTCGAAGTTGGCCTTGAAGGGCTGCTCGTCCATCTCGATGAATTTCTCGTCCTTGCCTGCCTTGATCGCGATCGGCGTGGTTTCCCAGGCGAACCAGCCTTCGGTGTTGGCCTGCTGCGCGCGCTTGAGCGAGGTGATCGCAAAAGCATCCTGCGCCTCGCGGGTGAACGCGTATTTCTGCGCGCAGTCCTCGGCGAAGCTCCCCATCAGACGCCCCTTGTCATAGGCGTCCTCGAGGCCGTCGGTGAACATATGGTCGAGCACCTGCGCGTGCCCCATGCGATAACCGGTGCGCGCCTTTGGCATGAGATAGGGCGCGTTGGTCATCGATTCCATCCCGCCGGCGACGATCACGTCCATGCTACCGGCGCTGAGCAGATCGTGCGCAAGCATCGCCGCCTTCATGCCCGAGCCGCACATCTTGTTGATCGTCGTGCAACCCGCCGCGAGCGGCAGGCCGGCGCCGAGGCTCGCCTGGCGCGCCGGCGCCTGCCCCTGCCCGGCGGGCAGCACGCAGCCCATGATGACTTCCTGAACTGCCTCGGGCTCGATCTTCGCGCGTTCGAGCGCGGCGCGGATTGCCGCCGCACCGAGTTCGGGCGCGCTGAAGCTTTTCAGCTCGCCCTGAAAGCCACCCATCGGCGTGCGGGCGGCGGAAACGATGACGATGGGATCGGATTGCATAGCGTGCTCCTTCGGTCAGCGCAGTACTGAATGGACAGCCCATCCGCCGACGCAAGCGGTGCCCGGAAGACATGCCTCTGCGGCGGTTGGAGACCAAATCCTCGTACAAGCGGCGATGCGGTGCAACGACCGAATCGCCCGGGGGCCGGCTTTCGTGCGCGCGTTCACTCCGGGCCGCTCACGGTGACGTCGAGATCGCGCAGTAAGCCATCCTCGATGCCGTAGATCCAGCCGTGCACGGACAGCGGCTGATTTCGCTCCCAGGCGTCCTTGACGATGCTCGTCCGGCAGACATTGGTAGCCTGCTCGATGACGTTCAACTCGCAGACGAGGTCGTAGCGCCGTCCCGCATCGACTTCGTCGGCAATGCGCGCGGCATGCCGGTCGCGCGCGTCCTGGATATGACGCAGCCAATTCTCGCTCAACCCCGTCCGCTCGTCATACATCGCGGCGCGTACTGCGCTGCAGCCGTAGTGTCCGCAGACGATGATGTGACGTACCTTCAGCACATCTACCGCGAACTGCACGACCGAAAGGCAATTGAGATCGGTATGAACCACGACATTACCGATGTTGCGGTGAACGAAGAGTTCCCCCGGCAGCAGACCGACGATGGTATTCGCCGGAACACGACTGTCCGAGCATCCGATCCACAGGTACTGCGGCGATTGCTGCTCGACAAGCTTGCGAAAGAACAGTGGATCCGCCTGCTTCGTCCGCTCAACCCACTCCCGGTTGCTGGCGAATAGCTGTGGCAGCTGCTTCATGCAGTCTCCTCGAACAGTTCGCGTCCGATCAGCCAGCGGCGGATTTCCGAGGTGCCGGCGCCGATCTCGTAGAGCTTCGCATCGCGCCACAGCCGCCCGGTCGGCGTCTCATTGATGTAGCCCATGCCGCCGAAGGCCTGGATCGCCTCGCCGGCCAACCAGGTCGCCTTCTCGGCCGCGTAGAGGATCGCGCCGGCCGCGTCCTTACGCGTCGTCTCGCCGCGATCGAGCGCCTGGCCGACTGAATAGACGTACGCGCGGCACGCCGAAAAGGTGACGTACATGTCCGCGAGCTTGCCCTGCATGAGCTGGAATTCACCAATCGGCTGGCCGAACTGCTTGCGCTCGTGCACGTAGGGCACCACCTGATCGAGGCAGGCCGCCATGATGCCCAGGGGCCCTCCGGCGAGCACTGCGCGCTCGTAATCGAGCCCGCTCATCAGCACGTTGACCCCGCGCCCCTGCTCGCCGAGCACGTTCTCGACGGGCACTTCGCAGTCGCGGAAGACGAGCTCGCAGGTGTTCGAGCCGCGCATGCCGAGCTTGTCGAGCTTCTGCGCGGTCGAGAATCCCTTCATGCCTTTCTCGATCAGAAAAGCAGTGATCCCACGCGGGCCCGCATTGGCGTCGGTCTTGGCGTAGACCACGAGCACGTTGGCGTCCGGACCGTTGGTAATCCACATCTTGTTGCCGTTGAGGACATAGCGGTCGCCGCGCAGTTCAGCGCGCAGGCGCATGCTGACGACGTCCGAGCCTGCGCCGGGCTCGCTCATTGCGAGCGCGCCGACGTGCTCGCCGCTGACGAGCTTCGGCAGATACTGTTTGCGCTGCGCCGCGCTGCCGTTGCGGCGGATCTGGTTCACGCACAGGTTCGAGTGCGCGCCATAGGACAGCCCGACCGAGGCCGAAGCGCGGCTGATCTCCTCGACCGCGATGATGTGCGCGAGGTAGCCGAGCGCGACACCGCCGTATTCCTCCTCGGTGGTGATACCGAGCAGCCCGAGCGCGCCGAGCTTGGGCCACAGGTCCGCCGGAAACGCATTCGATCGATCGATCTCGGCCGCGCGAGGTTCGATTTCCTTGACCGCGAAGTCGCGCACCGAGGCGCGCAGCATGTCGATCGTTTCGCCGTGCTCGAAGCGTAAAAACGGGGTTTCCATGGTCACCTCGGGGACGGACGGCGCGTCGGCGCAAACAGCTGGGGGGCTGGGGGCAGGGTCAGGCTACTTGACGTTTACGTCAACGTCAACGTCATTTAGTCAAGCGCTTGCGCACCCGCTTTTCGAAGGCGGCGATCTCCGACAGCTGCGCTTCGATATCGGTGCGCTGCTGCTCGAGGGCTGTCTTGTGGGCCCCGAGCGCCGCGAGGAAGCGCTCGAGCTGCGGCCGTTCATCGCGGCCCGGTTCGTACATGTCGATGAGCTCCCGGATCTCGGACAGCGACAGACCGAGCCGCTTGCCGCGCAGCGTCAGCTTGAGGCGCGTGCGCTCGCGCTGGGCGTAAATGCGCCGCTGGCCGTCGCGCCGCGGCGCGAGCAGTCCCTGGTCCTCGTAAAAGCGGATCGCGCGCGGCGTGACGTCGAACTCACGCGCCAAGTCGCCGATGGAATACTCGGCGCGATCCTTGTCGCCGCTGCTCACTCGGGGTCGAGACGCCATGGGTCGATGTTGCCCGGATGCTGCGATGCGGCGATAATCTGCCGCCCCGTGCTGCCGCGCGCAACTGCGCGCAGAGGAGCGCGGATTCTAGCCCATCCCCCTGTGGCCAAACCCCTCGATCTCGAGTATCCCTACGCCGCGGCGCCCGAGCCCGGCACCGTGCTCGAGGTCGCGCCCGGCGTGCATTGGCTGCGCATGCCGTTGCCGTTCGAGCTCGACCACATCAACCTGTGGCTGCTCGAAGATGCCGGGGGCTGGACGATCGTCGATACCGGGATCGCCAGCCAGGCGACGCGTGGGCTGTGGGAGCAGCTGTTTGCCACGGTGCTGAAGGGCCGGCCGGTGCGGCGCGTCCTGGTCACGCACTATCACCCGGACCACGCGGGCAATGCGGCCTGGCTCTGCGAGCGTTTCGGCGTACCGCTGTGGATGACGCGCGGCGAATTCCTGACCGTGCACGCGGTGCACGCCAGTGTCGCGAGCTATACCGTTGACGCGGCGTCGGCGCTCTACCGGTCCAACGGCCTCGACGAGGCGCGCGTGATCGCGCTCTCGAAGCGCGGCGACCTGTTCCGCAAACTGGTGCCGGAATTCCCCGATTCGCACCGGCGAATCGTCGACGGTGCGCAGATCGATATCGACGGTAAATCGTGGCGCATGATCGCAGGCTACGGGCATTCGCCGGAGCACGCGTCGCTGTACTGCGAGACGGCGAACGTGCTGATCTCGGGCGACATGCTGCTACCGAAGATCTCCACCAACGTCGCGGTACGACCGATCGACCCGGGCGGCAATCCATTGGGACTGTTTCTCGAATCGATTGCACGGTTTCGTACGGTGCATGCCGACGCCCTCGTGCTGCCGTCGCACGGCATGCCGTTTCGTGGCGCCCATACCCGGGTAGCAAGCCTCGAGGCGCATCATGTGGCGCGTCTCGGCGAGCTGCTCGCGGCCTGCGCCGAGGCGCCGCGCAGCGCCGTCGACGTGCTCCCGCTGCTCTTCAAGCGCCCGCTCGGCGACAGCCAGATCTTCTTCGCGATGGGCGAAGCGATTGCGCATTTACACACGCTTCAGGCCCGCGGCCAGGTCGCGCGCGAGGTCGACGCGCATGGCGTCGCGCGCTTCGCGCCGCGCCGCGTGCAGACGCGCGCCGCCGCGTGACCGATGACCGATGACCGGCAAGCGGCGAGTTTGTCCGCCTGTCGGCACTGACCACGAGGAGACAACGTGCCTGAGCCCCAGTCCACGCCCGCAACGCAGACCCAAGTCGAGCTCGCCAAGGTCTACCGCGAGGTCGCCGAGCGCTCGGCGCGGATCCTCGGCGATTTCGCGCAACGCCACGTCTCGAACGGCGTCAGCGCACCGATGTCCGACGAGCTCGGTATCGCCAAGGCCTTCATGGATCTGTACACGCGGATGCTCGCCGATCCGTTCACGCTGGCGTCGCAGTCGACCAGCATGATGTTCGACTACATGCACCTGTGGCAGTCGAGCTGGATGAAGCTGCTCGGGCACGACGTCACCCCC
>JAQBBQ010000120.1:0-5351 GCA_032125995.1 Betaproteobacteria bacterium | reverse complement strand
GCAACATGGCCGACGGCAAGATCCGCGCGCTGGTCGAAGGGCGCGATCTGTATGAGGGGCGCGCGGCGGGTGGGGTGAAACCCCGGGCGCGCAAGGCACGGAAGCGCTAGTCCCTGAAAAGCGCCTTTCCCCAGGTCTCGTTCCAGTCCCGACCGAGAAAATCGGTCACCTGCCCGTCCGCCTGAAAGAACTTGTTCGGGATCTGGAACATCGCGATCATCAGCCCGCCTTGCGGCCCGGCATGCGCCGCGTGCCGGCTGCCCGCCGGGCGCCAGACGTACTGCCCCGCCGTGCACTCGCCCTCGCCGCAGACGAGGCTGCCTTCCATGACGTAGGTCTGCTCGATCTGCACGTGCTCGTGATCGGGCAGCGTTGCGCCCGGCGCCATCCGCAGGAGCTGGGTCAGCAGACCCGTCTCGGGATCGACGAGCAGCGTTTTCACTTCGATACCTTCGTAGTCCGTCTTCTCCCAGGGCATCGACGCCGCGTCGACGAAGCGCGACGCGAGCGGCGGCAATGTGTTGTGCGCCTTGACCTTCGGTGTCACTGCAGACATGTCTTCCTCCCGCGCGGCGCGCGCATACGTTGCAAACATTGACCTACGGCTTCAAGTGTTCTCCCACCTTGACGATCTTCATCGTATTCGTGCCGCCCGCCGAGCCGATCGGCTCGCCGATCGTCAGCACGATGAGGTCGCCCTCGTTCACGACCCCATTGTCGACGAGTACCTTCTCCGCCTCGTGCATCAGTTCCTCACGGTCGTGGCCGACGTATTTCACCATCAGCGCAAAGACGTCGCGCAGCAGCGCGGTACGATAACGGGTCGAGGTCTGCGAGGTCAGCGCGTAGATCGGTACCCCACAGTTCAGCCGGCTCATCCATAGCGCGGTCGAGCCCGATTCGGTCAGCGCGGCGATCGCTTTCACTTTGAGGTGGAAGGCGGTGAACAGCGCCGCCATCGCGATCGACTGGTCGACGCGGGTGAAGACCCGCTGGAGGAACTCCTGCTCTAGCGTGAGCGGCTGCGTCTGCTCGGCTTCGACGCAGATGCGGTCCATGGACTCGATCACCTCGACCGGATAGCTGCCGCTCGCGGTCTCGGCCGAGAGCATGACCGCATCGGTGCCGTCGAGCACCGCGTTCGCCACATCCGACACCTCCGCGCGCGTCGGCACCGGGCTCGAGATCATCGATTCCATCATCTGCGTGGCGGTGATCGCGATCTTGTTCTGCTCGCGCGCCAGCCGGATCATCATCTTCTGCAGCCCCGGCACCGAGGCATCGCCCACCTCGACCGCCAGATCGCCGCGCGCCACCATGATCCCGTCGCAGGCGTTCATGATGTCGATGAGCGCGGCCTCCTTGACCGCCTCGGCGCGCTCGATCTTTGCGATCAACAAGGCCTTGCCCCCCGCCGCGCGCATCAACTCGCCCGCCTTGGTCATGTCGGCGCCGGATTTCGGGAACGACACCGCAAGATAGTCGGCCTGCAGTTCGACGGCGGTCCGGATGTCTTCCATATCCTTCGCGGTGAGCGCCGGTGCAGTGAGCCCGCCGCCCTGGCGGTTGATGCCCTTGTTGTTCAAGAGCACGCCACCCTGTCGCACGACGGTGCAAACCTCGCTGCCGTGCACGTCGGTGACTTCGAGCGAGATGCGTCCGTCATCGAGCATCAGCAAGGCGCCTGCCTCGACGTCGCGCGGCAATTCCTTGTAGTCGAGCCCGCTGCGCTCCGCATCGCCCAGGGTGCAGTTCGCATCAAGAATGAAACGCGCACCCTTTACCAGCGTGACCTGCCCGTCCTTGAATTTGCCGACGCGGATCTTGGGTCCCTGCAGGTCGCACATGATGGCGACCGTGCGCCGGGTCTTGCGGCTGATGTCCTTGACCAGCTGCGCGCGCTTGCGGTGGTCGTCGGCGCTGCCGTGCGAGAAGTTGAGCCGCACGACGTCGACGCCGGCGCGCACCATCCGTTCAAGGGTGGCTGCATCGCTGGATGCGGGGCCGAGCGTGGCGACGATCTTGGTACTTCGAAGCATGAGTCAGGCCTCCGTTTCTGGCGACGGGCGGCCCCGGTGACCGCGCGAGTGTATCACCGCGGCCGGGCGCACTGTGACCTCCCGTGGCAGCGCCTCAGGCGAGATCGATTGCGCCGCGGCTGACGACCGTCGCGCCCGCGCAGACCGTTTCGAACAGCGCGCCATCGCCGCCCTGCTGTGCACGGACCGCGCGGACGTCGAGCACCGAGGGCATTGGCACCATGCCGGAGAAGCGGCAACGAACGCGCCGCACGCGCGCGGGATCATCGCCGAAGGCCGCGAGGACCTTGGAGACCGAAAGCGCGAGCGTCGCCGTGCCGTGCAGGATCAGGCCCGGCAACCCCGCGGCCTGCGCAGCGGCAAGGTCGGTGTGAATCGGATTCCAGATCCGCGCACATTCGGTATAGACATGCGCAAGGTTGGCCGCAACGGTGACCTTGCCCACGTTCGGCAGTGCTGCGTTCGGCGCCGATGCCTCGTCAGGACCCGGGTCATCGATCCGATCTCCGCCCTCGAGCGCGACGCCGCGATAGAGCGATCCGTTGTCCGTTACGCTAACCAGATCGCCCGCCGCATCGCGCGTCTCCATGCGGGTGATGACGAATGCACCCGGCGCGCGCTGCACCGCACCGACGACCTGCGCGGTGGTGTGGAGTGCGTCGCCCGCGGCCGGGAGACGATGGATCTTCAGGTCATGCGTTGCGTGCACGACGCGCGCGTACACCGCGGCCGGAATCGACCGCTCGCGCGCCGCCACTGCCGCCGGCCATTCGTAGCACACCGGAAACAGGGGATGTGCAAGGAGCGCGCCGCGGGTATCGAAATAGCGTGCATCGGTCTCACCGAGCGCCGCCGCGTAGGCCATCAACCAACGCGCGTCGATCGCCTGCGTGAGCGGGCCGACCGTGGCGCCGACGATGCGCGCCGAGAGCTTCACGCGCGCCGGCCCCGCGCCCTCAAGCACGCGCCTCGAGTGCGGCGACCGCGGGCAGCGTCTTGCCCTCGAGAAATTCGAGAAACGCGCCGCCCGCCGTCGAGATGTAGCCAATGCGCTCGGCAATGCCGAACGCATTGATCGCGGCGACCGTATCGCCGCCGCCGGCGATCGAAAAGGCCTTCGAATCGGCAATCGCCCGCGCAATGACTTCGGTGCCCTTGGCGAACTGCGCGATCTCGAACACGCCCACCGGCCCATTCCACACCACCGTGCCGGCGGTTGCGATCCGGCCGGCGAGCACTTGCGTGGTCTGCGGACCGATGTCGAGGATCATGTCGTCCGCCGCGACATCGGTCGCCGCCTTCACCTGCGCCTTGGCGTCGACCGAAAGCGCCTTGGCCACCACCACGTCGGCGGGAATCGGCACTTCGGCCCCCCGCGCGCGCATCGCCTCGATGATCTTCTTCGCTTCCGCGGCCAGATCCGCTTCGGCGAGCGATGACCCGATCGGCAAACCGGCGGCGAGCATGAAGGTGTTCGCGATTCCCCCGCCGACGATGAGGTAGTCGACCTTTTTGGCGAGTGCATCGAGGATGGTGAGTTTGGTGGACACCTTGGCGCCGGCGACGATCGCCACCAGCGGGCGGGCCGGGTTCGCCAGCGCCTTGCCGAGTGCGTCGAGTTCGCCAGCCATGAGCGGGCCCGCGCAGGCGATCGGCGCAAAGCGCGCCACGCCATGCGTCGTCGCCTCGGCACGGTGCGCCGTGCCGAAAGCGTCGTTTACGTACACGTCGCAGAGCGCCGCGATCTTGCGCGCCAGTGTCTCGTCGTCGGCCTTCTCGCCCTTGTTGACGCGGCAGTTCTCGAGCAGTACGAGCTCGCCGGGCTTCACCTCGACGCCGTCGACCCAGTCGGCCTTTACCGGCACCGCGCGCCCGAGCAGCTCAGCGATGCGGGCGGCGACCGGCGCGAGCGAGTCCTCGGGGCGCAGCACGCCTTCCTTCGGCCGCCCGAGGTGCGAGGTCACCATGACCGCAGCACCGGCCTCGAGCGCACGTCGAATCGCCGGCAGCGATGCGCGGATGCGGCTGTCATCGCCGATCTTGCCGTCTTTCACCGGCACGTTCAGATCGGCGCGAATCAGCACCCGCTTGCCCTTCAGGTCCACGTCCTGCATGCGCTTGAACGTCATGATGTCGGCTTGCCTTTTCCCATCGCCTCGAGCAGACGCGGCATCATCTGCTGCGGCTCGCCCGATGCATAGGCCAGACGCTGATAGCGCTTCGCCGCAACGAGAATGTCGTCGAACTGCGCCTGGGTCAGCTCGCGCATGCGCTGTTTGGTAAGCCGGATCGCATTCGGCGGACGCGCGCCGAGTGCGCGCGCCAGCGCGATTGCCTTCGTCATGACCTCGCCACGCGGCACCAGCGCGTTGACGATGCCGAGCTGGTAAGCCCGCTCGCCCGAAACGAAATCTCCGGTCAGCGACAATTCCGCGTTGATGCCGAACGGCAGGTGCCACATCATCAGAGAAGTGCCGAGGATCGACCCCAATCCGGTCTTCACCTCGGGCTGGCCGATCTTCGCCTCGGCATGCGTGACACGCAGGTCGCAGTAGAGGGCGATCTGGTAGCCGGCGCCGGCGGCAACGCCGACGACGGCGGCCACGGTTGGCTTGTCCAGCGCGCGTACCGCGCCATAGGCCGCGTGCAGCTCGGTGAACCAGCGATCGACGTCTCCGATCGTGTAATGCGCTGCCTCGGCAAGGTCCTGGCCGGCGCTGAACGCGCGCTCGCCGGCCCCCGTAACAACGACGGCGCGCACCTGCTTGTCGGCGTCGAGCGCGGCCAGGGCGGGTGGCAGCGCGCGGCGCAGATCCTCGTTGACCGCGTTCAGTGCCGCAGGGCGATTTAGGCGAACGACGGCGACACCGTCATCCAAGTGTTCAACCAGGACCGCGGGCACGGGGCACGCTACTTGGCATTCATCAGCGCCACCGCGGTATCGAGCATGCGGTTGCTAAAACCCCATTCGTTGTCGTACCACGCGGTCACCTTCACGAGCTTGCCCTGGGCGACCTTGGTGAGGGTCGAGTCGAACACCGAGCTGGCGGGGTTGTGATTGAAGTCCGACGACACGAGCGGGTCCGTGTTGTACTCGAGCACGCCCTTCAGCGGACCGTCGGCGGCCTTCTTGACCGCCGCATTGATTGCGTCCACCGTCGTCGACTTCTTGGCGATGAACGACAGGTCGACGATCGACACGTTGATTGTCGGCACGCGGATCGCGAAACCGTCGAGCTTGCCCCTTGATGCCGCGGTACTTGAGGCTCGCGATGGCGCACAGCCCGATCGGACCGGCGCCAAACACAACGG
>JAQBBQ010000119.1:0-2595 GCA_032125995.1 Betaproteobacteria bacterium | reverse complement strand
CTCGGGTTTGCAATTCGCTTTTTGTTTCCGTGTGCTTCCGTGTGTTTCCGTGGCTGAATCTCGCTCTTAACCCTCGACATGAACACGAAGAGTACGGACAACGGATATATCGGAAAGAGCGTACCGCGCGCGAACGCGCGGCGGCTGCTCCAGGGGCGCGGGGTCTACGTGGACGATCTTCGCCTGCCGCGGCTCGCGCATGTGGTCTTCTTCCGCAGCCCGCATGCGCACGCGCGGTTGCGCAAGCTCGACCTGACCCAGGCACGCGCCATGCCGGGCGTGATCGCGGTGGTCGATGGGGCCACACTTGCCCCTTACTGCAAGCCGTGGGTGGGCGTGCTGGGGCATCTCAAGGGCATCAAGTCGCCGCCGCAGCATGCCATCGCCATCGGCCGCGCCTGCTGGCAGGGCGAGGCGATGGCCGCCGTAATCGCGGAGACCCGCGAGCAGGCCGAAGACGCGCTGGAGAAAATCCAGGCCGATTGGGAAGAGCTGCCCGTCGTTGTGGAAATGCAGGACGCGCTCTCCGGCCGCCGCGTGATCCACCCCGACCTCGGGGACAACATCTGCTTCAAGCGCGAGTTCGATACCGGCGGCGTGGACGAGGCCTTCGCGAAAGCCGACGTCGTGGTCGAGGAAACCTACGAATTCGCGCGCCATACCGGCGTCACGCTCGAGCCGCGCTCCATCCTTGCCGACTACAACGCGGCCGAGCACACGCTCACCGTCTACCACGCCACCCAGACGCCGCACATGATGCAGGACATCTTCTCGCGACACCTCGACATTCCCGAGGGGAACGTGCGGGTGATCGCGAAGGATGTGGGCGGGTCCTTCGGCATCAAAGTACATGTCTACGCCGACGAAATGGCGGCCGCCGCGCTCTCCGTCATGCTGCGCCGGCCAGTCAAGTTCGTCGCTGACCGGCTGGAGTCGTTCGTTTCCGATATCCATGCTCGCGAGCACACCGCCAAGGTGCGGCTCGCGTGCAGCCGTGACGGCGACATCCTCGCCTTTGACCTTGACGACCTCACCGGCATCGGTCCCTACTCGGTCTATCCGCGCACCAGCGGCATCGAGGGCAACCAGGTCGTCAACCTCACCGGCGGCCCGTACAAGCACCAGCAATACCGCGCGAAATTGCACGTGGTGTTTACCAACAAGAACGTCACTTGCCAATACCGCGCGGTCGGACACCCGATCGCCGTAGCGATCACCGAGAGCATCGTGGATCTTGCTGCGGCCAAGCTCGGGATGGATCCTGCGGAGTTCCGGCGGCGCAACCTCGTCCCCGACGATGCCTATCCCTACACCTTCCCTTCGGGCCTGAAGTTCGAGAAGCTCTCACACCACCAGGCGCTCGACCGCCTGCTTGAATTGATGGATTACAAGGCATTGCGCGCAGAGCAGACCGCGCTGCGCGCGAAAGGCGTCTACCGCGGCATCGGGCTCGCGGCAATGATTGAGGTGACCAACCCGTCGCCGGCTTTCTACGGCGTGGGCGGCGCCCGCATTTCCTCGCAGGATGGCGCCACGCTGCGCTTCGAGCCGACCGGCATGGTCACGTGCCTCGTGAGCGTTACCGAGCAGGGCCAGGGCACCGAAGGCGCGTTCGCGCAAGTCGCCGCCACCGCAGTTGGCGTCTCCATCGACCGCGTGCGTGTGGTGACCGGCGATACGGCGGTTACGCCTTACGGTGGTGGCACCTGGGCCTCGCGCGGCGCCGGCATCGGCGGCGAGGCCGTGCTGCAGGCGGGCAAGGTGCTGCGCGACCGCATTCTCGACGTGGCGGCGGCGATCCTCAAGACCGACAAGAGCGAGCTCGACGTCGTGAGCGACGAGATCGTAAGCAAGGTGAGCGGCGAGCCGCGTCTGGAACTCTCCGAGCTCGGGCGTGTGGCCTACTTCCGCCCCGACACGCTGCCGATGGATTTCCAGTCCCAGCTCATGGTCACGCGCCATTACACGCCGCGCAGCTACGCGTTCACCTTCACGAACGGCATCCAGGCCTCGCTCGTCGAGGTCGACACCGACACCGGCGCGGTGACGCTGCTCAAGCACTGGTGCGTTGAAGACTGCGGCACCCTGATCAACCCGATGCTCGTGGACGAACAGATCCGCGGCGGCATCGCGCAGGGCATCGGCGCTGCGCTCTATGAGCAATGCCTCTACAGCCCGGAAGGACAGCTGCTCAACGGCAACCTCGCCGATTACCTGGTGCCGATGGCGGGCGACATGCCGGACATCATCATCGCGCACGTGACAACGCCAACCCAGACTTCGGAGCTGGGCGCGAAAGGCGCCGGCGAAGCGGGCACCGCCGGCGCCCCCGCCGCGGTGACGAATGCCATCAACGACGCGCTTGCCCCGTTCGGCGCGCGCGTAACGGCGCAGCCATTCACGCCGGAGCGGATTCTGAAAGCGCTTGGCAAGGTTTCGTAATGAGTGATGGTTGATGCGCCGAACGCGCGTGAGATCGGGAGGTCGTAAGATCGGGAGATCGACAGAATCGTCTTTCCCTCTCCCGCCCTCACGCCCTGACGCTCTCACGTAGATTCAGTCCACTCACCAATCACCAATCACGCAGTTGGCAGG
>JAQBBQ010000118.1:0-18173 GCA_032125995.1 Betaproteobacteria bacterium | reverse complement strand
TCGTCGACGGGGTCGTCGGCGCCGCAGCCGCGCTTCTCAAGAAATCCCTTCGCCCTCGGCGTCGCGAGCGGCTACCCCTGGCCGCGCGGTGTCGTGCTCTGGACGCGCTTGATTACCGATTTCGAGCAAGCCGACGGCGGGCTTGGAACAGCGACCATCCCGGTGCGTTGGGAGGTCGCCGCAGATGAATCGATGCGCCGGATCATCGCCACCGGCAGCGTCGACGCGACGCCGGACTGGGCGCATTCGGTGCACGTGGAAGTCAAAGGGCTCGAGCCCGAGCGTTGGTATTGGTACCGCTTCATGGCGGGCGACGCCGTAAGCCCGGTCGGCCGTACGCGCACCGCACCCGCGTTCAATGCGCGGCCGCAGCAGCTGCGCTTCGCGTTTGCGTCCTGCCAACAGTACGAACAGGGCTTCTACGGCGCGTATCGGCACCTGGTCGCGGACGAACCCGACCTCGTCGCCTTTCTCGGCGATTACATCTACGAGTCGTCCTGGGGTCGCCATCACGTGCGTGCGCACGAGGCCGGCGAGCCGTACACGCTGGCCGAATACCGCATGCGCTACGCACACTACAAGGCAGACCCGGATCTACAGGCCGCGCATGCCGCCTGTCCCTGGATCGTGACCTGGGACGACCACGAGGTCGACAACGACTACGCCGCCGACCGGCCCGAGGACGGCATGGCGCGCGAGCGTTTTCTTGTGCGGCGCGCCGCGGCCTATCGCGCCTATTACGAGCACATGCCGCTGCCGGCACGCATGCGTCCCGACGGCCCATCCATGGGCCTCTACACGCAGCTCGGTTGGGGCGCGCTGGCGCGCTTCTATTTGCTCGATGATCGGCAATACCGGCACTGGCAGGTCTGTCCGCGCAGGGCGGGCGGCAGCAACGTCGTCGATCCGGCGCGCTGTGCGCACATCAACGATCCCACGCGCTCGATGCTCGGCCAGCGGCAGGAAGCATGGCTCGGGCGCGCGTTCGACGATTCGCGCGCGCGCTGGAACGTCCTCGCCCAGCAAACGCTGATGGCGCAGCTCGATCGCGATCCGGATGCGAGACAGCTTTTCTGGACCGACGGCTGGGACGGCTACCCGGCAGCACGCAGCAAGCTGCTCGCTGACATTCAGGCAAAAGAACTCTCGAACCCCGTGGTGATCGGCGGCGACGTTCACTATCACGCGGTGGCCGATCTCAAGCTCGACTTCGACGATCCGCGTTCGCCCGTGGTGGCGAGCGAGTTTTGCGGCACCTCGGTTACTTCGCAGTCGTTCGCGCCCGAGCGGGTCGCCCGCGCCGCGGCCGCCAACGCGCATTTCAAGCTCGCCGACGCGCGCTATCGCGGTTATGTGCGCGTCACGCTATCCGATAAAGCGTTGCGCGCCGATCTGCGCGCGATGGAAACGGTGAGCACGCCCGACGCTGCCTGCAGCACCTTGGCAAGCTTCGTGGTCGAGAACGGGCGGCCGGGAGCGCAACGGGTTTAAAAAGGGGTCAGACCCCTGTGGATAAGTCGCCGAGGCCAGCGTTGATCATCGTCGGCGCTCGTGACTTATCCACAGGGGTCTGACCCCATTTACTTACACCGCAGATTCGCGGTCAAGTTCTCGATTGGCTTCGAGCAGTCCTGCTCGTGGATCGTGCGATCCTCGGCGAGCGCAGGGATGGTGCGCGTCGGACCGAACCCGCCGTCCTCGTCCCAGTAGCCGTTCTGGTAGCCGTGGAACACAAAGCCAAGCAAGGCGATGCCCGCGAGTGCACCGGCCGCGGAACTGCTCGCGACCGAGACGTTGACGTAGCCGGAAGACACGGTCGTGCCGGCCGCGGGCAGTGTGCCAGCGGTAAGCGAGCCCGCCGAGACCCATGTATAGGAGTTCGACGCACAGCCGGACAGGGCGACAATCAGAAACAGCGTCATAAGAGCGCGCGAACGCATGCTTCGATTCTACGCCTGCGTACAGGCACGGCGCAGGCGGTCGTTGACCGCGGTCCACGCCGGCGTCGCCGGCGGGGCTTCGACAAGGATGGCGTCGCAACTGCAGGCATCGAGCTCGCGCAGCGCGGCGTACAGCTTTTGCGCATAGGCGCTCGGCGCGCGCGGCATGCGCCGCCACGCATGCACAGGCACGTCGGGGCGCGAGAACGCGAGCACGGCGAGCACGCCGTGGGTCTGCGCGATCGCTTGATCGAGCGCGTGCGGCGCGACGAGACGCGCCGGGGTTCGCGGTGCGTAGTGGCGCGCAAGCCCGCCGGAATGGCGCGGCAACGCCACGTCCCCCCTGTCCGCGCTGTCTTTGTCGGCCACCGACCCACCGAGTACGGCCTCGAGCTCGGCGACGCCGATCGCGCCGGGCCGCAACAACACCGCAGGTCCGCGCGACAGATCAACGATCGTCGATTCGATGCCGATCTCACTCGACCCGCCCTCGAGCACGCAGTCGACGTCATCGCCGAGATCGGCGCGCACGTGTGCGGCACGCGTCGGTGAGACGCGGCCGAAACGATTGGCCGACGGCGCCGCAACGCCCGCACCGGGTCGGCGCGCGGCAAAGGCGTCGAGCAGCGCATGCGCCACCGGGTGCGCGGGCACGCGCAAGCCGATCGTGTCCTGACCGCCGGTGACCTGGTCACCGACGCTGGGCGCGCGGCGCAGGATGATCGTCAACGGCCCCGGCCAGAAACGCGCGGCAAGGCGGCGCGCGGCCTCCGGCACGTCGCGTGCCCAGGCGAAGGCATGCGCAGCAGTGGCGAAATGGACGATGACGGGATGCGCTACCGGGCGCGCCTTGACCGCGTACAGCCGGTCGAGCGCCGCGGCGTTCGATGCATCGGCGCCGAGTCCATAGACCGTTTCGGTCGGAAACGCCACCAGCCCGCCGCGCTCTAGGACTGCGACTGCGCGGCGAACCTCGTCGTTCACGGCTTGGGCAGTTCGGCCCTCGCCACCGCCTCGGCCTGCCGCAGACGGAACTCGGCCAGGCGCGACGCAAGGGCCGCATCGGAGAGCGCGAGCATCGCGATCGCGAACAGCGCCGCATTGGCCGCGCCGGCTTCGCCGATCGCGAAGGTCGCAACCGGAATCCCTTTCGGCATCTGCACCGTCGAGAGCAGCGAATCGAGCCCTTGAAGATGCTTCGAGGGCATCGGCACGCCGAGCACGGGCAGTGTCGTGTGCGCTGCCACAACGCCGGCGAGGTGCGCTGCGCCGCCGGCGCCCGCAATGATGCACCGAACGCCGCGCGACGCCGCGCTCGATGCCCAGGTCGACACGAGCACTGGCGTGCGATGCGCGCTCATCGCCTTCGCCTCGTAGGACACCGCGAACTCGTCGAGTATCCGCGCCGCAGCGCGCATCGTGTCCCAGTCCGAAGTCGAGCCCATGACGATTCCGACCAGGGGCGTTTTGACTGCCGCGCGCTTGATCTCGAGCACCGGCGCTTTGCGCCGCCCTGTGGACCGTGCGCGTTCCGCGCCTCCACGCAATGCGTTCGTTGCCATCGTCATCCCCTCTTTGCGCCGAGGCGCTCGAGCGCCTCGCGATATTTCGCCGATGTCCTGTCAATCACCTCCGCCGGCAGCTTCGGTGCCGGGGGGGTCTTGTCCCAATCGAGCGTCTCGAGATAATCGCGCACGTACTGCTTGTCGAACGACGGCGGGCTCGTGCCCTCGCGGTAGGAATCGGCCGGCCAGAAGCGCGACGAGTCCGCGGTCAGCACCTCGTCGATCAGCACCAGTGCGCCCTGCTCGTCGAGGCCGAACTCGAACTTGGTGTCGGCAATGATGATGCCCCTGGTCGCGGCAAAATCCGCTGCCTCGCGGTACAAGCGAAGGCTGACAGTACGCACCTTCGCGGCCAGGTCCTCGCCGATCAGTTTCGCGGTGGCCTCGAACGAGATGTTTTCGTCGTGGCCTTCCTGCGCCTTCGTCGCCGGCGTAAAGATCGGCGCGGGCAGTTTCTGCGCCTGCTTGAGCCCGGCCGGCAGCTTGATGCCGCACACGCGACCGGTCTTCTGATAGTCCTTCCAGCCCGAGCCGATGATGTAACCGCGCACCACCGCCTCGATCGGCAGCGGCTTGAGCTTCCTGGCCACGATCGAGCGCCCGCGCACCTGCGCTTTATCAGCGTCACCCTGGACGACCGTTTCTGGGTCGATGCCGGTGAGTTGGTTGGGCACGATGTGGGCGAGCTTCGCGAACCAGAAGTTCGCCATTTCGGTGAGCACCCGCCCCTTGTCGGGGATTGGGTCGGGGAGCACGACGTCGAAGGCCGAGAGCCGATCGCTCACGACGATGAGCATGCGGTCCTCGCCGACGGCGTAGATGTCGCGCACCTTGCCGCGGCCGATTCGCGGCAGGCTCTTGAGGTCGGATTCAAAAAGGGGTTGCATGGATTGCGCCGGGGCTGGAACGGACATGGCCCGGCAAGCCGGGCCAATGCGGTTACGTTGATCGTTGGCAGATCGCGAGCGGTCTATGTGGCCTGACGCTCGAGCTCGGGCTTCCACTTGCCTTGTGCCGCGAGACCGTTCATGTGCGCGCGGTGATAAAACGCCTGCTGCGCGGCCTGCGTGTTCGCTGCCCGCCCCTTCCATGCATTCAGCGCAGGATTTTGCAGTGCGCGCGAGTACGAGAACGTGAGGGGCCAGGGCAGCCCCGGCATCGCCGCCATCGCGCTTAGATGCGCGGTCGCGTTTAGATCGGATTGCCCGCCCGAGAGGAACACCACGCCGGGCTGCGCCGCGGGCACCGTGCGCTTGAGCACCCGCACGGTGCGCTCTGCCACCTCCCCCACGCCGGCCTGGCGCGGGCAGTCCTTGCCAGAGACGACCATGCTCGCCTTCAGGATCGTGTACTCGGGCGCCACGTTGTAGGCAGCGAGCGCCGCGTAGGTCGCACGCAGGGTCGCCTCGCTCACTGCCTCGCAGCGCTCGGCCGTGTGGTCGCCGTCGAGCAGCACTTCGGGCTCGATGATCGGCACGATCGAGGCGGCCTGACAGGCGGCTGCGTAGCGCGCGAGCGCGTGGGCATTGGCGTAGAGGCAGCTGTGCGACGGGATCGCCTCGCCGATCGTGATGACCGCGCGCCATTTCGCGAAGCGCGCCCCCAGCTTGAAGTACTCGTCGAGCCGCTTCGATAGCCCATCGAGGCCCTCGGTGACTTTCTCGCCAGGCGAGAACGGGAGTTCGACAACGCCCTTGTCGACCTTGATGCCGGGGAGGATGCCCTTCTTCGCCAGGCTGGCGGGAAACAGCGTCCCGTCGTCGGCCTTCTGGCGGATTGTCTCGTCGAACAGGATCACGCCCGAGAGGAATTTCTCTACCCCCGGGGTGGCGAAGAGCAGGCCACGATAGCTGCGGCGGTTTTCTTCGGTGCAGGCGGCCCCGATCGACTGAAAGCGCTTCTCGCAGGTGCCGGCGGACTCGTCCGCGGCGAGTATGCCTCGGCCCTTGGCGACCATCGCGGCCGCCGTCTTCGCAAGCAATGCCTTGTCCATAGGTTTCTCGTTGTGCAATGACGGGTTGGTGAGGACGGTGTAGAGCGTGCAAAGAACGCGTGCGTTGAACGCAGCGACAAGGGTGATTTTACGCCGTGCGCTCGGGCTGCGGAACTCGCGACCGGCGTCCATGGTCAACAACGGGGCAATGTGTGGGACAATCGCGCCCGCCGCGCGCCTGTGAATCCTCGATTCCCGAGTTCCGGCCGGGCGGCCTCCTTCAATGCAGCGGGAATCGGCGATCCCGCGCTGCCCTTGAATTGTTCGGGTCCGATCCCACCTGTCGCGCGACGATTTATACGCGGCGCCGGCTTTAAAGAATAACGCCATGATACAAATCGAGAATCTAGTAAAAACGTTCGGCGCCAAACGCGCCGTGGACGGCGTGTCCTTCGCCGTTGAACGCGGCGAGGTGTTGGGTTTCCTGGGTCCCAACGGGGCCGGAAAGTCCACCACGATGCGCATGGTGACCGGGTTCATTCCGCCAACCGAAGGCACGGTGCGTGTCGGCGGTCACGACATCGTCGAATCCCCGCTCGAAGCGAAACGCCTGATCGGCTACCTGCCGGAAGCGGCACCGTCCTATCCGGAAATGACCGTCGAGGGCTTCCTATCGTTTGCCGCGGACATGCGCGGCCTCTCGGGCGATGCGAAGAAGCGCGCGCTCGGGCGCGTGATCGAGCGCTGCTTTCTCGCCTCGGTGATCCGTCAGTCGATCGAAACGCTGTCCAAGGGCTACCGCCATCGCACCTGCCTCGCCCAAGCGCTGATCCACGATCCCGAGGTGCTGATTCTCGACGAACCCACCGACGGACTCGACCCGAACCAGAAACACGAGGTGCGCAACCTGATTCGCGAATTGGGCGCGACCAAGGTCATCGTGTTCTCGACGCATATCCTCGAAGAAGTGGATGCAGCCTGCACCCGGGCAATCATCATCGACCGCGGCAAGATCGTGGCCAACGGCACGCCCGGGGCGCTGCGCGCGATGTCGGACCTGGCGGGGGCCGTCACCCTGCATGTGAGCGGCGCCGACACCGAGACGGTGGCGCAGCGCCTTGGCGCGCTTGAGGGCGTCGTGCGCGTAGAGCGTGTCGAGGCGACGGACGGGGCCTTGCGCGCCTACCCGCATGACAAGTCGGCGGCCGGGTCACTCGCGGGCGCGGTCGTCGAGCTCGCCGGACGCGAAGGCTGGCGGCTCGATCTGGTGCGTACCGAGGAAGGCCAGCTCGACGAGGTCTTCCGACGCATCACGCTCCCGGACACGGTCAAGGCGCTTAGCCAATGATGAACGCGTGGCACATGATCTTGACAATCGCGCGGCGCGAGCTTGCGAGCTACTTCGCCTCGCCGGTCGCCTATGTCTTTCTGGTGATCTTCCTCCTGTTGACGGGATTCTTCACCTTCACCGCCGGCGCATTTTTCGAGCGCGGCGAGGCGAGCTTGATGTCGTTTTTCATGTGGCATCCGTGGCTCTATCTGGTGCTCGTCCCAGCCGTGGGCATGCGGTTGTGGTCGGAGGAGCGGCGCGCCGGGACGCTTGAACTCCTGTTCACGCTGCCGATCGCCCCCTGGCAGGCAATCGTCGGCAAATTTCTCGCGTCCTGGCTGTTCCTCGCGATCGCCCTCGCCCTGACTTTCCCGGTGATCGTCACCGTAAACGTCCTCGGCGAACCCGACAACGGACAGATCTTTGCCGGCTATCTCGGCAGCCTGTTAGTTGCCGGGGCTTACCTCGCGGTGACTTGCATGACTTCGGCCATGACCCGCAACCAGGTCGTGTCGTTCATCCTCTCGGTGGTCATCCTGCTGTTCTTCATCCTCGCCGGTTTCTCGCCGGTGACGGACCTGCTGGTGCGCTGGGCAAGCCCGGCCTTCGTCGATACGGTCGCGGCGTTTTCCGTCATGACGCATTTCGACGGCTTCCACCGTGGCGTCATCGATTCGCGCGACCTGATCTATTTTCTGTCCGTAATCGGCTTCGCGCTGTTCGCGACCGGCGTGGTCTTGCGCAGTCACCGGGCGGGCTGACCTCATGAAAAACAACAACGCACTTCTCGCGTCGTCCATCGGGCTCGTTGCCCTGCTCCTCATACTCGTCGCGTTCAACTATCTCGCGGCGACCGCCGCGGTGCGCGCCGACCTCACTGAGGGCAAGCTCTACACCCTCTCGAACGGCACGCGCCGCATCCTGGCGGCACTCGAGGCGCCAGTGAAACTCAAGTTCTACGTCTCGCAGGGCGAGGCGATGCCGCTGCCCATGCGCAGCTTCGCCAAACGCGTCGAGGACATGGTGAGCGAGTTCCGGGCCGCGGCAGGCGGCAAGCTGATCGTCGAACGCTACAACCCGGCGCCTGATTCCGACGCAGAGGACGCAGCCCAGCTCGACGGTGTCGCGCCGCAGCAGCTGCCGAGCGGCGACGTCTTCTACCTCGGCATCGCGGTCAGCCAGCTCGACCGCAAGCAGGCGATTGCAAGCGTCAGCCCGCGTCGCGAGCGTCTGCTCGAGTACGACCTCGTCCGCGCGATCGCGCAGACCGGTAGCGCCGTTCGCCCCAAGGTGGGCGTCATGGCGGGCCCGCCGGTACTCGGCGCGAGATTCGATCCGATGACCCGCCAGCCGGCCGAGCCCTGGGTGCTCGCCGGCGAGCTCAAGCGCGACTTCGACGTCACCTCGATCGGTCTCGGCGTCACCGAGATTCCCAAGGACATCGCTGTCGTCCTCGTCATCCACCCGCGCAACATCCAGCCGCAGGCGGAGTACGCGCTCGACCAGTTCGTGCTGCGCGGCGGTAAGCTGATCGCCTTCGTCGACCCCTACGGCTACTTCGACGCGCAGCAGGGGATTCCGGGCGCGCCCCCGATCGGGACGAGTTCGAGCCTGCCGACGCTGTTCAAGGCCTGGGGCGTGAGCCTGCCGGACAACAAGGTGGTTGGGGACCTGGAATTCCGCTCGGGCGAGGGGCAGCGCGGATCGCTGACGGTTCTTTCACTAAACCGCACCGCGTTCAACCGCGACGACGTCCTGACGAGCCAGATCGAATCGATTCTTTATCCCTGGGGCGGCGCCTTCGAGGTCAAGCCGGTCGAAGGCCTGCAGGCGCAGACGCTGATGCAGAGCTCGACGAATTCGATGCTGATCGACAGTTCGAAAGCTACGGCCTCGGCTGACGATGCCCTCAAGCGCTTTCTTCCCGACGGGAAAATCAAGCCGCTCGCGATCCGGTTGAGCGGCCTATTCAAAAGCGCATTTCCCGAAGGCCGGCCCGCCGACCCCGCGGCGAAGGACAAGACGCCCGACAAGACCGGGACGAGCGTTCCGCATCGCAGCCAGACGGAAAAGGAAAACTCGGTGCTGCTCGTCGCCGACATGGACCTGCTTGCGGACGCGGCGGCCGTCGATGTCCAGGATCTGTTCGGGCAGAAAATCATCGTGCCCTCGAACGGCAACCTCGCGCTTGCGCTTGGCATGGTTGAGCAGGTTGCGTCGGGCGATGCGTTGATCTCGTTGCGTAGCCGCGCGGCCGCGTTCCGCCCGCTCACCGTGGTACGCGCGCTCGAGGCCGAAGCCGCCAAGCAGTACTTCGGCAAGATCCGAGCGCTCGAGGACGCGCTGCAGAAGACCAGCGCAAAGCTGTTGGCACTGGAGGGCAGCAAGGGCACGCCCGGCTCCGCGCAAATTCTTTCCGCCGAGCAGCAAACCGAACTGGCGAAGTTTCGCAAGGGCGTCGCGCAGACCCGCAAGGAGCTGAAGGCGGTGCGCAAGAACCTGCGCAAGGACTCCGAGAGCCTCGCGTTCTGGACCAAGGTAGTGAACATCGCCGTTCCGCCGCTCGTGGTCGCGCTGTTTGGGCTCGGCGTCGCGCTGCTGCGCCGGCGCCGGGCGCAGCAAGGCCTTGCCCCCACGGGGGCGCGATGAACGCGCGCAGCGTCACGATCCTCATCGTCCTTCTGATCGTGCTCGGTGGCGGCGCGCTCCTCGTACAACAACAGCAGAGCGGGCGCGCGCCAGCGAACATTGCAACCCTCGGCCAGCCGGTACTGAAGGACCTCAAGGCGGCCGAGGTCACCGCGCTGCGCATCCAGGCACCCGACGGGACGCTTTCGATCGCGCAGAAGAATGGCCGCTGGACGATTGCCGAGCGCAACGACTTCCCTGCCGATCTCGACACCTTGCGTGCGTTCGTGCTGAAGGCGATCGCGCTGAAAGTCGGGCAGAGCGAGCCAATTGGCGAAAAGGACCGCGCGCGGATCGCCTTGAACGAATCGGGCGAGGGCGCGGGCACGATGGTGACCTTCGATGCCGCCGACGGCAAGGCGCTTGCGCGCCTCATCGTCGGCAAGAAATACTTCAAGCAGCCAGCGGACGATCCGCAGCAGGCCAAAGCCGACGGGCGCTTCGTGATGCGCCCCGCAGACCCGAAGACGGTTCTCATCGTGTCCGACGCGCTGGAACAGGTCACGCTGCAAACCGCGCGTTGGATCGACCGACGTGGGCTCGCCGCCGAAGGGGTGAAAACGCTCGAAGCCCGGCTCGCCGACGGCACCCGCTGGACGATCGCTCGCGCGCACGACGACGCCGACTGGACGCTCGAGGGCGAGATTGCGGACGGTCAGCAGGTCGCCGTGACCAAGGGTAACGCCGCGTCGTACTCGATGAGCCTGCTCGAAATCGCCGATGTCGCGCCGCCCGGCATTGCGCCCGCCGAGAGCGGCCTCGACAAGCCGAGCATCGTCACGGCGACGACCTTCGACGGTCTGACCTACACGCTGAAGGTCGGCAAGCTCGTCGACGCCAAGCATTACGTCGCCGTTACGATCGATGGCGAGCCCGTCAAGACGCGCACGCCGGTGCCGAACGAGAACGCTAAGGTCCAGTTGCGCCGCGACAAGGAACATGCCGAGCGCCTTACCAATCTCGCCGAACGCCTCCCGCGCGAGAAGGCGCTCGCCGCGCATGTGCTGCTGATCGACAAGATCAAGCTCGACGACGTCCTGCAGCAGCGCTCGATCTTCCTCGAGAAGAAGACTGTGAAAAAGTAGGCACTGCGGTGCCG
The DNA here is from genome assembly GCA_032125995.1 of Betaproteobacteria bacterium. Taxonomy (GTDB): domain Bacteria; phylum Pseudomonadota; class Gammaproteobacteria; order Burkholderiales; family SG8-39; genus SG8-39. The sequence continues at coordinate 7,618 of JAQBBQ010000118.1, read as the reverse complement.
CGCATGCGGCTCGCGTTGACACAAGTCAATCGGGATCGGCGCAACTGCAGCGCAAAATGGAATCTGAGCCACATACCGGCGGCGCGGAGATTCCACATGGCGCAGATTACCGATCGCATCGACAACGTCACCCGCATCCCGGCCGAATGTCTGCACGCCGTCGCGCCGGCGCCGAAGAGCGTCAAAATCGAGATTTCCCCGCGCTGCAACTACCGCTGCGGCTTCTGCGCCCTGCGCTCGCGCGAGGTGCAGCCCAAGTGGGACATGGACTTCGGGTTGTTCAAGCGCGTCACGCGCGAGATGCGCGACGCGGGCGTCGAGGAAATCGGCGTGTTCTACCTCGGCGAGTCGTTCATGAACCCTCGCCTGCTCGTCGACTGCATCGCCTACCTGAAGCGCGATCTCGCGATGCCCTACGTGTTCCTCACCTCGAACGCGTCGATGGCCTTTCCGGAGGCGGCCGAGGCCTGCATGCAGGCCGGGCTTGATTCGCTCAAATGGTCAGTGAACGCCTGCGACGAAGCGCAATTCGAGAGCATCATGGGCGTGTCGGGGAAGCTGTTTCACCGCGCGCTCGAGAATATCAGCGCCGCGTGGGAAACGCGCCAGCGCGGCGCCTATGGGACGGGACTCTACGCGTCGTCGATCCGCTACGACGGTGGGCAGCAGGACAGCATGGATCGGCTGCTCGCCGATCGGGTGCGGCCCTATGTCGACCAGCATTACTGGCTGCCCCTGTACTCGATGGGTGCCTTCGCGACGACGCGAGAGGAAGAACTGGGGTACCGGCCGACGGCGGGGAACCAGGGGCGCATCGGCGCGCTGCGCGAACCGCTGCCGTGCTGGTCCGCCTTTACCGAAGGCCACGTCACGGCCGAAGGCAAGCTGTCGGCCTGCTGTTTCGACGCCACGGCAAATTGGACCATGGGCGACCTCACCCAGATGTCCTTTGCCGAGGCGTGGAACTCGCCGCCATTCGTCGCCCTGCGCGAGGCGCATCTCAAGAAGGATGTGCGCGGCACGGTCTGCGAATCCTGCCTCGCCTATAGCTAGGCGGTAGGCGCGCGCGACGCATGGCGACCCCGGGCTTCCCCCACCCCCGGGGATGCTGATATAACTCCACGCAGGCTCCGCCAGAGGGCCGTCCGGGTTTACCCACTTGTCGTGTCGTACCGAATAAGGAGGAGGCCGTGGGCAGCCATCCCAGCGAACACATCAGGACCATCGCGCTCGTCGGTCAGTCGGGGTCGGGCAAGACCTCGCTCGCCGAAGCGCTGCTTGCGCAGGCGGGTGCCATTCCCGCAGCCGGCAGCGTCGAGCGCGGATCGACCGTTTGCGATTACACGCCGCTCGAAAAGGAGTTGCAGCACTCGCTCAAGCTCGCGGTGGCGAGCTTCGAGACGAAGAACGACGGCACAGCGACCCGCGTGCACCTGCTCGATACGCCCGGCTACGCGGATTTTCTCGGCCACGCGTTGCCTGCGCTCGCCGCGGTCGAAACCGCGGCCATCGTGATCAACGCCCAGAACGGCATCGAGATGATGACCGGCCGCTTCATGCACTGGGCCGAACAGCGCGGGCTCGACCGGATCATCATCGTCAACCGAATCGACGCGGAGAACGTCGACCTCGCAGGGCTGCTCGAGTCGATCCAGGCGAGCTTCGGCAAGGAATGCCTGCCGCTCAATCTGCCGGCCGGAGGCGCAAGCCGGGTGTCCGACTGCTTTTTCGCGCCCTCGGGCGAGTCCGATTTCTCCTCGGTCGAGGATGCGCATCGCCAGCTCGTCGACCAGGTGGTTGAGGTCGACGAAGCCCTGATGGCCCAGTATCTCGAGCAGGGCGAGGTTTCGCCCGAGGCGCTGCACGCGCCGCTCGAGCGCGCGTTGCGCGAAGGCCACCTGATCCCGGTCGTGTTCACCTCGGCAAAGACCGGCACCGGCATCCGGGAGCTGCTCGAGGTGATCGTGAAGCTCCTGCCGAATCCGACCGAGGGCAACCCGCCGCCCTACATCAACACGCCCACCGACGGCAGCGCCGCGACCGACCTCGCCGCCCAGCCGGACCCCGCCAGGCACGCGCTCGCCTACGTGTTCAAGATCGAGATCGACCCCTATGTCGGGCGGCTCGCCGTGTTCCGCGTGCACCAGGGCCGCATCACCGCCGGCTCGCAGTTGTATATCGGGGACGGGAAAAAGCCGATCAAAGCCGCGCACCTTTACCGGCTGTGCGGCAAAACCCAAGTCGAGGTCAACGAGGCGTTGCCGGGCGACATCTGCGCCATCGCCAAGGTCGACGAGATCCTGTTCGATCACGTGCTGCACGATGCGCCCGACGACGCGCATATCCACGCGCGCCCGCTCGACATGCCGCGCGCGGTCTTCGGCCTTGCGCTGCGTGCGAAAAAACGCGGCGACGAGCAGAAGATCTCCGACGTGCTGCACCGACTGACGGCAGAAGACCCTTGTCTAAGAATCGAGCGCGACACACAGGCCAACGAGACCGTCATGCGCGGCCTGGGCGAGCTCCATCTGAAGACGATGCTCAATAAGATTGCGGCGCAATACAAGCTCGAGCTCGACGCCAAGCCGCCGTCGATTCCCTATCGCGAGACCATCATCAGCAAGGCCGAAGGGCACAGCCGGCACAAGAAACAGACCGGCGGCGCGGGCCAGTTCGGCGAGGTGTACCTGCGCATCGAGCCGCTCGCGCGCGGCATGGGCTTCGAGTTCGTGGACCAGGTGAAGGGCGGCGTCATTCCAGGCCAGTTCATCCCGGCGGTCGAGAAGGGCGTACGCGCGGTCATGGAGTCCGGTTTCGTCGCCGGTTACCCGTTGCAGGACATTCGCGTCATCGTCTACGACGGCAAGCACCACGCGGTGGACTCGAAGGAAGTCGCTTTCGTTTCCGCCGGCCGCAAGGCCTTCGTCGACGCGCTGACGAGGGCGCGCGCGATTGTGCTTGAGCCGATCGTCAACGTCGACGTGGTCACCCCGGACGGCAACATGGGCGACATCGCGGGCGACCTGTCGTCGCGACGCGGTCACATCAAGGGACAGGATGCACCGCGCCCGGGCATCGCGCAGGTCTCGGCCCAGGCGCCGCTGTCGGAATTGGAGAATTTTCCTTCGCGCCTCAAGGCACTGACCGCCGGCCACGGGTCCTACACGCTGGAGTTCAGCCACTACGAGCCTGCGCCGCCGCCGCTGCAGGCCAAGCTCGTCGAGCAACACAAGCCGGCGCACGTCGAGGACTGAGGGCAGGCGGCGCGTAACGCAGGTGGCGGACGTGGCCTTGCCCTATCACGTTCGCGTCGGCGCCGGCGCACCGGCGCTCGCTTTCGTACACGGTTTTGGCTGCAGCCACGAGGACTGGCGCGCCCAGCTCGTGCATTTTGCGCCGACGCGCAGCGTGCTCGCCTGCGACCTGCGCGGGCACGGCGCGACGCCCGGCCGGCCGGCCGAGTGCGCGATCGAAACCTACGGCGCGGACGTCGCCGAACTTCTGCGCGCGCTCGATCTGTCGAACGTCGTGCTCGTCGGGCACAGCATGGGATGCCGCGTCGTACTGCAGGCGGCACTCGACGCGCCGGCGCGTGTTGCGGGCGTCGTGCTCATCGACGGCAGCTGCCTCGGCGTCGGCGACGCGCAGCGCGCATCGCGTGCCGCCGCCGAGGCGGTTGCGGCGCAGGGCTACGGCGACTTCGCGCGGCAGCTGTTCGAGGGCATGGTCCTGCCCACGAGCGATCCGGCGCTCAAGGCGCGCATTGTCGAGCGTGGCTGCGCGCTGCCGGAGGCAATCGGTGCCGTGCTGTTCCCGCGCATGGTGGCCTGGGACAGGCAGAACATGGAACGCGCGCTCTCGGCGCTGGATGCTCCCTTGCTCGTCATCCAGAGCTCCTACCTGAATACCGAGCGCGTGCGCAGTCCGCTGAAGCCTGGCGATACGACGCCCTGGCTCGACCTGGTGCGGGCGCGCATCCCGGATGTGCGCGTCGAAGTGATCACCGGCGTCGGCCACTTCCCGCAGATCGAGGCGGCAGACGCGGTGAACCGCGTGATCGGCGGGTTCGTGGATGCGCTCTGAGGCTTCTCGCGCCGAGCGTCAGCACGAGCGCGCCGTCGTTCTCGATCACCGATAGGCCTCCCGCACGACGAAGACTCGCGAGCACGCGATAAAGCGCCTCGTGCGTAAGGCCGAGCTCGGCGGCCCAGGCCTTCCGCGTGCGCTGCAATTCGAGCCGCCCGTTCGTACCTTCCGTTTCGATGTAGTGGACGATTCGCTCCGCCGCGCTGCGCAGGCCGAGCCGCTCGCACTGGGCGCGTTGCGCGCGCAGCTCGGTCGCCAGCCTTGCCATCCAGAAATTCCTGAACCCTTCGTCTCGTTGCAGACTGTCCTTGAAACGCGCCATTGGAAATCCGAGCAGGCGACTGGTGGCTGCCGCCACGGCATCGCAGTGGTAGCGGGGCGATTCCAGGCTCGCCTCGGCGATGAAGCCGGACGCGGCGCGCTGCAGCACAATCTCTACGCCGTCGCGAGACCTTCGGACAAGCCGCACCTCGCCTTCGAGCACCCACAGCATGCGCCGCGGCGGTTCGCCGAGCCGGAAGACGGTCTCGCCCGCGCGCGCGGCGATCCCGAGCGCATGCCGGCGCAACTCGGACGGGATCGCTGCAAGCTCCCGATGACGCCGGACGAGTTCCTTCCATTCCGCGTCGCTCAGTGATGGGGCCATGCAATGTTCTCCGGGGCTGCGGTGGCGGTTCCCGCCATGTGATCGTGATCATACGCGTGCAGCGGGTCGCGCAGCTAGCATTGCGCTTGGTTCGACGTTGCAAGGAGGATGTTCATGAAGCCGATAAAAGCGCTCGTCGCTGCGGCCCTGGGTACGGCGCTGGCCGGTTTCGGGTACGCCACGTTCGCGCAGCACCAGCACGCCACGCCGGCCGCAGGCACCGAGGGTCGTCAGCCGGCGTCGCACGAAGGGCGGGCGGCGGCGCCGGATGGCCGTGTCCTGGTCAAGTTCCCCGACGCACTCCGCGTCCACACCATGTCCAACATGCGGGACCACATGCTCGCGCTGTCGCAGATCGTGGACGCCCTCGCCCAGGAGCGCTTCGACGAGGCCGGCAAGATCGCCGAGAAACGGCTCGGCATGACCTCGCTCATTGCGCACGGCGCGTCCGAGGCCGCGAAATACATGCCGAAGGGAATGCAGGACGCAGGAACCGCGATGCACCACGGCGCGAGCAGGTTCGCCCTTGCGCTACAGGAGACGTCCATTACCAGCGACCTGAAACCGGCGCTGGCGGCCCTGTCGCAGACGACGCAGGCCTGCGTTGCCTGTCACGCGGGTTATCGCCTCCAATGAGCCGCCGCTGGACGCCTCCGATCGCGCGCAGCGCACGCTCGTTGACGCAAGCATCCCAATCGACCCAGCAGGTCGATGTCGCGAATGGGAAACTTGGCCGCAACGCGCTCGGCGAGGCGTGGCTTCATCGCGGCAAGTGCGACAGCGGCCGCTGGTTCTCAAGCGCTGCCTCGGTGCCGCCGAAGCGCTGGCTGATGATGCGCGGCATGGCGAGAAAGTCGTGCGGAAAACCGAGTTCGATCCGGCTTGCTTCGTCGAGGCGCGCAAGCTCCGCGTCGCTTAGCCGGTGCGCGAGGCAGCCGAGGTTTTCGCGCGCCTGCGCCGCGGTACGCGCACCGATCACCGGGATGATCTGCTGGTCCTGCTGGCGCGCCCAGTTGATCGCCACCTGCGTCATGCTGCAGCCCTTTTCCGTGGCGATCTCGTCCACCAGTCGTGCGATCGCCAGGTTGCGCTCGGTGATCCGCCGCGCGCTCATGCCGGCGCGCAGGGTGTCCGCCGGCGCCTTGGGATCGGCCGCGCGGTGGAACTTGCCGGTCAGGATGCCCTGCCCGACCACGCCCCAGACCGTGACCGCAAGACCGAAGGCCTTCGCCATCGGCAACAGCTCACGCTCCGCCGCGCGCTCTATCAGGCTGTAATCGATCTGGATGCCGGCGAAGGCGCTCCAGCCGCGCAACTCGGCCAGCGTGTTGGCCTGCGCGACGATCCAGGCTGGCGTATCCGAGATGCCGATGTAGAGCACCTTGCCGGCGCGCACCAGATCGTCTAGCGCCCGCATCACCTCGTCGACCTGCGTGGTGAAGTCCCACTGGTGCAGCCAGTACACATCGACGTAGTCGGTTCGCAGCCGCTTCAGGCTCGCTTCGAGAGACTGCACGATGCTTTTGCGGTGGTTGCCACCGGCGTTGGGGTCGCCCGCGCGCATGTTGAGCGAAAACTTGGTTGCAACGACGAAGCGGTCGCGTTCGCCGGCGATGAATTCGCCGGTCCACGATTCGCTCGTACCCTCGTTATATTTGTTCGCGGTGTCGAGGAAGTTGCCGCCGGCCTCGGCGTACAGATCGAACACGCGCCGACTTTCGACCTTATCTGCACCCCATCCCATTTCCTCGCCGAAGGTCAGGGTGCCAAGTGAAAGTTCAGATACGCGCAGGCCGCTCGGGCCGAAAAGTTTGTAGTTCATTGCAGGTCCCCCAATAGCGAACGCCCGATTCTGCCCGATCGAGCGTGGACTGGGAGAGTGGCATGCGCATGGCAGAGCCCGGCCGCACGCGGCCGCCGACGGCCCAAACGCAACAATTTTGTGCCCCGCCCCATGTCAGCGGGCGAGGCCCGGAAACCAAATTTTGTCGCCAGGCGAATAGGCCACTATAGTGTGGGGCAGGAGGTTCCCGGCAGATCGTCCCGCCCGAGCGTGCGTTGCAGCGGCGGATTGAACTGGGGATGCTGGGGTCACTGTGCACGTTGCGCACTGAGCGCATTGTGCGTCCACCGAAAAAGGAGGAGATCGAACAATGCGTAGAGCCAACATCGTTAGAGTCGCTACGGCGGCAGCCACCCTCTGCCTCGCGGCCATGCCGGCGGTCGCTGCCGAAGTGACGCTGAACGGGGCGAGTTGCTTCCCGGTCGGTAGCCCGCCGGGAAGGCCCTTCGAAGCAGTCGTCAAGGCGATCAACGAGCAGGGTAAGGGCCAGGTGCAGGTCAAACTGGTCGGCGGCGCGCCGGCGATCGGCAGCCCGTTTACGCTGACGCAGAAAATGTCGAAAGGAGCCTACGACCTCGTCGGCTGCACCGAAGCGTATTTCGGCAACGTCGTGCCGGAAGCACCCGCATTCCGTCTCGCCGAGCGTTCGTACGCTGAATTGCGCAAGAACGGCGGCATCGCCTACATGCAGAGGCTGCTCAACGCGAAGGGCATCCAGTACATCGCGCGGCACCACGATTTCGGCCCGTTCCATCTCTGGCTTAGCAAGCCGATCGACAAACCCGACCTGGTCGGCCTGCACCTGCGCGTCTCGCCCGTGTACACCGCGTTCTTCAAATCGATGGGCGCAACGGTGCAGACCTCGAACATCGCGCAGATCTACACCTACATGGACAACGGCACCGTGCAAGGCTACGGCTGGCCGGCGCTCGGCTGGATACCGTCGTGGGTCAAGGTGACCAAGTACCGGGTCGAGCCGGGGTTCTATAACTCGACGCTGCATACCGTCGCCAACCTGAAGAAGTGGAAAACCCTGACCAAGG
>JAQBBQ010000117.1:0-8795 GCA_032125995.1 Betaproteobacteria bacterium | reverse complement strand
GGGTCAGACCCCTGTGGGTAACTTTAAGGGGTCAGACCCCCTGTTTATGATCGAAGGTCATTGATTATCCAAAGGGGTCTGACCCCGAAGTTATCCACAGGGGTCTGACCCCATTTAGTCTGGAAACACGCCGGTCGACAGATAGCGATCGCCACGGTCGCAGACGACGGTGACGATGACCGCGTCGCGCAGCGGTTGCGCGACGCGCAGCGCCACGTACATCGCACCGCCCGAGGAAATGCCGGCGAAGATCCCTTCCTCGCGCGCCATGCGCCGTGTCATCTCCTCGGCCTCGGCCTGGCCGACGAGTTCGAGTCGGTCGACGCGCGCCTTGTCGTAGATTTTCGGCATATACGCCTCGGCCCATTTACGGATGCCGGGAATCTGCGCGCCCTCCTCCGGCTGGCAGCCGATGATCTCGATGGCGGGATTTTTCTCCTTGAAGAAACGCGAGCAGCCCATGATCGTCCCGGTTGTGCCCATGCTCGAGACGAAATGCGTGATCCGCCCCTCGGTGTCGCGCCAGATCTCGGGCCCGGTGGTCTCGTAATGCGCGAGCGGATTGTCCGGGTTCGCGAACTGATCGAGCATCACGCCCTCGCCGTCGGCGACCATCTTCTCGGCCAGGTCGCGCGCACCTTCCATGCCACCGGACTCGGGCGTGAGAATGATGTCGGCGCCGAACGCGCGCATCGTCTGGCGCCGCTCGACCGAAAGGTGCTCGGGCATGATCAACACCATGCGATAGCCGCGAATCGCCGCCGCCATGGCGAGGCCAATGCCCGTATTGCCGCTCGTCGGCTCGATCAGCGTCGCGCCAGGCTTGATGTCGCCACGCGCTTCGGCGCGCCGGATCATCGATATTGCCGGCCGGTCCTTGACCGATCCGGCCGGATTGTCGCCTTCGAGCTTGGCGAGGATCACGTTGCCGCGCTTGGCATTCTCCGCGCCCGGCAGGCGCTGCAGCCGCACCAGCGGCGTCTCACCGATAAAGTCTTCAAGCGTGCGCTTCATGCGGCGGACCGTCGCTCAAGCAGGTGCTCGACGGTGGCGCCGACGCCCTGCTCGACAGACATGAAAGCGCGCTCATAGCCCGCTGCGCGTAACCGCGCAAGGTCGGCTTGCGTGTAGCTCTGGTACTTGCCGACGAGCTGCGCGGGAAACGGAATGTATTCGACCAGACCCTGCGCCACCATCGCCTCCAGCGAAAGCGCATCCTCGTCGCGCGCGGCGCGCACGCCATTCACCACCGCGCACGCGACGTCGTTGAACGTCTGTGCCCGACCGGTCCCGCAGTTGTAGATTCCGGAGGCGTCGCTACCGCCCAGAAAATGCAGATTGACCGCGACCACGTCGTCGACATGAACGAAGTCGCGCTGCTGTTCGCCATCGCCATACCCGGCCGAACCGACGAAGAGCTTGACCTTGCCGGACTCGACGTACTGGTTGAGTGCGTGAAACGCGACCGAGGCCATGCGTCCCTTGTGCGCCTCGTTCGGTCCATAGACGTTGAAGTAGCGAAAGCCGACGATCGGTGCCACGCGGGCCTCGAGTCTACGGCGCACGTGTTCGTCAAACAGGAACTTCGAATAGCCGTACACGTTTAGCGGCGCTTCGAAGCGGCGCTCTTCGCGGAACACCGGGCCGGCCCCATACACCGAAGCCGAGGACGCGTACAGGCAGGGCACCTCCTCGTCCTGACACCAGTCGAGCAGCGCGCGCGAGTAGCGGTAGTTGTTGTCCATCATGTAGCGCCCGTCCGAGAGCATCGTGTCGGCGCACGCGCCCTGATGCAGGACGGCATCGACGACGCCGTGGAAATGGTCCGCCACCAGGCGCTCGAGAAACTCGCGTTTGTCGAAGTAGTCGGCGATCTCAGCGCCCACGAGATTGTGGAACTTGTCGGCGTTTTCGAGGTTGTCGACCGCGATGATGTCGGTGACCCCGCGCTGGTTGAGCGCGGCGACGAGCCGCGAACCGATGAATCCGGCGGCGCCGGTGACAATCGTGTACATGCCTGCCTGTGCGTCCTAGCCGAAAAGCTCTTCGCGCGTCGCCACCGCAGTGCCCAGCTTGCCGACGACGATGCCGGCGGCGCGGTTGGCAATGTGCATCGCGTCCTCCAGACCGACGCCCGCCGCAATCATGACGCCAAGCGCCGCGATCACCGTGTCTCCCGCACCGCTCACATCGTACACTTCACGCGTCTGCGCCGGGACGTGCACAGCGCCCTCTTTGCGGAACAGCGACATGCCGTGCTCGCTGCGGGTGACGAGCAGCGCGCCGAAATCGAGCGCGGCGCGCAACCCTTCGACGCGGCGCGCGAGATCGGCCTCGTCCGTCCAGGTCCCGACCACCTCGCGCAACTCGGCGCGGTTCGGCGTCACCACGCTGGCACCGCGGTAGCGCGTGTAATCGTCACCCTTGGGGTCGACGAGCACCGGTCGTCCGGCACCCCGTGCAAGCTCGATCATGCGCTCGATGTGCGCGAGTCCGCCCTTGCCGTAATCGGACAGAATGACCGCGTCGCACAGTGGCAGCGCCTGTTCGAACTCCGCCAGCGTGGACGCCAGCACCTCGCTCGAAGGTGGTGTCTCGAAATCGATCCGCAGCAGTTGCTGCTGGCGCGCGATCACCCGCAGCTTGACGGTCGTCGGCATCGTCGCGTCGGTGTGAAAGCTCGCCTCTACCCCTGCCGCGTCGACCAGCTCGGCGAGCCGGCGTCCGTCCGCGTCATCGCCGATCACCGACAGGAGCCGCGTGACCGCACCGAGCGCCACGCAATTACGCGCGACGTTTGCGGCACCGCCGGGGCGCGCTTCCTCACGCTCGACCAGCACCACCGGCACCGGCGCCTCCGGCGACACGCGCGAGGCATCGCCGAACCAGTAGCGATCGAGCATCACGTCACCCACGATCAGCACGCGCGCCTGCGTCGTGTCGGGAACGGGGAGCGGCTTCGCCGCGCGGGGTTCGCTCATGTCGGTGCGCGTCCGATCGGAATGTATTCGATGCCGTGGGCGCGAACCGTCGAAGGATCGTAGAGGTTGCGCCCATCGAAGATCACGGCGGTCTTCATGCGCGCGACGAGCGCATCGAAATCCGGCGACCGAAATTCCTGCCACTCGGTCACCACCGCGAGCGCGTCGGCCGCCTCGACCGCGGCAAGTGCGGAGGCGACGATCTCCACCCGCGGCTCGCCGCTGAAGATTCGATCGGCCTCGCTGCGCACGACCGGATCGTAGGCGCGCACGGTCGCCCCCGCCCCGATCAGATCGTCGATCAGCGCCAGGCTCGGCGCATCGCGCATGTCGTCGGTATTCGGTTTGAATGCCAGACCCCAGACGGCGATGCGCCTGCCGCGCAGGTCCGGGCCGAAGCGCGCACGGATTTTTGCGCCGAGAACGCGTTTCTGCGCGTCATTCACGCGCTCGACGGCGGCGAGAATCTGCAGTGGCACCCCCGCGGCCGCGGCCGAGTGTTGCAGCGCCTTGACGTCCTTCGGAAAGCACGAACCACCGAAGCCGGCACCCGCGTAGAGGAACTGGAAACCGATGCGCGGATCCGACCCGATACCGCGGCGCACGTCCTCGATGTCGGCCCCAATCCGTTCGGCAAGGTTCGCGAGCTCGTTCATGAACGAGATGCGTGTGGCCAGCATGGCGTTGGCGGCATACTTGGTGAGCTCCGCCGAACGCACGCTCATCAGCATCACGCGTTCGTGGTTACGCTGAAACGGCGCGTACAGCTGGCGCAGCAGCTGGGTCGCGCGCGCGTCGTCCGCACCGATGATGATCCGGTCGGGGCGCATGAAATCCTCGATCGCGGCGCCTTCCTTGAGAAACTCGGGGCTCGAAACCACGCTGAACGCGGTTTCGCACCCGCGCGCCTCGAGCGCATCGGCGATGACCGCACGCACCCTGTCCGCCGTCCCGACTGGAACCGTGGACTTGTTGACGACGACGCGGTATTCCTCCATCGAGGCGCCGATTGCGCGCGCCGCCTCGAGTACGTAACGCAGATCCGCACTGCCATCCCCGTCCGGGGGCGTGCCGACCGCGATGAATTGCAACTCGCCGTGGGCAACACTCGCCGCGACATCGGTCGAGAACACGAGGCGTCCCGCAGCGCGGTTGCGCCGCACGATCGACTCGAGGCCGGGCTCGAAGATCGGGATCTGCCCCGCGTTTAGCGCCTCGACCTTCTTCGCGTCGACATCCAGGCACAAGACTTGGTTGCCCATGTCCGCGAGGCAAGCCCCGGTGACGAGGCCGACGTAGCCGATACCGACGACGGTCACGTTCATGACGCGAGCTCGAACTCCTCGACGCGGCGCGGCGGGAAGGTCTCCCAACCGTTGCAGGCGGGACACTGCCAGTAGAACTGGCGCGCCTTGAAGCCACAGGCATCGCAGCGATAGCGGGCCAGCCGGCGCGTGTGCCCGTGCACCAGATTGCGCATCAGTTCGAGATCGCGCCGGCGCTCTGGCAATTGCGTGCCGACGATCTCCGCCTCGAGCAGATGATCGAGGCCGATCAACGTCGGATTGCGCCGCAACTCGTCGCGCACCAGTCGGTAGGCAGCCGCCGACCCCTCGTTCTCCAGGACCGATTGAAATACGGTGTCGAGCAGGTCGACAGACGGGTAGCGCTCGAGGTAGCCGACCAACAGGCGCAGGCCCTCCTCGCTCCGACCCGTCGCGCGGTGCGTTTCCAGCACGCGCTGGCCGACCAGTGCCAGGTAGTCTGGGCTCTGGGTTTCAATCCGCATCCAGAGCGCAAGCGCCTCCTGCGGGCGATTCGCCGTCCGCTCCAGATCGCCGAGTTGCACGTTCGCGCGCGCGCACTTGCGGTTGGCCTCAAGCGCGGCCTCGAGCTGCGCGCGCGCCGCATCCGGATTTGATCGCATCGCTTCGGCTGCGGCGAGCTCGCAGTGATATTGCGCGATCTCGCGCGCACGCGTCTGGCCAGACTCCGCTTCCAGCGCGCGCGCCATCTCGATCGCGCGCGCCCACTCTTTTTCCTGTTCGCAGATGCTGAGTAAATGGACCCGAGCCTGCGCGGCGTAAGAACTGTCCATGAGCCGGCGAAACGCGTCCTCGGCTCGATCGAGAATGCCGGCGCGCAGGTAGTCCTCGCCAAGCGCAGCCAATGCAGCAAGCTTCTGTTCGGGTCCGAGGTCGGCACGCTCGATCAGGATCTGGTGCATGCGAATCGCGCGGTCGTATTCACCACGCCGGCGAAACAGGCTGCCAAGCGCGAAATGCAGCTCAACCGTCTCCGGGTCGATCCGCACGACCTCGATGAACGCCTCGATGGCCTTGTCGGGCTGCTCGTTCAAGAGGAAGTTGAGGCCGCGGAAGTAGGACCGCGGCAGGCTGCGCGATTCGGTCACCAGCTGTTTGATGTCGATGCGTGCCGCCAGCCAGCCAAGGCCGAACAGGATCGGAACGCCGAGCAACCACCAGACCTCGAACTCCATCGCCACGGCCCCTGTCAGGCGTCGATCGCGGGCGGCGCAGCGGGGGATTCGCGCGTCGTCAGCGAGACGCCCTGGCGCTGCTCTCGGCGCAGACGCGCGATCTCGCGTCGTTGGCGCAGCAGCGTACCCGTGGTCGCCGCGAGTCCGAGCACTGCACCAATGGCAAGGACGCCGAACAGCACGATCACCAGCGGCCCTTCCCACGCCAGATCGAAATAGAAGCGCAGGGTGACCAGATCCGTGTTCTTGACCGCGAAGGCCAACAACACGATGAACAGAATCAGCCTGACGGTCCAGGTGAGGAGTGGCATGCTCGGCGGCTCAGTGCTGCGCGGCCCCGCGTCGAAGCTGGCGCCGCGCGTCGTCTTGCCTGTTCTCGATCAAGGCGTGGGCTGGGCCTCCAGCGCCCCCCCAGCGGCCTGCTGCTCGGCGTACTGCGCATCGACCCGTTCGCGCAATTCCTTGCCAGCCTTGAAATGCGGCACGAACTTGTCCGGCACTTGCACCTTTTCGCCGGACTTTGGGTTGCGCCCCACCCGCGGCGGGCGGTAGTTGAGGCCGAAGCTGCCGAAACCCCGGATCTCGATACGATGCCCCGAGAGCAGCGCATGCCCCATCGCATCCAGGATCATCTTGACCGCGTACTCGGCATCCTTCGCGACCAACTGTGGATAGCGCTGGGCGAGGCGCGCGATCAACTCGGACTTTGTCATCTGCACCTCCCGCCAGCGCGTTGCTTCTAGAGATCGGTCCGCACGCACGCGTTACTGCTGCGGGTCGCGGTTGTCGAGCTTCGCGCGCAGCAGCGCGCCCAGGTTGGTGCTGCCCGCTGCGCTTGCTGCCTGCTCGGTCCGGATATGCTTCATGGCGTCGCTCTCCTCGGCAAGGTCCTTGGCCTTCACCGAAAGATTGATCGACCGATTCTTGCGATCGATGTTGGTGATCATGGTCTGCAGCGTGTCGCCTTCCTTAAGGTGCGTGCGCAGATCCTCGACCCGCTCGCGCGCGAATTCCGAGGCACGCAGGTAACCGTCGACGTCCGAGGTCAGTCCGATGACCGCGCCCTTCGCGTCGACGGATTTCACCACGCCCTCGACAACGCTGTTCTTTTCGTTGCTTGCAAGGAAGTTCGTGAACGGGTCGCCCTCGAGCTGTTTGACGCCCAGCGAGATACGCTCGCGCTCGACGTCGATCGCCAACACGACCGCCTCGACTTCGTCGCCCTTTTTGAAGCGCTGGACCGCCTCTTCGCCCACATCGGACCAGGACAGATCCGACAGGTGAACCAGGCCGTCGATGCCGCCAACCAGGCCCACGAAGACACCGAAATCGGTGATTGACTTGATCTGGCCCTTGACCCGATCGCCCTTCTTGAATTCGCGCGCGAAGTCGTCCCAGGGATTCGGCAAGCACTGCTTCATGCCGAGCGAGATGCGCCGCCGGTCTTCGTCGATCTCGAGGATCATCACCTCGACCTCGTCGCCGACCTGGCTGACTTTGGACGGGTGGACGTTCTTGTTGGTCCAATCCATCTCGGACACGTGCACCAAACCCTCGATGCCCTCCTCGACTTCGACGAACGCCCCATAGTCTGTGAGGTTGGTTACTTTGCCGAACAAGCGCGTGCTCTGCGGATAGCGGCGCGCAATGCCGACCCACGGATCCTCACCCAACTGCTTGAGACCGAGCGAGACGCGATTCTTCTCGGCGTCGAATTTGAGCACCTTGGCGGTGACTTCATCGCCGACATTGAGCACCTCCGAGGGATGCTTCACGCGGCGCCATGCGATGTCGGTAATGTGCAGCAAGCCGTCGATGCCGCCGAGATCGACGAAGGCGCCGTAATCCGTGATGTTCTTGACCACCCCCTTCACGACCGCGCCTTCGGAGAGCGTCGAGAGCAAGGCGTCGCGCTCCGCACCGGCCGTCTCCTCGAGCACCGCGCGCCGCGACACCACCACGTTATTGCGCCGGCGGTCGAGCTTGATGACTTTGAACTCCATCTGCTTGCCCTCGAAGGGCGTGGTGTCCTTGACCGGACGCAGATCGACCAGCGAGCCAGGCAGGAAGGCCCGGATTCCCGTGATCATCACGGTCAATCCGCCCTTCACCTTGCCGGAGATCATGCCTTCCACCTTTTCGCCGGCCGCAAGCGCGCTCTCGAGATCCAACCAGGCGGCCAGGCGCTTGGCTTTTTCGCGCGACAGGCGGGTGGCGCCGAAACCGTCCTCGAGGGCCTCGATGGACACCGAGACGAAATCTCCGATCTTGACGTCGAGTTCGCCCGCATCGTTGCGAAACTCTTCGATCGGGATGACGCTTTCGGACTTGAGGCCCGCGTTGACGATGACGACGTTGGGATCGACGCTGACGACCTCGGCGGTAATGACCTCGCCGACGCGCATCTCCTTGCGGTGGATGCTTTCTTCAAATAGGGCGGCGAAGGACTCGTGGTCGGGTGTGGACGGCTGTGAGACAGCGGGGGAAGCGGTAGACATGAACAGAAAAGACCTCATTTGCCGCCGCTCCGGTGAGAAACGGTCGGGTTAGGTTGTAAACACGGGCTGCCGCGAAGTGCGCAGCGCGCCCACCCAATCAGCGCAAAGGACAGAGTATGTTGTTTGTCCTTTAAAATCAAACAGTCACGCTGCGCCGCCCTTCCTGCCACCAATTCAGCACCGTTGCCACCACGGCATCGACCGAAAGCGCGGAGCCATCGAGCTCCCTCGCGTCGGTCGCGCGCGTGAGCGGCGCCACGGCTCTGGCGGTATCACGCGCGTCGCGCGCTGCCAGGTCACGGGAAAGGGCGCGCAGGTTAGCATGGATTCCTTTTTGTTTCAACTGGTTATACCGACGGCGGGCCCGCTCATCGGCCGCGGCGGTGAGGAACACTTTTAGCTCCGCATCGGGGAATACGACCGTCCCCATGTCACGCCCGTCGGCGACGAGTCCCGGCGCGCGCCGAAACCCGCGCTGACGCGTCAACAGGGCGCTGCGCACCCCCGGGTGCGGCGCGATCTGCGAGGCACGCTCCCCGCAGCGCTCTTCGTAAAGCCGCGCGCGGTCAATCTTCACGCCGCCGAGGGTAATGTCGTCGCCCGCAAAGCGCGCCTCGAGTGTCTCGGCGAGTCGGGCCAGTCCGGCGGCGTCGTCTGGCGCCACACCCGACTCGAGCGAGGCGAGCGCGACCAGGCGGTAGAGTGCGCCGCTTTCCAGGTAGTGAAACCCAAGCGCCTGGGCGACGCGCTTGGCAATGGTGCCCTTGCCCGATGCCGCGGGCCCGTCGATTGCGATCACGGGCGCGTTCATGCGGG
>JAQBBQ010000116.1:0-6514 GCA_032125995.1 Betaproteobacteria bacterium | reverse complement strand
GCCGCGGCGCGAGCTGAGATCGCCCACCACGTTGCCCATGAAGTCATCAGGCGTTTCCACCTCGACCGCCATGATCGGCTCGAGCAGCGTCGGGCTTGCCCGGCGCAGCCCTTCCTTGAGCGCGATCGAGCCCGCCATCTTGAAGGCGTTCTCGTTCGAGTCGACCTCGTGATACGAGCCGTCGAACAGGGTGACCTTCACGTCGACCACCGGATACCCCGCGAGCACGCCGTCGCGAATCGCCTCGTCGATCCCCTTACGCACCGCGGGGATGAATTCGCGTGGCACCGAACCACCCTTGGTCGCGTCGATGAATTCGACGCCCTTGCCGGGCGGGTTCGGTTCGAGCTTCAACCACACGTGGCCGTACTGGCCGCGTCCGCCCGATTGCTTGACGAACTTGCCTTCCGATTCGATCTGCTTGCGAAACGTCTCGCGATACGCAACCTGCGGCTTGCCGACGCTCGCTTCGACGCCAAACTCGCGCCGCATGCGATCAACCAGGATCTCGAGGTGCAGCTCGCCCATGCCGGAGATGATTGTCTGGCCGGATTCATCGTCGGTGCGCACGCGGAACGACGGGTCCTCCTGCGCAAGCCGCCCGAGGGCGATGCCCATCTTCTCCTGGTCGGCCTTGGTCCGCGGCTCAACTGCTTGCGAGATCACGGGGTCGGGGAACTCCATCCGTTCCAGCGTGATGACCTTGCCGATGTCGCACAGCGTCTCGCCGGTCGACACGTCCTTGAGCCCCACCGCGGCCGCGATGTCGCCGGCGCGGACTTCCTTGATGTCCGCGCGATCGTTGGCATGCATCTGCAGCAGCCGACCGATACGCTCCTTGCGCCCGCGCACCGGGTTGTAGACCGTGTCGCCGGAGTTGAGCACGCCCGAATACACCCGAACGAACGTGAGCTGTCCGACGTAGGCGTCGGTCATGATCTTGAACGCAAGACCCGAAAACGGCTCTTCGTCACCGGCCTTGCGCAGGTCGGGCTCGCCGTTCTCCTTCGCGCCTTTGACCGGCGGAATGTCAAGTGGCGAGGGCAGGTAATCGATCACCGCGTCGAGCATCGCCTGGACGCCCTTGTTCTTGAACGCAGAACCACACAACATCGGCACGATCTCGTTATTGATCGTACGAATTCGGATGCCCTGCTTGATTTCCTCGAGCGACAGTTCACCGGACTCGAGGTATTTGTTCATCAACTCCTCGTTCGCCTCAGCCGCAGCCTCGATCAATCGTTCGCGCCATTCCTTCGCCAACTCGAGGAGTTCGGCAGGGACGTCGGTACGCTCGAACTTGGTGCCCTGGGTCGCATCGTCCCAGAGAATGGCCGTCATGCCGACGAGGTCGACGACGCCGCGGAAGCTGTCCTCCGCGCCGATCGGAATCTGAATCGGAACTGGATTGGCTTTCAGGCGCGCCTTGATCTGATCGTAGACCTTGAAAAAGTTGGCGCCAACCCGATCCATCTTGTTCACGAACGCGAGACGCGGCACCCGGTACTTGTTGGCCTGGCGCCATACGGTCTCGGACTGCGGCTGCACACCGCCCACGGCGCAGTACACCATGCACGCGCCGTCCAGCACGCGCAGACTGCGCTCGACCTCGATCGTGAAGTCGACGTGCCCGGGCGTATCGATGATGTTGATGTGATGCTCGGGGTAGGTGAGGTCCATCCCCTTCCAAAAGCAGGTCGTCGCCGCAGAGGTAATCGTGATGCCCCGCTCCTGCTCCTGCTCCATCCAATCCATCGTCGCGGCGCCGTCGTGCACCTCGCCGATCTTGTGATTCACGCCCGTATAAAACAGGATGCGCTCGGTGGTCGTCGTCTTGCCTGCGTCGATATGCGCACTGATCCCGATATTGCGGTAACGCTCGATTGGCGTTCTGCGTGCCACGGCCATGCCTCTGGTCTCAGAACCTGTAGTGGGAGAAGGCCTTGTTCGCCTCCGCCATACGGTGAACTTCCTCGCGCTTCTTCATCGCGCCGCCGCGCCCCTCGGCGGCTTCTTGCAACTCACCGGCGAGCCGAACCGTCATCGATTTTTCGCCGCGCTTTTGCGCCGCCTCGCGGATCCAGCGCATCGCGAGCGCGATCCGCCGCACCGGACGAACCTCGACCGGAACCTGATAGTTGGCACCGCCGACACGACGGCTCTTCACTTCAACCACCGGCTTGACATTCTGCAGCGCCTGCGAGAACACCTCGATTGGATCCTTCCCGGACTTCGTCTTGATGACATCGAGCGCGCCATAGATCATGCGTTCGGCGACGGCCTTTTTGCCGCGTGTCATCAGCACGTTGACGAACTTGGTAACGTCCTGGTTGTGAAACTTCGGATCCGGAAGGATCTCGCGCTTCGGAACTTCTCTGCGACGAGGCATTGGGGTGGCGTTTCGTGTGTTTGCGGTTGTCTGGGGTGTCTAGCAGTAACGTACTGGGGGTGGGTATTGGTTTTGCCTGGCTGGCTGGCGCGCCAGGCGCCGTGAGGCGCCGCGCTTAGGCCGCCTTGACGCGCTTGGCGCCGTACTTCGAACGCGACTGCTTGCGGTCCTTCACGCCCTGCGTGTCGAGCGAGCCGCGCACGATGTGGTAGCGCACGCCCGGAAGATCCTTGACCCGTCCACCGCGGATGAGCACCACCGAGTGCTCCTGCAGGTTGTGACCTTCGCCGCCGATGTAGCCAATGACCTCGAATCCGTTCGTCAGGCGCACCTTCGCGACCTTGCGCAGCGCTGAGTTCGGCTTTTTCGGCGTGGTCGTGTACACGCGCGTGCAGACCCCCCGCTTCTGCGGGGAACCGGCGAGCGCGGGAACCTTCGATTTCGCCGGCTTCGCGACGCGTCCATGACGCACCAACTGATTGACGGTAGGCATGTTTTCCGGTTCCAGAAACAAACGAGGCAGCCGCGGAACGTGTCCACACAGCCGCCCGGTGCAGTGAAGAGGCAGGATTATAAAGAAGTTTTTCGGGTAGCGTCAAGCAATGACGGGCTCTGAATCCGACGCGCGGGGGCGCTCTGTGGCGGGCGCCCGACGGTATCGACAGGGTGGTCTCAATGGGTGCTCCGTTGAGGCCCTCGCGCGATGTCTCGCTCGGGGGCAGCCTGCCCGGGGTCAGACGGCGGGATCGGACACGAAGCCGAACCTGTCACCAAGTGCCGCGCGGACGACGCGGCCAACCTCGAGGCACCGCGCCGCGCCGAGGCGCAAGCGGGCGTCTCCGGGCGCCGCCGCCGCCCAATCGAACTCTGGATCGAGGGGATCGCCGCAGCGGTCTTCGAGCATGGACGATACCGCGCCCAGGTCGCGATCGTCGATCACCCCAGCGCCACGAACGCCGGCAAGGTATAGCGCGCCCTGCTCGTCGATCCATGCGCCGTCAAGCGCGCCGGACGCGCGCCCGCAGTGATCGCGAAAACCGTTCTCGAAGCGCCGGAACACCAATGGCGTGCTTTCGAGCCGCGCATACACGCGCTGCGGGCCATTCTGAAAAAACCAGGCGCCGCGCGCGTCCGACGCGTAGTTGCGTGCAATGAATTCACGCAGCGCCGCGTTGCCGATGCGCTCGAACGCGCCGTTTGCCGGATTGCGCAAACGCCACTCGCCGCGTCGATCGAGCGCTAGCCAGCCAGTCACGGCCGGGACATCGGGCCAGCGCGCCAGCGCGCGCCTTACGGCTTGGTCCACGCGGCCCCTACGCTCCTACGCCACACATCCCACGCGGACGCGTTCCGCGCGTTCGACGATGTGCGTTCTGTTGCGATCGGCAGAAATTCCGCGATTTGCCATTGCCCACGCGCAGGTGCTGTATCTTCACCACCATCTTGCCCTGCACGATCGACATCGTCGAGTTGATTTGTCATCGATCGAACACGTCGTCGCGTCAACCATGACGGCTTCATCGCCACCACCCCTCGACACCATCAAGGGTACCGCAATCGCCGCCCGCATCCGCGGCGCAACGACGACGACGCAGGGGCGGCGATGACCGCGCTTTACTGGGAGGACTTCGGAGTCGGCGAAACCGTCGAGATGGGCAGCTACTGCTTCAGCGCAGAGGAAATCATCGCGTTCGGACGTCAATTCGACCCGCAGCCCTTCCACACCGATCCCGCCGCCGCGCGGGACTCCTTTTATGGCGAATTGATCGCCAGCGGCTGGCACAGCTGCGCGATCGGCATGCGCCTGATGTGCGAGACCTACATCAACCGAACGCGCAGCATGGGCTCGCCGGGCGTCGACAACATTCGCTGGCTTGCGCCGGTCAAGGCAGGCGATACCCTGACCTATCGACGCACGGTGCTCGAAGCGAGAGCGTCACGCAGCCGACCGGACGCCGGGCTGGTGCGCACGCGCTGGGAAGCGGTCAATCAGGACGGCGTGCTCGTCCTGTCGATGGAAGGCTGGGGCATATTCGGGCGGCGGCCGCAATGAATGCGCGCGCGGATGCGCCACACGATCGGCGGCCGGCCTCGCTTCACAGGCGTTTCAGCTCGGCGCTCACCGCGAGGTGATCCGAAAGCATCGACCATGGCGCGCCTCGATGCACCCGCGCCGCGAGGACCTCGAATCCGTGCACGTAGATGCGATCGAGTCGAAACATCGGCAGGATGCTCGGAAAGGTACGCGCGGCGCGCCCGTGATGCGCGACCGAGACCTCCTGCATGCCCAGTCGGCCTTCGAGCACCGCGCTGGCGCGGTGGCGCCAGTCATTGAAGTCGCCGGCGATCACCACCGGCAACCCGCGCCCGATGAGGCTGGCGAGCCGGTTTGCGATGGATTCGAGTTGTGCGCGACGGCCACGCTCGTGCAGCGACAGGTGAACGCACAGACAATGCAGATTGAGCCGCCAGCCGGGAATCGTCACCACGCTGTGCAGTAACCCCCGACGCTCGAAGCGGTGACTCGAAACGTCTTCGTTCGCCGCCGACACGATCGGGTAGCGCGACAGGATCGCGTTACCGTGGTGTCCGTGGTCGTAGACCGCGTTGCGCCCATACACGGGCCGCCAGCCGCCTTCGGCCAGGTACTCATGCTGCGGCACACCGGGCCACGACGCGAAGCGCAGCGCCAGACGCTCGTTCATTCCCTGGACCTCCTGCAGACACACCACATCGGCATCGAGTGTCCGCAGGCCTTCGCGCAGTTCGTGAATCACCATGCGCCGTTTGAACTGCGACAAGCCCTTGTGAACGTTAAGCGTCGCGACCCGAAGCAGCTGTGTCATTGCAGATCGAACGCGAAACCTGCGCCGACGCCGCCGGGCTGTTGCTGATCAATCACAGACCACCGCCCGCGCCGAGCAACAGGATCGCGTCCCGGTTGGACCAGGAAAAGCATTTTTGCGCCGCCTCGCGCCACGGCAGCCACGTCGACGCGGCGTGCTCATGCGGCGCGAGTACCACGGGCATCCGTTGCGGCAGTGCGAAACTGAATACATGTTCCGTATTGTGCGTCGTCCCAACTGCAAACCGATGCCGCCAGTGGCCGTAGATCTCGAAGGTGTTGACGACGTTCCAGCGCCGCAGCCGCCCGTGGTCGGCGGCCAGACCCGTCTCCTCCTGCAACTCGCGTCGTGCGGCGTGCGCGTACGTTTCATCGGGCGTCTCGAGCGAACCGGTGACCGACTGCCAGTACCCGGGCCGCCGCGCGCGTTCGAGCAGCAGGACGTCGAGCGCCGCGGTGTGGATCACCACCAGGACCGAGACCGGAATCTTGTGGCTCACGCCGATTGTTCGTCCCATGCGGGCAACTCGAGCCGGCGCCCGGGATCGATGAAAACCGCAAAGAAGGGTCGTTCCTGCCACAACCAGTGAGCGGCGGATTCCGC
Source organism: Betaproteobacteria bacterium (assembly GCA_032125995.1). Classification (GTDB taxonomy): domain Bacteria; phylum Pseudomonadota; class Gammaproteobacteria; order Burkholderiales; family SG8-39; genus SG8-39. Next base: position 676 of record JAQBBQ010000116.1, on the reverse strand, counting down.
CAGCACGTCGAGGAGCACACCGCAGTCGTCGTGCGACGCCGCCTGCAGCGCTTCGAACCCTTCGATCACGAGCAGCTGGCCCCTGCCCTCGCGCCAGGACAGGTCGCTCAGGCAATCCTCGAGCGCGTCCCAGTTGGCACCGAACCATTCTGGAAACGCGAGCGCCGCAGCGAATCGATCGAGCAGCGCATCCTTGCCTGCGACGCGGGAAAGCGAAATCGTCGCAACATCGAATCCTGCCGCGAGCGCCTCGGGCGCCATGCGCGCGTCGACCGCGCGATAAACGCCCGAGCGCGTTGCGCCGAGTCGGTCCTCCTCCGATGCGCCCCTGGTCATTCGCGTATCTGCCGGAAGCTTCGGTAATGGTCGTCAGTGTAATAGCGCTCGCCGCCCGCCCCCGCGACGATGCGCCGTGCGCCCCGGTCTCGCCGCCCCGGCGTTCGCACCGTGTACTCGCGATAGTAGCTGCGCTCGCGCTGCGGCAGCAGCCGCTCGCGATTGTGGAACGTCGCACCGTCCCTGCGATGGAGAAACGGCCCGCCGTGGTCAATGCGCTCGAGGGTTTCCCGCGCCGCGGGCGGCAGCGCGGCACGCGCAATCTCGTCCGGCCCGGACGCGGCACCGCAGGCGGTGAGCGTCGCGACCATCGCGAGCCCCAGCGCAAGGACGGCTTGCC
>JAQBBQ010000115.1:0-3101 GCA_032125995.1 Betaproteobacteria bacterium | reverse complement strand
CCGAGCGTGCGCGTGCCCACCGGATCGGAGGAACTCATGTCGATGGCGACGCTGGTGCGGGGCAGCGCCGCGGCGGCGCCGGCATCGACCAGCACCGCCCGTACGGCCTTGCCGTCGGGCAGCATGGTGATCAGGACATCGGCGCCTTTTGCGGCCTCGGCCGCGCTCGCGCACGGCGTGGCGCCGATCTCAGCGGCGACGGTGGCGAGTGTCTCGGCCGACGCGTCGTAGGCTCGAATGGCGTGACCCGCCTTGGCAAGGTGCCCGCTCATCGGTCGGCCCATCTGCCCGAGACCGATGAAAGCTACGCATATCGATGTCATTTAGAGAACCTCCCGGGGGGTACGGGGGACACAAGTGGCGGCGCAGTGTCCCCCGTTCCGATCTGCCCGAGTCCGATGAAGGCCACTATCTGCCGCGTTTTTCCTACTGCCATTGCCATGTGATCCCCTCGATGTCGGTCGGCCGTTTCGCCGTGTTGCCGGAGGATAGCCCAAGCCGCCGTGCGGGTCGGTGGCGGGGCGATCCGACCCGAAGTTGATCTTCGTCATGTCACGCGGGCCGCGCAGGCGGAGAGTCGTCGATACGTTCGATCAGAGACGCGCGCGGATCGGTATGGCGTGGTGCCGGCGGCGCGCAGGGAGAAACGCATGGCGCACATAGTCATCATCGGCGGCGGCACCAGCGGGATGGCGATGGCCCACGAAATGCTCGAGCGGACGAGGGGCGAAGATCGCCTCACCCTGGTCTCGAGCGGCGAACGCTTGCAGGCGAGCCTTGGCGCGCCCTGGATCGGCGGGCACGGCGGCGAACAGCCCGATGCCGGATTCGATCTGGGTTCAGCCCTCGAAAGGAGAGGCATCGCATTCAGCGCCGCCGGCGCGCGGCGCCTGCATCCGGAACGCAACGCGCTGGAACTCGGCGACGGGTCGATGCTCGACTACGACTATCTCGTCATCACGACCGGCCCGAAGCCAGCCTTCGACGAGGTCGAGGGGCTCGGCCCGGAAGGCCATACCCATTCGCTGTGCGAAGCTGCGCATCTGCAAGGCTGCAGCCGCGGCTGGAGCCGCTTCATCGAAGAACCCGGCCCGCTCGTCGTTGGCGCGGTGCAGGGCGCCTCATGCTTCGCGCCCGCTTACGAAAGCCTGTTTCTCATGGACGGCGATCTGCGGCGCCGCGGGCTGCGCGAACGCGTCGACATCACCTTCGTCACCGCGGAACCCTCGATCGGGCATCTTGGCCTGGGCGGCATGGCCGATGCGCGCGAAAAACTCGAAGGCGCGATGCGCGAGCGCGGCATCGAGTGGATCGTCAATGCGCGGGTCGACAAAGTGGAACGCGAACGAATGCACGTCACCGAGTGCGACGACGCGGGCCAGCCGCTGCGCGAGCATGTACTGCCGTTCCGTTACTCGATGATGATGCCCGCCTTCCGCGGCATCGATGCGGTCGCCGACATTCCGGGGCTGGTGAACGAGCGCGGCTTCATCATCATCGATGCGCATCAGCGCAATCCCAGGTTCCCGAACATCTACGCCGCCGGGGCCACCGTCCAGGCGGCAAGCGAAGCGCCTACCCCAGTGCCGACGGGCGGACACAAAACCGCCTACATGGTCGATTCGATGGTCATCGCGACGGCGCAGAACATCCGCGACCAGATCGATGGGCACGCACCAAGCCAGCGCGCGACCTGGCGTGCGGTCAGCCTCGCGGACCTCGGCGCGCCGGGGCTGGCCTTCATCGCTAATGAGGAGCCTGCGCCGCGCAGGATCGACTGGTTCGAGCAGGGCGACTGGGTGCAACTATCGCGCTGCTCGGTGTGCAACGTCGGGAACTGAGCGGGGTCCCGCTGCGATCCCCGGGACGTACCGGGGTTCGCGTACTTGCGATAGATCAAACGGACGGCGCCACGGCTGCACTACCCTTGAAAAACAGGGAATTGCAGCAATGAACGCGGCACCGCTGTCGGACTTCGAAATCGTCGCCCGGGAGGATCTCTCCCCGGCGACCTACCTGCTGGAAGTGCGCCATCCGATGATGGCAAAGGCCGCGCGGCCGGGGCAGTTCGTCATCGTCATGTCCCACGCCGAAGGCGAGCGCATCCCGCTCACGATTGCCGACTTCGACCGCGCGCGCGGCACCATCACCCTCGTCATCCAGGCGGTCGGCAAGACCACGCGCGAGATGCAGCAGCGCTGCACGGTCGGCACGTCGCTATACGGGATGGTCGGCCCGATGGGCGTGCCGAGTCCGATCGGCGATGCGCGCAAGGTGGTGTGCGTCGGCGGCGGTTTGGGCGTGGCGCCGATCTACCCGCAGGCCCGCGGCTTCAAGGACGCTGGTGCCTATGTCATCGGCGTGCTCGGCTTTCGCTCCAAGGACCTCGTGTTCTGGGAGGACAGATTCCGCGCCTGCTGTGACGAGTTGATCCTCTGCACCGACGATGGATCGGCCGGGATCAAGGGCCTGGTGACCGAGGGCATACGGCAGGCGATCGAAAAGCACGCGGACATCGACGAGGTCGTCGCCATCGGCCCACCGGTGATGATGAAGGGCTGCGCCGAGGCGACGCGCCCGCATGGCGTCAAGACCATCGTCAGCCTCAACCCGATCATGGTCGACGGCACCGGAATGTGCGGCGGTTGCCGGGTGAAGATCGGCGACGAAGTGAAGTTCGCCTGCGTCGATGGTCCGGATTTCGACGGCCATCTGGTCGACTTCGACGACCTCATGATGCGCCTGCGGCGCTACAAGGGTGAGGAGCAGGCGGCGCTCGAACGCTGGTCCGAGCAGTGCCGCCTGATGGACAGCGCCGCGAACGACGCGAGCACCGACGCCCCGTCGCCGGCGGCACCACGATAGGTCAGGGCGGAGCGGACAGCCCGAACGCCCAACCGCGCAAACGAAACGAAGAACCATGGCGACGAAGAAGAAGAAAAAGACCATCCGCACCATCCCGCAGGCGCGCACGCCGGCGCGCGAGCAGGACCCCGCAGAGCGGGTGAAGAATTTCGACGAAGTGACCTACGCCTATGGCGCCGAGGCTGCGCTGAACGAGGCCGAGCGTTGCCTGATGTGCCCGGACGAACCCTGCATCC
>JAQBBQ010000114.1:0-3552 GCA_032125995.1 Betaproteobacteria bacterium | reverse complement strand
TGGGCGTCTAAAAGGTGTCAGGAACCTTTTTTCAAAAGGGGTCAGACCCCATTTTTGTTGATCGAAGGCCTACGGTCCTCTAAAAGGGGGTCTGACCCCCTTTCGACTTATCCACCAGGGTCTGACCCCTTTCGAGAGGTGTCAGGAACTTTTTCTCGCATGTTGAGAAAAGGTTCCTGACACCTTTACTCGACAAACCCCTGCGCCTTCGGCGCGAGCTTGTCGGCTTCGTCGATCCAGCCGCCGCCGACGGCCTTGTAGACGTTGACGAGCTCGGTGAAGCGATCCGCGTTCGAGCGTACCGCGGTCAACTCGGCGGTGAAGAGTTCGTTTTCCGCGTAGAGCACCTCGATATAGCCCGCGTAGCCGTTATCGAAGCGCAGCCGCGACAGGCGCGCATACTCGCGCAGCGCCTGCACGCGGCGTTGCTGTGCCGCGGATTCGGTCTGCCGCTTGTCCGATCCAACGAGCGCGTCGTTGGTCTCGCGCAGCGCATTCAGGATCACCTGGCGGTAGAACTCGAGCGCCTCGCGCTGCGCGGCCTCCGCGGAAAACTCCTGGCCTTCGATCGCGCCACCGGTGAATATCGGGCCGCTGAGCCCTGCACCCAATGTCGCCACGGCAGCACCGCTGCTCAAAAAGTCACCCAGCGCCGCGCTCGCCAGACCCAGCACGCCGGTGAGCGAGATCGTGGGGTAGTAGAGCGACTTCGCGACGCCGACGTTGGCATTCGCGGTGACGAGATTCTGCTCCGCTTGCAGCACGTCCGGACGCCGTTCGAGCAGCGACGAGGGCAACGCTGCCGGTATCCTAGGCGCCGCGAATGCGTCGATCGTCTTGCCGCGGCGGATCGACCTTGGGTTGGCACCGAGCAGAATCGAGATCAGGTTTTCCTGGGCCGCAACTTGCTGTTCGATCACGGGTACCGCGGCACGCGCCTGCTCGTACTGCGAGCGCACCTGCGACAGCTCGACCTGCGAGACCACGCCGCCTTTGTAACGCAGCTCGAAGATACGCAGCGTTTCGGCATAGTTTTTTTCCGTCGCCAGGGCAATTTCGAGCTGACGATCGAGGGCGCGCAGCGCAATGTAGCTTGCCGCGACGCTGGTCACCACCGAGACAACGATGCCGCGCCGCCCCTGCTCGCTCGCCAGCACTTGCGCCTGCGCGGCTTCGCTCTGGCGCTGCACGCGCCCGAAGAGATCGATCTGCCAGACCGCGCCCACGGAGCCCTGATACAGGCTGTACCAGGGATCGGTGCCCGGCGGCAGCGGCGTCGGGCCCTTCTCGGTCGAGCGATTGCGGCTCGCGTCGAGCCCGTAGCCAACCTGCGGATAGAACTGCGCCCGCGTCGTTCGGAGCTGACCGATGAAGCGATCGACCCGGGCGGCCGCCGCACGCAGATCGCGGTTCTCGCGCAACGCGGTCTCGATCAGTTCGTTCAGCACCGGATCGCCGAACTGCTCCCACCAGCGTGTGTTCGCCAGCGCGGCCGCCTGACTGTAGTCGACGCGCCATGCGGATGGCAGATCGACCTGCGGGCGTTCGTAGTCGGGGCCGACGACCGTACAGGCGGTGACTGCCGACGCCAACGCCAGAGTGAGCAGCGCGCGCCGCATCTCAGTCGCTTTCGCGTTTCGCATGCGGCACGTCCGGCGCCTCGCCGCCGTGCGCCTGCGGCGCGGCGCCCACGCTCGCCTTGCCGCCCCCGAAGCGCTCGCTCAGCGACTCGAGCAGCCAGAAGAAGAGTGGGATGAAAAAGATGGCGATGAACGTCGACGCCGCAATGCCGCCGACCATGCCCGTGCCGATGGCGCGCAGGCTGTTTGCGCCCGGACCGGTGGCGATGGCGAGCGGCACACAGGCGAGGCCGAACGCGAGCGACGTCATCACGATCGCCCGCAGCCGCAATCCGGCCGCCTCGATCGCAGCCTCCTTGGCCGCCATGCCGGCATGCACGCGCTCGATCGCGAACTCACAGATCAGGATCGCGTTCTTCGCGGACAAGCCGACCAGCGTCACCAGACCGACCTGGAAGTAGACGTCGTTCTGCAGGCCCAGTAGCCAGGTAAGCAGCAACGCACCGAAGATGGCGAACGGGACCGACATGACGACCGCAATAGGCAACGTCCACTTTTCGAATTGCGCGGCGAGGAGTAGAAAGACGACGATCAGGCCGAAAATGAATGCCGTCGCCGACGTGCCGCCGGATCCTTTTTCCTGCAGCGCCTGACCCGCCCAGGCGAACGAGAAGCCTCCCGGCAGGGTTTCGCGCGCCACCTCCTCCATTGCCGCGATCGCCTGGCCCGAGCTGTAGCCCGGCGCCTGGGCGCCGTTGATCTTGACCGCAGGAAATCCGTTGAAGCGTGTCAGGAGCTTCGGCGAGGCGACGTAACGCGTGGTGATCAGCGCCGAAAGCGGCACGTTCGCCCCGCTCTTGGAGCGTACGTACACCTTGTCGAAGTCGCTCGGCTGCGCCCGGTAGTCGGCGTCAGCCTGAATGACCACCCACCACACCCGGCTGAACTGGCTGAACTGGCCCGCAATCTGCGAGCCGAAGAACGCCGACATGGTCTGGAAGACGTCGCTCACCGGCACGCCGAGCACCTCGGCTCGGTTGCGATCGAGATCGACGAAGAGCTGCTGGCTCGCGGCGCGAAACGTCGTGCTGACGCCCGCGAGCTCGGGGCGCTGTTTCGCCTTAGCGAGGAAGGCGTCCACCGCAGCCCCGGTCGCACGCGGATCGCCCGAGCCGCGGTTCTGGAGGTAGAACTCGAATCCGCCGGTGCTTCCCATGCCCGGAATCGCCGGCGGGTTGAGGGCAAATGCAAAACCTTCGCGTAGACCGAAGAACTTTGCGTTCAGTCGTTTGAGCGTATCGAAGACGAGCAGCGTGCGGTCGGCGCGCTCCGCAAACGGTTTGAGCAGAACGAACATGACCGCGGTGTTATTCGAGAACTGTCCGTCGATCAGACTGTATCCGTCTACCGTGGCGACGTCCTGAATCGCCGGATCGGCGAGGATGATCTTCTCCGTCTTGCGGGTCATCGCGGTCACGACGCCGAGACTCGCGGTGTCAGGCGCCTGGGCGACGACGAAGAAGTAGCCCTGATCTTCGTCGGGCACGAAGCTCGACGGCAGGATGCGGAACAGCGTGATGATGCCGAAAATCACCACCCCGAATGCGATCAGCGAGATCGGCCAGACCCGGATCATGCCCCCCACGAGACGGATGTAGCCTCGCGTGATGCTCGCAAAGCTGTTCTCGAACCAGAGGAAGAAACCCTTCTTCTCACCGTGATGCGCCTTGATGATGATGGCTGCGAGCGCGGGCGATAGCGTGAGGCGGACCCAGAATCTTTCATGAGAGGGACAGTATTGACCGAGGTCACGCCTCCACCGTAGGGTTTGGTCAGACCAAGCTCAATGCGCTTCTCATTTGGAAACAACCTCATCGCTTTTGTAGCGGTTGCTGTGGCGATCTTTTCCGCGCCGGTTCATGGCGCTGCGGATGAAGCACCACCCCTCGGTCCACCCGGGATACAGGCGGCC
>JAQBBQ010000113.1:0-27105 GCA_032125995.1 Betaproteobacteria bacterium | reverse complement strand
GCCGTCGCACTCGGCGCGGGCGCTGCGGGCGCGCCCTGGGCGGCGGCGGCCCCGAGCGCGATGCGGAAGACCCTCACCGGTGCGGCGATGTTCTTGACCGTCTGCTCGCCGAGATCCACGAAGCGTGCCGCGACGCGGCTGCGCACCGCTTCGTGCACCATGCCCGAAACGGCGATTTCGCCCGGCTCTGCCAGACCTTCGAGGCGCGCGGCGATGTTGACCCCGTCGCCATAGACCGTGCCATCGGCCTTCTCGATCAGGTCGCCCAGGTGGATGCCGATGCGAAAGCGCATTCGCTGCGCCTCGGGCGTGGCCTCCTGCGCGGCCGCGAGCGCGTTCTGGATTTCGAGCGCCGCGCTCACCGCGCCGCTTGCCGTTTCGAACACCGCAAGCACCGAGTCGCCCGCCATGTCGATGACGCGGCCCTGGTTCGATTCGATGCACGACCTGAAGACGCCGCGTCCGGCATCGAGCGCCGCCAGCGTGGCGTGCTCGTCGCGCGCCATCAGGCGCGAGTAGCCCGCCACGTCCGCGGCGAGGATTGCCGCCAGCCGATGTCGCAGTTCGCTATCGCTCACGATGAAGTTCCTCGATCCTCCAAGCGCGCAGCACGTTACGCCGAACCGGCTTCAGGCCGGTGACAGCACGTGGATCGCGCGGTTCGCGAGCAGGTCCTTGGTCTTGGCGGCGTAGGCGGCCATGTGTGACGCGGCGGCGTGCGCCTTGAGCGCGTCGATGCTCTCCCACTTCTCGACGACGACGAAGCTGTCGGGACCATATTTCGTCTGGATCTTGAGATCGCCCGGTGCATCGACCGCGGCACCGTACTCGATGCAGCCGTTCTCGGCGCGCACGGCGGGGACGTTTGCGCGGAAGGCCTCGAGAACGGCCTCGCGCATGCCGGGTTTGGCGGTAATGACGGCGATGACGTGGATCATGTACGTGCTCCTTGGTCGGGAAATCGATCGTATCGCGCCAACCATACACCGCATACACGAATTGGAAAATCGGTCCGGCGCACTGGCGTGTTCCGCCGGCTGCTCATTGCGGGCTGGCGCCGAGATGCGCCGGCGAGGGCTGGATCTCGCCGCGCTCGACGCGCAGCACGAGTTCGGTCAGACGCACATGGCTCGGCGCGGCGACGCCGATCTCGGCGCCCTTCGCCGCGATCACGCCGTTCATCATCTCGATCTCGGTGCGCCGCCCCTTGAGAATGTCCTGCGCCATCGACGGGCGCTGGATGTCGGCGCGCGGATTGGCGTCACCCTTCGGGATGAGGACCGCCTCGACCTCGGCGAGCGCCGCCGCGTCGCCTTCGGCCGCGCGGGCGATCCGTTCCGGATCGGTGCCGCGAATCTTCTCGAGCGGAAAGCCAAGCGCCTGGCCGACGCGCACCCCTTCGCCCGCGAGCTTGATCTGGAAGCGGCGGATCGCATCGTTGCTCAAGCAGCCACCCGAGGACAGCCCGGTGACCGCGGTCACGCCATTGCCCATGCCGTTCTGCACCAGCTTCGACCAGCGCTCGCCCCACAGGTTGGCGGTCGCCTTCGAGCTGTCGATCAGGCTGAACATTTCGACCAGTTCCTCGATGCGCGGCGTGATGCGCCCGTGCGGTTCGCCGACGCGAAACACGGTGTGCTTCGCCCCACCCTTGGGCATGGTGCGTCGCACGCGCCCGGCCTCGTGCAAGTCCACCGAGATGAGCGAGGCGATCACGCCAACCGTGCGGCCCCAGCCGACGATGGCGGCAATCCTTTCCTCGTTCAGGCAGTTCTGCAGTGACACGACGTAACCGCCGGGCGCGAGATAGGGCCGGATCAGCATCGTCGCCCATTCGGTGTCGTAGGACTTCACCGCGACCATGGCGATATCGATCGGCGCGTGCGCGAGCGACTGCACCTCGGTGACGTGCATCGTCTTCGCAAGTGTCACCGTGAACTGCTCGTCCGGCGTCAGGCCATCGAGCTCGAGCCCGCGGCTGCGGATTGCCTCGATGTTCTCGGGCCACAGGTCGATCAGTGTTACGTCGAGCCCGTGGTGCGCCAGGGTGCCGCCGACGTAGCCGCCCAATGCGCCGGCGCCGACGATTGCGATGCGTTTGCTCATGGCATGCCTCTTGTTTCGATCCGGCCGCATGATAGGCTGTGCGGCGGACTATGGGTAAGCTCGAAAACATGCCGGCGTCCTATGCACGCATTGCGGTCGAACCGCTGGCGGGCGTGCTGGGCGCCGAGGTCGGCGGGGTGACGCTCGCCGGGCTTGCGGATGACGCGGCCTGGAACGAAATCCGGCGCGCGTTCGTCGATTATTCGGTACTGGTATTTCGCGACCAGGCATTGACGCCCGCCGACCTGATGGCCGTGGGCGAGCGCTTCGGTGCGCCCTGCCACTATCCCTTCGTCACCGGGATGGACGGCTATCCCTTCGTCTTCGAGGTCATCAAGGAGCCCGACGAGACGACGAATTTCGGCGGCGGCTGGCACTCGGACACGACCTATCTGCCGCAGCCGCCGCTTGCGACCTTGCTGCATGCGGTCGAGACGCCGGCCCGTGGCGGCGACACGCTGTTCACCAGCACGCGTGCTGCCTACGACGTGCTTTCGGTCGGCATGAAGCGCCTGGTCGACGGGCTGGTGGGCGTCAACAGCGCGGCACTGAAATCCGGCGGCGGCCGCAGCGCGATGCACCGGAACATCGGCGCAATGAAGATTCACGACACCGATCGCGCAGACGCGCTCGAAGCCGAGCACCCGGTGGCGCGCACCCATCCGGAGTCCGGACGCAAGGCGTTATATCTCAGCCGGACCCACACCATTCGCTTTCGCGACATGAGCGAGGCCGAAAGCAGCCCGATCATCGAGTGGTTGCAGGCGCACCAGACGCGGGCGGAATTCACCTGCCGGGTGCGCTGGATGCCCGGCACGCTGACGGTGTGGGACAACCGCTGCACCCAGCACAGCGCGATCAACGACTACCACGGCCAGCGCCGTCACATGCGCCGGCTCACGGTCGGAGCGCAGACGCCGGTTTAACCGCCTTTGGGCTCGCGCATGTGGCGGAAGCAGGCGCGCAGTTCGCGCACGAAGACGTCGGGTTGCTCGAACGCGGCAAAATGCCCGCCACGCTCGAGTTCATTCCAGTACACGACGTTGGTGTAGCGCTTCTCGACCCAGCGGCGCGACGCGCGGAAGATCTCCTTCGGAAACAGGCTGCAGCCGGTAGGCACCTGTACTGGGTCGAGCGGCGTGCGGCTGAAGCTTTCCCAGTACAGGCGCGCCGACGAGGCGCCGGCGCCCGGCAGCCAGTAGAACATCAGGTTGTCGAGCAACGCGTTGCGGCTCAAGATATTTTCAGGATGGCCGTCGCAGTCGGTCCAGGCCTGAAACTTTTCGAGGATCCATCCCGCGAGCCCGGCGGGTGAATCGACCAGGCCGTAGCCGACGGTCTGCGGACGGGTGCTCTGCTGCTTCGAATAACCGGAATCCCGGTCGACGTAATATTTGCGACCTTCGATTGCCGATTGCTCCTGCGGCGTGAGATCGGCGAGCGTCGCCTTGTCGACCGCGACGATCGGCATGGTGACGTGGATGCCGCGGCAATGCGCCGGGTCCTGGTTGCCGATCCAGGTCGTGACCGACGCGCCCCAATCGCCGCCCTGCGCGACGTAGCTTGCGTAGCCGAGGCGACGCATGAGTTCCGACCAGGCACGTGCGATACGCTCGACACCCCAGCCGGTGCGCGCGGGCTTGCCGGAGAAGCCGTACCCCGGCAGTGTCGGCAGGACCAGATGAAACGCGTCTTGTGTGGTGCCGCCGTGCGCGGTCGGGTCGACGAGCGGTTCGATGACCTTGAGAAATTCAACGATCGAACCTGGCCAGCCATGCGTCATCACGAGCGGCAGCGCCGGTTCGTGCTTCGAGCGCAGGTGGACAAAATGGATGTCGACGCCGTCGATCGCGGTGACGAACTGCGGCAGGCGATTGAGACGCGCTTCGGTGGCACGCCAGTCATACTGTTTCGCCCAGGTGGCACAGACATCCTGCAGGTAGGCGAGCGGTGTGCCCTGCGACCAATCGTCGACCGCCTCGCGCTCGGGCCAGCGCGTGGACTCGAGCCGGCGTTTCAGGTCGGCGATGTCCGTGTCGGGGATTTCGATTCGGTAAGGATGGATCGAGTCTGACATCAGCGAACCTACCGGTGCGGAGCGGGGATCGGAAGCATACGATAGGCCCGCGCTTCACCGTGACGAAGGAGGGACGATGAGCCAGTACAGCACGATCGAACGCGACGGCCACCTGATGGTGGTCACGATCAACCGGCCCGAGGTCTACAACGCGCTGCACCCGATGGCCAACCAGGAACTGTCGGACGCCTTCGATGCGTTCGCCGCCGACGCCGATCTTTGGGTCGCGATCATCACCGGCGCCGGAGACAAGGCATTTTGCGCCGGCAACGACCTCAAGTATCACGCCGAGCAGCGCGCGAAGACCGGCGCGCGCCCGCAGCACCCGCCGAAGGGATTCGGCGGACTCACCAATCGTTACGATCTTGCCAAACCTGTCATCGCCGCGGTGAACGGCGTCGCCATGGGCGGGGGATTCGAGATCGCGCTCGCCTGTGACCTCATCATCGCCTCCGACAGGGCGACATTTGCGCTGCCCGAGCCGCGGGTCGGCTTAGCCGCGGGGGCGGGTGGACTGCAGCGCCTGCCGCGACAGATTGGCCTCAAGCAGGCGATGGGCATGATGCTGACGGGACGCCGCGTGGGCGCAGACGAAGGCTACCGCTTGGGATTCGTCACCGCGGTGGTTGCGCACGACCAGTTGATGGCAGAGGCACGCCGTTGGGCGGGGCAGATTCTCGAATGCTCGCCGGTGAGCATCCGGGCAACCAAACAGGTCGTGATGCGATCCCTTGATGTGGCTACGCTCGAAATGGCGACGCACAATCTCGACTATCCGGCCTACGTCGACATGACGCGCAGCGAAGACACGGTCGAGGGGCCGCTCGCCTTCGCCGAGAAGCGAAAACCGGTCTGGAAGGGGCGCTGACCGAAAAGGTGTCAGGAACCTTTTAAAAGGGTCCTGACAGCTTTCGCGGGCAAGCGAAATCCCCCATCGCCGGGCTGGCGCTGCGCGCCGAATTCGGGACAATGGCGGGCCCGACTCGACCGAGAACGCCATGCCTTACCGAAAGACCCGGATCGATTTACCCTCGATGTCGCCGGGCAGCGCGCGCAACCTGCTCGTGCATCGCTTCGGCAGGGCCGGGGCGCGTCCCAAGGCCTACCTGCAGGCGGCCATACACGCCAACGAACTGCCGGGCGCGATGGCGCTGCATCACCTGCTGCCGATGCTCGTCGAGGCCGACCGGCGCGGCCGACTTCGCGGCGAGATCGTGGTGGTGCCGGTCGTGAATCCGATCGGGCTCGCGCAGCTCCTGGGCAACGACCATCTCGGCCGCTACGACTTCCTCGGGCGTGACAATTTCAACCGCAACTGGCCGGAGTTGTCGGACGCCGTTGCGCGGCGCGTGGGCGCGCGCCTCGGGCGCGACGCGGCCGACAATGTCGCGCGCATTCGCGATGCCGCGCTCGCCGCGCTCGCAGCGATGAAGCCCGCGAATGAGTTGCAGACGCTGCGCGTTGAGGTGTTGAAGCGCTCGCTGGACGCCGACATCGTGCTCGATCTGCACTGCGACCAGTACGCTGTACTGCATCTGTTCATCTCGCGCCAGGACTGGCCCGGGCCGGCGCGCATCCTGGCGGCAGACCTCGGCGCCGAGGCCACGCTCTACAATGATCCCTTTCCGGATGTGCCGACGTTCTCGGGTGTCAACGGGGTGCTGTGGCCAAGACTCGCCGCGCGTTTTCCGGCGGCCAGAATCCCTCAGGCCTGCCTGTCGGCGACGGTCGAATACCGCGGCCAGCGCGACGTCAGCCATCGCCTTGGCGAGGCCGACGCGCGCAATCTGTATCGCTTTCTCGTGCGCCGCGGCGTCATCGCCGGACGCGCCGGACCCCTGCCGCGCCTGCGCGCCCAAGCGACGCCGATCGGCGGCATGGACGTCGGCTACAGCCCGCGCAGCGGCATTCAGGTCTACCACGTCGAGCGCGGTGCGCGCGTGCGCCGGGGCACGCCGGTGTGCGAGATCATCGATCCCATGGACGCACGCGGGCCGCGCGCCCGCACGCAGGTGCTTGCACGCACCGACGGGGTGGTCTTCAGCCGCAGGCCGGATGGCCAGCTTGCGTGGCCCGGCAAGGTGTTGTTCCGAATCGCCGGGGCAAAGACGCTCCTGCATCGCCGCGGGATGACCGGGCTGGACGACTGATCGACCGCCGCGAAAAGGTTCCTGACACCTTTTACGTCCAATACCGGTCGCGCAGCAGGCGCTTGTAGAGCTTACCGGTCGGGTGGCGCGGGAGTTCTGCCTCGAAGTCGACCGACTTCGGGCATTTCAGGTGCGACAGGTTCGCGCGGCAGAAGGCGATCAGCTCCTCGCCCAGCATGGGCCCGGCTTCATTCATGTCCATCGGCTGAACAACTGCCTTGACCTCCTCGCCGAACTCGTCGTTTGGCACGCCGATCACTGCGACATCGGCCACCTTGGGATGGGTGACGAGCAGGTTCTCGATCTCTTGCGGGTAGATGTTCACGCCGCCCGAGATGATCATGAAGTGCTTGCGGTCAGTGAGGTACAGAAAACCGTCCGCGTCGATCCAGCCGACATCGCCGAGCGTCGACCAACCCTCCGGGCTGCGTGAGCCCGCGGTTTTCTCGGGGTCGTTGTGGTACTCGAATGCTGGCCCGTTGGCGAAATAGATCGTTCCGGTCTTGCCCTGCGGAAGTACCTTGCCGTCTTCGTCGACGATGCGCAGTTCGCCGACCAGCGCGCGGCCCACGGTGCCACGATGCGCGAGCCATTCCGCGGAAGTGCAGGCGACAAAGCCATTGCCTTCGGTGCCGGCGTAATACTCGTAGAGCACCGGGCCCCACCAGTCGATCATGCCTTGCTTCACTTCGACCGGGCAGGGCGCCGCGGCGTGAATTGCGACGCGCAGTGACGCGTGGTCATAGCGCGCGCGAATGTCGGGAGGCAGCTTCAGCATGCGCACGAACATCGTCGGTACCCATTGGCTGTGCGTGATGCGGTGGCGTTCGATCAGCGCAAGCGCTTCTTCAGCGTCGAAGTGCTCCATGATCACCGAGGTACCGCCGAGGCGCAGCACCGTCATGTTGAAGCGTAACGGCGCCGCGTGATAAAGCGGCGCGGGCGATAGGTAGATCGAGTCGCTGCCAAGGTCGTAGAGTGTGGCCGCGACGTTCATCAGTGGGCCGGGCGCGTCGATCGCCTCGTCGAGTAATTCGGTTTTGACGCCTTTGGGGCGCCCTGTCGTACCCGACGAATAGAGCATGTCGCGCCCGGCACTTTCGTCGGCGAAGCGCGTGGCGGGCTGCGCAGCGACTGCGGCCTCCCAGGCCGCATGCCCGGGCAGCGCGCCGCCGACTGCGAAGCGCTGTGTCACCGTGGGGTTCCTGCCGAGCAGTTCGGCGGCCTGTCCCGCCAGGCTCGCGGAGACGATCAGCAGCGTTGCACCGCAGTCGCCGATGATGTATTCGGCTTCCTGCGCCGAGAGGCGGGTGCTCATCGCGGTGAAAAACAGCCCCGTGCGCTGTGCGGCAAAGCAGATCTCGAAGGTGCGCGCATTGTTATCCAGCATCAACGCGATCGCGTCGCCGCGCCGCAGGCCGAGGCCGCGAAAGAGTTGCGCGCCCTGGTTCGAGCGGTCTTCGAGCTGCGCGTAGGTCACGACTTCGCCCGATCGCGCCATGATGGTGGCGGGCTTTTCGGGACTCGTCCGGGCGTGGTGAAAGGGGTGAAACACCGCGCAGTCTCCGTTTGCCGTGTGCGAAGATAGAGTCTAGTGAGCGCGGGAGTGTTCAGGGCTGCGCAGTTGAAGTCAAGACGCGTAGCGGCCTGAACAGCGCCGGCGGCGCCTCGTTCCGCTCCATCGCAGGACCTAGAAGACAACCACTGAACGCGAAGCACGCCATGGCAAACGATCTCGGAATTCTTTCCTACGGCGCCTACATCCCGCGACGACGTCTGCAGCGCAAGGCGATCGCAGAAGCGAATGCCTGGTTCGCGCCGGCACTCAAGGGCCTTGGCCGCGGCGAGCGGTCGATGGCGAACTGGGACGAGGATGCGGTCACCATGGCCGTCGAGGCCGCGCGCGACTGCCTGACCGGCGTCGACCGCAAGTCGATCGCGGCGCTTACGCTGGCGTCGACGACGTATCCCTTCGACGACCGGCAGAACGCGTCGATTGTCGCCACTGCGCTAAACCTGCAGCCGGCGCTGCGCTCGATGGACGTCGGCGGCAGCCTGCGTGCCGGCACCTCGGCGCTGGTCGCGGCGTTCGATGCGGCGGCCGGCGGCGCCACGACGCTACTCGCTGCAGGCGAGCATCGGTTGACCAAGGCCGCAAGCATCCAGGAGATGCACTATGGCGACGGCGCCGCGGCGCTGCTCGTCGGACGTGGACAGCCGATCGCGCGGCTGCTTGCCGCGCACACGGAGACCGTGGATTTCGTGCACCAGTTCCGCGGCCATGACCACGCCCACGACTACGCCTGGGAGGAGCGCTGGATCCGCGACGAGGGTTATATGAAGATCGTGCCCACGGCCGTCGCGGCGGCGTTGAAATCGGCGGGGATCGAGGCCGGGGCGATCGATCACTTCTGCATGCCGTGCACGCTCGCACGGGTTACGCCGGCGCTCGCCAAGCGCCTGGGCATCCCGGATGCGGCGGTGCGCGACAACCTGGCCGCGGTGTGTGGCGATACCGGCGCGGCGCATCCGCTCGTGATGTTGGTCGCGGCGCTCGAAGACGCCAAGCCGGGTGACCGAATCCTGGTCGCGGGCTTCGGCGAAGGCTGCGATGCGCTCCTGTTCGAGGTTACCGACGCAGTCGAGGGCCTGGCGGCGCGGCGCGGCGTCAAGGGGTCGCTCGCCCGTCGCAAGGAGGAGACGCAGTACCAGCGTTTCCTCGCGTTCAATGAGCAAGTCAATCTGGAGCGCGGCATGCGCGCGGAGACCGACAAGGGTACGCCGCTTACCGTGCTCTACCGCAATCGCGCGACGGTTGAGGGCCTGATTGGTGGACGCTGCCGTAGCTGCGGCACCTCACAGTTTCCGCGCGCGCGCTATTGCGTGAATCCGGAGTGCAACGCGCTCGATTCGCAGGACGAACAGCCGTTTGCGGATCTGTCGGGGAAGGTGATGTCTTATACCGCGGACGTGCTCACCTACTGTCCGGATCCCCCGGCCTACTACGGCATGATTCAGTTCGACCGGGGCGGGCGCATGATGGCCGACTTTGCTGACATCGACGGCGGTAAACTTGAGGTTGGCATACCGATGCGGATGATGTTCCGCATCAAGGAGGTGGACCCGTCGCGCGGCTTCGTGCGCTACTTCTGGAAGGCCGCGCCGGCAAGCGATTGAATGGTCAGAATCGGGGTCTGACCCCTTTCTAAGGAGGCAACAATGGCGACCGGAATCAAAGACAAGGTAGTGGTGCTCGGCATGGGGTGCTCGAAGTTCGGCGAGCACTGGGACAAAAATGCCGAAGACCTGATGGTCGATGCCTTCGAGGAAGCGATAAAGGACGCGGGCATCGAGCGCAAGCAGATCGAGGCGGCGTGGTTCGGCACTGCGATCGAAGAGCAGCATGTCGGCAAATCGGGCGTGCCGCTCGCGATGACCTTGCGTCTGCCCTACATCCCGGTCACGCGGGTCGAGAACTACTGCGCAACCGGCACCGAAGCGTTCCGCGGCGCCGTGTATGCCGTCGCGTCGGGCGCGGTCGACATCGCGCTCGCGCTTGGGGTCGAGAAGCTGAAGGACACCGGGTACGGCGGTCTGCCGCAGCGCGGACGCGGCGCGCTGCAAAGCATGACCTGGGCGAACATTTCTGCGCCCGGCTCGTTCGCGCAGCTCGCCGCGGCCTATCGCGCGAAGCACGGCGTGAATCAGGAGGACCTCAAGCGCGCGATGGCGCACATTTCGGTGAAGAGCCATGACAACGGCGCGAAGAATCCGAAGGCGCACCTGCGCAACCGCATTACCGAGGAAACCGTCCTCAACGCACCGATGATCGCGGACCCGCTGGGACTGTACGACTGCTGCGGCGTGTCCGATGGCTCGGCGGCGGCGATCGTCACCACCCCCGATATCGCGCGTGGGCTGGGCAAGAAGAATCTCGTCGGCGTGAAGGCGCTGCAACTCGCGGTCTCGAATGGTCAGGAAGTGCAGTACAACGATTGGGACGGGTCGTACTTCGCCACCACGCGCGCCGCCGCAGCGCGCGCCTACAAGGAGGCCGGCATCTCGGATCCACGTAAGCAGGTCTCGATGTTCGAGGTGCACGACTGCTTTTCGATCACCGAGCTGGTGACGATGGAGGATCTCGGCATTTCCGCCGAAGGCAAGGCGATAAACGACGTGCTCGACGGTTTCTACGACGCCTCGGGCAAGGTGCCCTGCCAGATCGACGGCGGCCTGAAATGCTTCGGCCATCCGATCGGCGCCTCGGGCCTGCGCATGCTCTACGAGATGTACCTCCAGCTCAACGGCCGCGCGGGCGAGCGCCAGCGCGCCGACCCGGTGCTTGGCATGACGCACAACCTGGGGGGGTTTCCAAGCCAGAACGTTTCGTCGATCACGATCGTCGGGGCCTACGGCGCCTGAGGCGCGGGTGGCGCTCCGCGCCCTGCGCCACACCAAGAAGGCTGGGTCGGGGAAGGGCATTGCGATGCACGCCGAGGGACGCCCCCTGAGGCTGATGAAGTGCCTGGTCGTCTCTGGGATGGTGCTCTCCGGCCTCCTCGTCGGGTGTGCGGGTTCTGCGCTTACGCGGCCCTCGGACGAGGCCGCGACTGCGGTTCTCGAGCGCACGATCGCCGGCGCGCATCGCACGCCCGCCTATACGGCGCGCGACCGCTACCGCCACCCGAAGGAAACGCTCTTGTTCTTCGGCTTCAAACCCGAGTTGCAGATCGTCGAGATCTGGCCGGGCGGCGGCTGGTACACCGAGATCCTCGCGCCGGCGCTTAACGATCACGGCCGCTACACCGCGGCGCACTACCATCCTGACGACAAAAGTCGCCCCTACCGCCCGACGCTTCGCCAGCGGTTCCTTGCAAAGCTTGCTGCGCAGCCCGAACGTTATGGCCGCGTTGTCGTCACCGAACTCGATCCGCCGCAGCATGTCGCCATCGCGCCGCAGGGCTCGGCCGACCTCGTGCTCACCTTTCGCAATGTGCACAACTGGACCAAGGCGGGCACCGACCAGGCGATGTTCCGTGCGTTCTACGCCGCGCTGAAGGCGGACGGGATCCTCGGCGTGGTCGAACATCGGGCGCGTGCGGGGACGTCGTTCGAGACGATGAAACGCAGCGGCTACATGACCGAGGACTACGTGATCCGGCTCGCCGAGGCCGCGGGCTTCCGGCTCGACGCCCGCTCGGCGATCAATGCCAATCCGCGCGACACGACGGATCACCCGGAGGGGGTCTGGACATTGCCGCCGACGTTGCGTCTGAAGGCCGTGGATCGCGCAAAGTATCTTGCGATTGGCGAGAGCGATCGCATGACGTTGCGGTTCGTAAAGCCTTAAGAATTTCCCCGGCTGCGCGGCATAATGTCTGCCGTATGCGTCCGTCTTTCCTGTCCCTGAGGTCGATCGGGTATGCCGCTGCCGCGGTGTTCGCGTTTGCGCTCGTTCTCGCAGGTTGCGGCGCCGAAACGAGCGGTAAGGCCGCCAAGCGCCCGCGACCGCCGCACCTGGTCGAACTGTTCGAGATCAAGCCCGGGCTCCTCGCTTACACCGCGCGCCGTGCCGGGAGCCTGCGCGCACTGCACGAGGTGAAGCTCGTCAACGAGGAAGAGGGTCGCCTCACCGAGGTGCGGGTGCGCGAGGGCGACCGCGTCTCTGCCGGCGACGTTCTGGTGCGCTACGACGATCGCATCCTGCGCGCGCAGCTCGACAAGGCCGCAGCCACGCGCAAGCAGGCCGAACTCGACCTCCAGCGCAACCGCCAGATGAAAGCCAAGGGCTTCATCAGCGACGATGCCGTTTCGCGGGCGGTGACGGTGTACGAGGTGGCGCGCGCCGAGGAACGTCTGCTTGC
This sequence comes from Betaproteobacteria bacterium, assembly GCA_032125995.1. Taxonomy (GTDB): domain Bacteria; phylum Pseudomonadota; class Gammaproteobacteria; order Burkholderiales; family SG8-39; genus SG8-39. The sequence goes on along the minus strand of JAQBBQ010000113.1, from coordinate 14,908 downwards.
CACGCGAGTGGAGAATACGACGATCACCGCGCCGTTCAACGGGGTCGTCTCACATCGCCTAGTCGAACCCGGCAACGCGACGCCACGCCATACGCACCTGCTGACCGTGATCGATCCGTCCCAGCTGGTGACCGACGTGACGATCTCCGAGCTCGTCCTGCCTCACTTGAAGATGGGTGATATCGCCAAAGTGCGCATCGATGCGCTGGGCGAGCAGCGTTTCGAAGGCCGCATCGTGCGGATCCACCCGGCGATCGATCCGGGGTCGCGTACCGGTCGGGTTGAAGTCGTGCTTGACCCGGTTCCGCCGGGCGCACGGGCGGGACAGTTCTGCCGGGTGGTGCTCGCCACGGGCGAGCACGAGCAGCTGAGCGCGCCGCTCTCGGCGCTGCAGCGCGACGCGCAGGGCGAGTACGTGATGGTCTACCGTGCGGACGGGACCGTCGAGCGTCGGAGCGTGACGAGCGGGCTGCGCCTGGGTAACCGGGTCGAAATTCGCGCCGGCGTGAAGGGCGGCGAGCGCATCGTGGCGAAGGGCTTCATCGGCCTCAAGCCGGGGCAGAAGGTAAAGCCCGTGTCGCGGCGAGCGGCAAAGCCGCCCGCCGCCGGGGATGCCGGCGCGCCGCCCAAGGCGGCGGCAAAGGGAAACTGAGCCCGATGCGTCGCGGTGGCATCGCGGTTTGGTGCATCCACCACCCGGTGAGCACGGTGATGCTGACGCTCACCGCGATCGTGCTCGGGTTTTTCGCACTCAGCCGGCTGTCGATCGACCTGCTGCCGCAGCTGATTTACCCACAGATCGGCGTCCGCATACTCGAACCGGCGGTGCCGACCAACATCATGGAAGACCAGGTGACGCGCCAGATCGAGGAGCAGCTGGCGATTACCGAGGACTCGATCGGCGTCGAGTCGACCACCGTCGAGGGTGCCACCGAGCTCGAGCTGTACTTCGAATACGGCAAGGACATCGACGTCGCGCTGCGCGACGCGAGCACGCGGCTCGACCGCGCGAAGCGTTTTCTGCCGTCGACGATCGATCCGCCGATCATCTTCAAGCGCGACCCGGCGCAGATCCCGGTCATGGAGTTCGTCGTCAGCTCGCCGCTGCGCGGCATGACCGACCTGCGCTCCTGGACCGACGATGTGTTCGCCAAGTACTTCCTCAACCTGCCGGGCGTGGCCTCGGTGGAGGTCGGCGGCGGCCTGGTGCGCGAGGTGCACGTGCTGCCCGACCAGCGCCGCCTCGCCGGCCTCGGCCTGTCTATTGACGACTTGATCACGGCAGTCCAGCGCGGCAACGTCGACACGCCCGCGGGGCGGCTGAAAATGGCCGGACAGCAGTACACCAGCCGGACATCAGGTCGGGTGCAGGACGTCGCTGCGCTCGCCGCGCTGCCGATCCGTCTCGCCAACGGCAGCTCGGTGCCGCTGTCGGAGGTCGCCGAGGTGGTCGACACGCACGAGGACGAGCGCGTACGCGTGCGCTACAACGGTACGCCGGGCGTGCGCATCTCGGTGCAGAAGCAGCCGACGGCGAACACGGTGGACGTTGCCGAAGTGGTCAACGCGCGGCTCATCGAACTTGCCGAGCGACAACTCGTGCCAGAAGACGTGCAGGTCAACAAGGTGTCGGACCAGTCGATCTACGTGCGCCAGTCGCTCGACAATGCGGCGATGGCGGCCCTGGCCGGCGCGGTTCTCGCCATGCTGGTGGTCTATTCCTTCCTCGGCAGTGTGCGCGGCACGCTCATCATCGGTTCGGCGATCCCGATCTCGATCATGATCACCTTCGTCATCATGGCGCTCGGCGGGCTGTCGCTCAACCTGATGACGCTGGGCGGGCTTGCCCTCGGTGTCGGCATGCTGGTCGACAATACGATCGTGATGCTCGAGAACATCGAGCGCCATCAGCGTGAGGGCGAACATGGCCTCGACGCGGCGGCGAACGCGGCGGCCGAGGTCAATAGCCCGATCATCGCGGCGACGTCGACCAACCTCGCAGCGGTAGTGCCGTTCCTGTTCATTAGTGGGCTCGTCGGCTTGCTGTTTCGGGAGTTAATCTTCACCATTTCGGCGGCGATCGTCGCCTCGCTCGTGGTCGCGGTGACGCTGGTGCCCGCGCTCGCCGCGCGCGGCAAGCCGTCGCGGTCCTCGGCCGTGACGCGGCTCGTGCAGCGCATGGTGGCCGGGGCACAGGCGCTCTACGTCCCGCTGGTGTCGGCGATCACGCGCGCGCCGTTCGTCGTCGTGGTCATCGCGCTCGCCCTGCTCGGCGGGTTCGGTGCGCTGTTCGTTCAACTGACGGGGAAGCAGGCTTTCCTGCCGACGATGGACGACGGCCGGGTGCAGGTCACCGTGCGTGCCGACCCGGGCGGCTCGCTAAACGAAATGGACCGTACCGTGCGCCGCCTCGAGGACATTGCCGTCGCCGAGGGCGAGATCGAGGGGATCTCGGTGCTCGCCGGCGGCTCCATTTTCGGGCGCACTCAGCGTGAACGCCCGAATCGCAGCACGATCGCGATTCAGCTCGTACCGCTGACCGAACGCGCACGCAGCGTCGAGGCCTGGGTTGCCGGCTACATGCGCGCGGTGGGGCGCGCGGAGCTCGCCGGCGTGAAGGTGCTTGCCCGTCCCGCGGGCGTGCGCGGACTGCGGACCTCGCGTTCGGAGGAGGAGATCAGCGTGCGGGTGCAGGGCCCCGATCTCGCGGTCCTCGCGGAAATCGGCGAGCGCCTCGCCGAGCGCCTGCGCGGGCGTGCCGGACTGCGCAATGTCAAACACAGCGCCGAGGAAGTGCGGCAGGAATTCTCGGTCCGGGTCGACCGCAGCCGCGCCGCGGAGCTCGGCATCGACGTGACCCAGATCGGCCGGGCGATGAAAATCGCGCTCGACGGCATTATCGTGAGCGATTTCATCCAGGACGACCGCGCCTACGACGTGCGCGTGCGCCTGCCGCAGCGCACGGTCGATAGTCCCGACGCGCTCAGGGCCGTGCTGCTGTTCGGTGCCCAGGGCGGGCGGCGCGCTGTGTATCTCGGCGACGTCGCGCACGTGGATCTCGTCATGTCGCCGGCGGAAGTCCGGCGCGAGAATCAGCGGCGCATCGTCGAGGTCGAGGCCGCGCTCACGGGCGAGCTGCCGCTCGGACAGGTAGTCAGCGCGCTGCGCGCGGACCTCAGGGATTTCGAGCTGCCGCCGGGCTACACGCTGTACTTCAGCGGCGCCTACGACAGCCTGAAGAAAGGCAACGTGCTCGTGCTGACCCTGGCCGGGCTGGCGCTGTTCCTGGTGTTCGTGGTGATGGCGGTGCAGTACGAGTCGCTGCGCAATCCGCTGGTCATTCTGCTCGGCGTGCCGTTCGCCCTCATCGGCGTGGTCATCGGGCTGCTCGCGACCGGATTGCCGCTCTCGATGCCGGTCTGGCTCGGGATCATCATGCTGATCGGCATCGTGGTGAACAATGCGATCGTGCTGGTCGAATACATCGAGCTGCTGCGTCGCCGGGGCAGCGCGGTCGTCGAGGCCGTCGTCGAGGCCGCGCGGCTTCGCCTGCGGCCGATCCTGATGACGACGCTGACGACCGTGGTCGGCATGTCGCCGATCGCCCTGGGGCTCGGCGCGGGCTCCGAGATGCTGCAACCGCTCGCCGTGTGCATGGTATTCGGGTTGCTGTTCTCGATGTTCGTGAGCCTGCTCCTGATTCCGTCGATCTACCTGCTCGCCCAGCCGCGCGGCGCGCGGGTCGGAACGGAACCCGTCGAAGCAGCCGCCTGAACCGGCCTCAGGCGCGGTAGAACGGCCGCTCGCCCTTGATCGTCACGCGCAGGCCGCGGCGGCGCTGGGGAAAGTAGTCCCACAGCGCGTGGTGCTGGACGCAGCGGTTGTCCCAGAACGCCACCGAGCCCGGTTGCCAGCGGAAGCGGCACTGAAATTCCGGCGTCTCGACATGGCGAAAGAGCATCTCAAGCACGGCGTCGCTTTCGTGTTTCTTCAGTTCGAGGATGCGCCGGGTGAAGATGCGGTTGACGAACAGCGCCTTGCGCCCGCTCACCGGGTGGGTGCGCACCACGGGGTGCTCGGCGCGCGGATACGTCTCGGCTTGGTCCTTCATGCCCTCGTAGCGGCCGCGATAGGTCGTCTCGCCGTCGTGCAGGGCGGTCATGGCCTCGAGCATGCGTTGCATCGGCGCAGACAGCGCGTCGAACGCAGCGTACATGCTGGCGAACAGTGTATCGCCCCCCTCGGCGGGTACTTCCAGCATGTACAGAATCGTCCCGAGCGGGGGTTCAGCGTCACAAGATACGTCGGTATGCCAGTCCTCGCCGGCGATCCGCTTCGACTCCTTGTCGGCGTAGATTTCCATGATTTCCGGGTGCCCGTCGAGCAGGCGTGGCCAGGCGGGATGGAGATGCAGTTCGCCGAAGCGCCGGCCGAAACCCTTCTGCTGTTCGGGCGTCATGCGCTGATCGCGAAAGAACAGCACGCAATGCGCGGCCAGCGCCTCTCGCAGCGAATCGATCTGCGGTTCATCGAGCGGCTTCGACAGGTCAACGCCGTGGACCTCGGCGCCGCATGTCGGCGTGAGTTTGTTCAATTCGAGCGGTGCGGTGCCCATTGCATGGCCTTTCCTAAAGGACGGCGGACGTGCCGCCGTCAAGATTGATGCTGCTGCCTGTCACATAGCTCGCTGCGGCGGAGGCGAGGAAGGCGACCACGTTCGCCACTTCCTCCGCATCGCCGACGCGACCGAGGGGGATGTCCTTCGCCATCTCTGCGTACAGCGCCTCGACATCGACGCCACGCTGCGCTGCGCGCCGCTCATGCTGACCGGCGCGCACCAGGCCGATGCAGATCGTATTGACGAGGATGCCCTGTGCCGCGTACTCCTTGGAAAGTGCCTTGGTCAGCGCAAGGCCCGCGGCGCGCGTCACCGTCGTCGGCATCGAGCGCGCGCGCGGCTGCTTGGCGCCGATATTGGTGATATTGATGATCCGTCCACCGCCCGCCCGCTGCATGTGAGGAATGGCAAGGCGTGCCAGCCGAACCGCGGCAAACAGCTTGAGATCGAAGTCGGCCTGCCAGGCGGCGTCGCTGACCGTCTCGAATTCACCGGTTGCAGAGGTGCCGGCGTTGTTGACCAGGATGTCGAGGCCACCCAGACCTGCGACGACCTCGCTTACTGTACGCACGCAGTCCTCGGCCCGGCTGACGTCGGCCTGCACGGCCAACGGCTCGGCGCCGGCGGCGCGCAGCGCCGCAGTGGTGCGTTCGAGCGCCTCGGCGCCGCGCGCGACGATCGCCACCCGCGTCCCTTCGGCCGCAAGCCGCAGCGCGCTCGCGCGACCAATACCCTGCGACCCGCCCGTGACGAGCGCGACCTTTCCCTCCAGCCCCAGATTCATGCGCCGACCTCCCTCAGCGGAATTCTACGCAGCGGGTGGTCAAACCGCGTCACGTTTCGCAGTGAATCCCCGGCCTGTGCTGCGACGCGGCACTATTGCACGGCGGCCGTTGAACGGTCGCGGCATAATAGTGGTCAGGTCAGGGAGGGCGTATGTCGCAGGGTGAAACCGTCATTTCAGGGCAGGGCGCAATGGGCGTGCCCACCGCCGCCTACGATCCGGCGATTGCGCTGGAATTCTTCAAGTCGGTCGGGACGCCGGAAGACGTCGCGGCGGGGGCGACGCTCTTCGCCGAGAACGAGAAGGGCTCGCGGCTCCTGTTCAAGCGCGACAAGATGTACCTGCTGCTCGATGGCGAAGTCAGCCTGGTGGCGCACGATCGGCCGATCGGGCGCGTGGGCAAGGGCGAGGTCTTCGGCGAGATGGCCTCGCTCACGCATGCGCCGCGCAGCGCGACGGCGCTCGCACAGACCGCCTGCCGTGTGATCGCGCTTGACGACCGGGAGTTCGAGACCGCGCTCACGCACAAGCCGGAGTTCGCGCTGATGTTGTTGAGCGTGCTGATCGGCCGCCTGCGCGAGGCGATCAGCCAGTTGAGCGCGAGCGGGGTGCTGACGGACGAAAAATCCTGGAAGGATGCTTACGTATTCGAGCGCAAGGTGATTGCCGATCTGGTGAAGGAATTGGAGGACGAGGCGCCGAAGTTTTTCGACGCCAAGAAGCCGATCATGCGGGAAGGACAGGTCGGCCTGTTCATGTACGTCGTGCTCAAGGGCAATGTGGCGATCTTTCTGAACAGCACCCCGGTGGAGCGGGTCGGGCCGGGCGGCGTCTTCGGCGAGCTCGCGCTGATCGATCAGCAGCCGCGCGCGGCGAGCGCGGTCGCGGAAACGGACTGTGAGTTGCTTGTAATCAGCCGCAAGGCATTCCTCCGGCTCATGAAAACCAAGCCGGGGTTCGGTAAGTCACTCGTCGCCGCAGTCGCCGATCGCGGTCGGTTCATGGTCTCGCGTCTGCGCTAGTCAGGGCGAACTGGCGGTCGCTGGCTGCCAAGCGTCGCGTCGCGACGCGGACCCCGTGACCGAGATCGACCCAACGCATCGCGCCGCGCGCTGGCTCGCCACATTCGGCGCAGCGCTTGCGCGCGGAGATATCGCCGCGGCGGTGGGCCTGTTCGACGCCGAATGCTACTGGCGCGACCTCCTGCCGTTCACCTGGAACATCAAGACCGCCGAGGGACGCGGCGCGATCCAGGCGATGCTTGAGGCGACGCTCGGCGCCGTGCGCCCCGGGGCCTGGGCACTGGAGGGCGATGCGCGCGCGAGCGACGGCATGACCGAAGCGTGGTTCACCTTCGAAACCGGCGTCGCACATTGCAAGGGGCATCTGCGGCTGCGCGGCGACAAGTGCTGGACGCTGCTCACGACAGCGCAGGGGCTCATGGGCTTCGAGGAGCGAACCGGGCGCAGCGGGACGCGCGAGCCGGGGGTCGAGCATGGTGCCTTCAGGAACCGCAAGAGCTGGTTCGAGCGCAGGCAGCAGGAAGCGGCTGAACTCGGTCACGCGCGCCAGCCGTACTGCGTGATCGTGGGCGGCGGCCAGGGCGGCATCGCACTCGCCGCGCGGCTGCGGCGCCTGAATGTACCGACGATCGTGGTCGAGAAGAACGCGCGACCGGGCGACTCGTGGCGCAAGCGCTACCGGTCGCTCTGCCTGCACGATCCGGTCTGGTACGACCACATGCCGTACCTGCCGTTTCCCGATCACTGGCCCGTGTTCTCGCCGAAGGACCAGATCGGCGACTGGCTCGAGATGTACACCCGGGTCATGGAGATCAACTACTGGGGCGGGACCGAGTGCCTCGCCGCGCGCTACGACGACGCGGCGGCGGAGTGGGAGGTCACGCTTCGCAGGGCGGGCGAAACCATCCGCCTGCGGCCAAAGCAGCTGGTCCTGGCGACCGGAATGTCGGGCATGCCGGAAATTCCCGACATCCCCGGCGCGGCATCGTTCGAGGGCACGCTGTGCCACTCGAGCGCGCATCCGGGCGGCGAGGCGTGGTCCGGCAAGCGCTGCGTGGTGCTCGGCGCGAACAACTCGGCGCACGATATCTGCACCGATCTGTGGGAACACGGCGCCGCCGAGGTCACGATGATCCAGCGTTCGCCGACGATCGTCGTACGCTCCGAGGCGCTGATGGAATACGCCTGGGGTCGGTTGTACTCGGAAGCCGCCGTGCGCTCCGGTATCACCACCGAGATTGCCGACCTCACCGTGGCATCGATTCCGTTCAGCGTGTTGCCCGCGATGCAGCGCCCGGTGTACCAGCAAATCAGGCAGCGCGACGCGGCCCTTTACGAAGGTCTGGAGAAGGTGGGCTTCCAATTTAATTTCGGCGAAGATGGCGCCGGCATTCATGCGGCCTATCTGCGGCGTGGCGGCGGCTACTACATCGACGTCGGCGCATCGCAGCTCATCGTCGACGGCGAGATCCGCCTCAAGAGCGGCGTCGCGATAGCGCGCATCAATCGACGCTCGGTGACCTTGACCGACGGCAGCGAACTGGCGGCCGATCTCATCGTCCTCGCGACCGGCTACGGGCCGATGAACGACTGGGCGGCAACGCTCATCTCCCCCGCGGTCGCCGCCAAGGTCGGCAAATGCTGGGGGCTGGGCTCGGACACCAAGCATGACCCCGGGCCCTGGGAAGGGGAGTTGCGCAACATGTGGAAGCCGACGCAGCAGCCCGGCCTGTGGTTCCAGGGCGGGAACCTCATGCAGTCGCGCCACTATTCGCGCACCCTCGCGCTTCAGCTCAAGGCGCGCATGGAAGGCAACCCTACACCGGTCTACGCTCTGGCACCGGTACACCACGCGCGCTAGGCCGTGCGCTCCATTGGGAGAACACATGGAATCACTCACCGCACTGGGCAACGCCGTCGGCGCGCTGCTGACGCAACGCAAACAATCGCTCGCGGTCGCCGAATCCTCGGCCGGTGGTCTGATCAATGCGACGCTCGTATCGGTGCCGGGCGCCTCGGCCTACTACCTCGGCGGTTGCGTCATCTATACCGCGACCAGCCGCGAGCAACTGCTTGGGATCACCGCCGAGGACATGAAGGGAATGCGTTCGGCGAGCCAAGCCTTCGCGCAACTGCTCGCGCAGCGCGTGCGCACGAAGCTCGGTACCACCTGGGGGTTGAGCGAAACTGGGGCGAGCGGCCCCGGCGGCAATCGCTACGGTGATGCGCCTGGCCACGCCTGCGTCGCCGTTGCCGGCCCGGTCGAGGCGGTCATCACAATCGACACCAGGAGCGCCGAGCGCGAGGAGAACATGTGGGCCTTTGCGCGCCGAGCGGTCGAATTGCTCGAAGCCTGCGTGCGCAAAGCCTGACGCAATCCATGCACGAACAAGATCACGAAAAATTCCTCACCTTGCAGGAGATCGTCGCCGCCGCGCGCCGGAATCTGGCGCCGGGTCCCTGGGGCTATTTGATCGGCGGCACCGAGACCGAAACCACCGTGCGCCGCAACCGGCATGCGCTCGATTCGATTGCGTTCCGGCCGCGGGTGCTGCGCGACGTGCGCCGTATCGAATCCGGAAGCCGCTTTCTCGGCGCCGCCGTTCGCCTGCCCGTTTTGCTGGCGCCCGTCGGTGGCATGGAATCATTCGTCGAGGGCGGCGCGGCAGCGGCGGCGCGCGCGGCGGCCGAATTCGGCGTGCCCCAGATGCTGTCCTCGGTCTGCACCCCGGGGCTCGAAGCGACAGCGGCCGCCGCGGACACCCTGCGCGTGTACCAGCTCTACGTGCGCGGCGATGCGGCCTGGGTGGACGATCACGTGCGCCGCGCCAAGGACCATGGCTACCGTGCGTTCTGCCTGACCGTAGACAGCGCCAGCTACAGCCGGCGCGAGCGTGATCTGGTCGGCCGCTTCGTCAAGCCCTGGCGCGCGGATGCGGCGAAAGGCATGGAATACCAGTCCGCGCTGTCCTGGGACGAGGTCAAACGCTATAAGGACCGGCACGACTTGCCGCTCATCCTGAAGGGGATCGCGACCGCAGAGGACGCCGAGATCGCCGTGCAGCACGGCGTCGACGTGGTGTACGTGTCGAATCACGGCGGGCGCCAGCTCGATCACGGGGTGGGGAGTGCGGCGGTCCTGCCCGAGGTTCTGGCGGCGGTCGCCGGTCGTGCGGAAGTCTGGGTCGACGGTGGCTTCATGCGCGGATCGGATGTCGTGAAGGGCATCGCGCTCGGTGCGCGTTGCATCGGCCTCGGCCGGCTCGCCTGCCTCGGGCTTGCGGCCGACGGTGTTGCGGGGCTGGTACGCGCACTCGAGATTCTGGAAGAGGAGGCGCGGATTTGCCTCGGTCTACTCGGCGTGACGTCGTTTGCCGAGCTCACGTCGGCGCACGTGGTCGCCGCGCCGGTGGTCAGCGATCCGGGGGTGCTGAGCGCGTTCCCGCTTCTTGGTGCGGGCGCAGAGAACGCGCCAACGCCGGACTAAGGCTTCAAGCCGTAGCCCGAACCCGTCTTGCGATACTCGTCGCGTGGCGGGCTGAAGATATCGAGTACCAGCGCACCCTCGGCGCCGACCCGGATGCCGTGCGGCACGCCGCCGGGCGTGTGCCAGAACTCGCCCGCGCTGACGGCGACCGCCTCGTCGCCCTGGATGCGCGTCGCCGAGCCTTCAAGCAACACGCCCCACTGCTCGTTCGAATGGCTATGCACCTGGCCGACGGCGTTCGGTGCCATTCGCACCACCGACAGCATGACGTTGTCGCCGACGAACACGCGTGTCTCCACGCCTTCGGACAGCGTACGCGCGATGCCGCGCGCGTCGTTTGCGAGGCTGTAGACCCAGTCTGCTTTTGGCATGCTGCCCTCCGTCGATCGAAACGCGTTGGTGTCAGATTTGCCCGCGCGCGCGCCGTTCCATCGGCAACAGCGCATGGTAGGTAAAGGTATGCACCGGCGTGTCGACACCAGTCTCGAGGCCGAAGCGCACGATTGCCCCGTTCCAGGCGTCTAGCTCGGAGGGCTTGCCGGCCATGAGGTCGCGCTGCATCGATGCGGTGGCCTCTGCGGGAAGTGCGTCATAAAAACCCCAAAGTTCGGTCTTGTAGCCCTCGGGCAGCGGGTAGCCGCGGCGCTTGCCGACGGCAATCCCTTCGTCCATTGCGCGGTCGACCAGCGCGCGGGTTTCCGGCTGCGTCCGGATCACGCCCATCGGGCTGCGGCACAGGGCGCCGAGCCCGGCCCAGGAACTCACGATGAGAAGCTTTTTCCACAGCTCGGTACGGATGTCGTCGCTCGCCTTCGCCTGCGCACCCGATTTCTCGAACGCGGCGCGCAGCGCCTCGACGCGCGCCGAATGTCCGCCTTGCAACTCGCCGATCTCGACGTAGGCGCCGGGATTGGAGTGACGAATGACGCCTGGTGATTCGATCAGGCTGAAGATCTTCGACAGGCCACCAAGGACATGTTGTGCGCCGAGTATTTCGGCCAACTCATCAGGCGCCTGCACGCCGTTCAGGAACGGCACCACGATTGTGTCGGCGCCGATCATCGGCTGCATCGCACGCGCCGCTTCCGGCACCTGCCAGGTCTTGACCGCGACGATGACGACGTCGACGGTGCCGACCTCTTTCGGGTCGCTCGTCGCCGTCGGCTTCTTCAGGTGCGCGTCACCCAGCGGGCTGATCACCTTCAGGCCGTTCTTGCGAATCGCCTCGAGATGCGCGCCACGTGCGATGAACGCGACCTCCTGTCCGGCTTCGGCCAGGCGCGCGCCGTAGTAGCCGCCGAGCCCGCCGGCGCCATAGATCGCAAATCGCATTCCAGAGACCTCTCCCCCGAAGAGGGTCAGTTTAGCGTCTGGATCACTTGCGTGCGCGAGCGCACGCCGGGCGCGAATTCGTACCAGCCGCGCATCGCCTGGAATTCGGGCGTCTCGACCGCCTGCGGGCTGTCGAGCTCGTACACGGTGGTGTAGACACGGCGCGCATGTTGCGTGCGCGCGCCGCGATCGGATTCGCTCGTCGGTCCCGTCGAGCAATAGCGTCGGCCGCGCAGGACGCCCGGGCAGGCGAGCGCGGCAGGCAGATGGACGTCGTTGTACCAGCGGTTCCAGTCGGCTTCGACCTCGGTATCGACTTCGACCGTGACGACGAGCAGACAGTTCGGCAGCGAATCCATTGCAGTGTTCACGTTTCCTCCTCGGCGCGCGCCATAGGCCATGAATCAGAGAATGTAGTGGGGGCGGCTAATTGCTCGGCAGCTGAGCGATGTTTCTCCGCGCCCTCAGTTCGAAAAGCAGCGACGCCCAATAACTTTCCCAGTCGGCTTTGGGGTGTTTCTCGAGGCGTACCATGTGCACGGCCTTTACCAACCAGTGTCCTGGCGCGGACAGTAGCAAACTCGCCCGACCTTGCTTGTCGGTCCGCACATGTACCTTCGCTTCCGGCTTTTCTTTGCGGAAGGCGGTGACCAGCGCACCGGCAAGCGGGTTGCCCAGATAGAGCAGTTGCAGATTTAATGTGTCGCCAGGTGATAGACCATGAAGGTTATCGGCCGGCATCAATTCCAGCGTGTATCCCAGGGGTGCTTGCACTTCTTTGGCCAGGGCGCGACCGTTCGTGGTCAAGTAGGTCTTGGCGCAGCGAACGAAGTTTTCCCGCGCCTCCTTGTCGGATTCTCCGAGTTTCGCCCGCAGCGCGACGATGGTTTCCATGCCTTCGCTGCGCAAATAGTTCTCGAACTTTTCTGGCGCCAGGGTGACGAAGTCAGCCGTGCTTCGATAACCGATGAGCGTGGTCCCGGCAGATCGAATTCTGATCACGGCGGCTGGGTCGTTCCCCATTTCGGATACGACCGGCGCCCGACCCTGCGCATCGCTGCGACTGAAGTCCTGGAACCAATCGGGCACGTAGGGCAGGGAGTTCCCCACCAATTCCTGTCCCTCGCGCAGCTGCAGAGACACGGAATCCTCCAGGTTGACGACAAACGTCGAGGGTTCGATCCAGAAGTCGTGCGCACGAACGGGCCCCACGGCGAGGATCAGCACGGCGGCAAGACAAAGGGTGATGCGCGGCATGGTGTGCAAGGGTAACAAGCTCGGCGGAGTCGTTACACTGAGTTGATGGGTCGGTGGATCAATCGACGTCTGAAGTCGGCGGCTGGCGGGTGGCTGGTTTGCGGTTTGCTGATCGTCCCTGGGGTGGGCGGCGCGCATACCATCCGCCCCGCGGTGGTGACGGTGACCTTCGCCAATGACGCGAGTTTCCGTCTGGAGATTCGCGCCAACGTTGAAGCCCTGATTGCGCGGGTCAGTCCGAAACACGCGGATACCGACGAATCGCCTGATGCGGCCAATTACAACCGGCTTCGCCAACTCGCGCCAGAAAAACTGGCGGAATCCTTTCAGCCGTTTGCCGGCGAATTTGTCGCCAAGATTTCGGCTAGCTTCGATGGCCTGCGGGCGCCGCTACAACTCGAGCGGATCGATATTCCCCAGGCTGGGGATATTCGATTGGCCCGCAATTCCCTGATTGTTCTGCGTGGCACGATCCCCGCGAGGGCTTCGGCGTTCGTGTGGCGCTATCCCGAGGCGTTCGGCAGCAGCGTGCTGAGGCTTCGTTATGCCGATGGCAAGACGGCGAAGTCGTACTGGCTGAAAGAGGGGACGCAGAGCCCGCCGTTCGTGCTTGCCAAGGAAATCGTGCCCCGTTCGCGCGCTGAGGTCGTGGTCGACTACACCGTCCTCGGCTTTACCCACATACTGCCTTTGGGGTTGGACCACATCCTCTTCGTTCTGGGGATATTTCTGCTGTGCCTGCAGCTCGGCCCGATTCTCTGGCAGGTGACGGCGTTCACCGTGGCGCACACCATTACGCTGGGTTTGTCGATGTACGGCATCATCTCGCTGTCACCGACGATCGTTGAGCCGCTGATCGCCGCCTCGATCGTCTACGTGGGCGTGGAAAATGTCATCACCGGCACGCTCAAGCCATGGCGAGTCGTTGTCGTCTTCCTGTTCGGCCTGTTGCACGGCATGGGCTTCGCCGGGGTACTGACAGAGATCGGCTTGCCGCGTTCGGAATTCGTCACCGCACTGATCGCGTTCAACGTCGGCGTCGAACTTGGGCAACTGGCGGTAATACTCTCGGCGCTGGCCCTGGTCGGCTGGTTCAGAAACCGCGAATGGTACCGCCGGCGCGTGGTGATTCCGGCGTCGCTGCTGATCTCACTGGTTGGGGTCTTTTGGACGGTCCAGCGGATTGCGTGAGACGGAAACGCCTCGGGCGCCGGCCTGGGGCGCACTGTTCTCGACGCAGCCGCGCCGATCGAGCAACGCATCGCCGCGCTCCAGGCGTGCGCGCCCAGCCAGGTCTCGGGCGACTCGCAGAGGCGGGCGGAGCACCATTTCCGGGCCGATGGCAGACACGCAAAAATGACCGCTCGACGCTTAGTGATCGTACAAGCGTAGACTCTCCGCGGCATTTAGCCGGGTAGAGGAAATGAGACGCATCAGACGCAGACAGTTCCTGATCGGACTTGCAAGGCGAATTCCAGCATCGCCATCGTGCGGTCGGCGCCGCTTCACGCAGACCAGGTGAACACATGAGACGACGCGGCGCGATCCTCGCACTCGCCTTGGCGGCCGCGGGCGCGCGTGCCGAGCCTGCGCAGGTGATCGGCTGGATCGAGCCGGTTGCGGTCGCTGATGGCCGGTTCGTGCTCGAGGCGAAGGTCGACACGGGCGCGGACGTCTCCTCGATGCACGTCGAGGAACTGCGCATCGAGCAGCGCAACGGGGAGGATTGGGCCCTGTTCGCGCTGCCTCAAGCGACCGGCGCGACGCCGCAGCTGGAACTGCGCGTCAAACGCTATGCGCGGATCAAGCGCGTTGCCGGCGGCGTGCAGCGCCGCCCCGTTGTTCACCTTTCGCTCTGTCTCGGATCGCTGCGAGCGCAGGCCGAGGTGAACCTGGTCGATCGCAAAACAATGCGTTATCCGATGCTCGTCGGCCGTCGCTTTTTAAAAGATCGCTTTCTGGTCGACTCGGCACGCACGCACACGACAACGCCCAACTGCGAGGCGAAGTCGGGATGAACCGCCTGCATCTGTACCTGCTGTGTGGGATCCTCGCCTTTGCCGGGATTGCGATCGCCGCCTACAAGGTGCTCAGGCTCGGTTTTCCGCTCGCGCCCGAGACGCAGACCGAGATCTGGCGGGTCGAAGTCCACGCCACGTTCGAGGCCGACGGCAGGCCGGTGAGGGCGACGCTCAAGCTGCCGCGGGAGACTGGATATGCCACGGTAATCGACCAGGGATTTTCGGCGCGCGGCTACGGCGTGACCACCGAGCGCGCCGAGGCCAACCGGCGCGGCATCTATTCGAAGCGCGAGGCGACCGGACGCCAGGATCTTTACTACCGCGTTGTGATCGACATCGGACGCACGGGCGGCTCCGCCGACGAGGCTAAGCCGATCGCGCGCGCGC
>JAQBBQ010000112.1:0-6513 GCA_032125995.1 Betaproteobacteria bacterium | reverse complement strand
CGGGCCGCAGGCCCGGCATGGTGCACAGGCGCGGAATCTCGACGCCATGGCGCTCGGCGCATTCGATCAGCGTCTCGTCGGCGCGCCCGACCACCGTGGACCCGTTCAACTTGAACTCGATCGGCAGGGTGGCGAGTTGGTTCGTGCTTACGCGGTCCATCGCTAGATCACCGTCCTATTTGACTCCCGCACTTGTGCAGTACATCGCGACATGAGCGTCCTATTTGTCTCCCGTTCTTGCAACGTTTCGCAAAACCCACGCGAAACCTTGCAAGAACAGGAGATCGTTAAAAACCAAAGTCGCCCGGCTTTCAATTGGTCGCCATCGTGCCTATCGGTTCTTGACAATCTCCGTTTTTTGCATGGTTTCGCATGGTTTTCGCGAAGCCATGCAAAAAACGGAGAAAAATCTGAACTCGCTCCCCTTACGCCATTCAACATTGCCTTCTGCTTCACGCCTGCGCGGTCCGTCGTGACATGAGCGTCCTATTTGTCTCCCGTTCTTGCAACGTTTCGCAAAACCCACGCGAAACCATGCAAAAACCGGAGAAAAAGCTGCGCTCGCATGCCCCACGCCACGAAAAATCGCGCCAGCACTCAACCCCCAATCTCCTTCGGAAAATACTTCATCACGCACTGTACAGGGTTCGGCGCCGCCTGCCCGAGGCCGCAGATCGACGCATCGAGCATCGCTTGCGAAAGCTCGCCGAGTAGCGGCTGGTCCCAGGTCGGCGCCTCCATCAGCGCGAGCGCCTTCGCGGTGCCGACGCGGCAGGGCGTGCACTGGCCACAGGATTCGTCCTTGAAGAACTTCATCAGGTTGCGCGCCGCGGCGGCGGCCTTGTCGGACTGCGACATGACGACGATCGCAGCGGAGCCGATGAAGCAGCCATGCGGCTGCAAGGTGTCGAAATCGAGCGGCAGGTCAGCGAGCGACGCGGGCAGGATCCCGCCCGAGGCACCGCCCGGCAGATAGGCGTACAGGCGGTGTCCCGCGAGCATGCCACCGCAGAATTCGTCGACGAGTTCGCGCAGCGTGATGCCCGCGGGCGCGAGGTGCACGCCGGGCTTTTTCACCCGCCCCGACACCGAAAACGCGCGCAGCCCCTTGCGGCCGTGGCGACCCTGGGCGGCGAACCATGCGGCGCCCCGCTCGACGATCTCGCGCACCCAGTACACGGTCTCCATGTTGTGCTCGAGCGTCGGATAACCGAACAGGCCGACCTCGGCCACGTAGGGCGGGCGCAGGCGCGGCATGCCGCGCTTGCCTTCGATCGACTCGATCATCGCCGACTCTTCGCCGCAGATGTAGGCGCCGGCGCCGCGCCGCAGATGGATCGGCGGCAGCGCGCAGGGCGGATTGGCCTTAAGGGCGGCGAGTTCGCGCTCGAGTAATTCCCGGCAGCCGGCGTACTCGTCACGCAGGTAGATGTAAATCTCGCCCACGCCAGCGCACCAGGCCGCGACCAGCATGCCCTCGAGAAAGCGATGCGGGTCGCGCTCGAGGAACCAGCGGTCCTTGAATGTTCCCGGCTCGCCTTCGTCGATGTTCACCGCCATGAGGCGCGGCGCAGGCGCCTCGGCGAGGATGCGCCACTTGCGCCCGGCGGGAAACCCCGCGCCGCCGAGACCCCGCAGGCCCGCGTCTTCCATGATCTGCGTGACGGCGTTACGTGTTCGCTTGCGCTTGCCCCGGAGGCAATCGGCGAGCAACTGGTAGCCGCCGGCTTTGCGGTAGGCGGCGTAGCCGATCGCGCGCGGCAGCGGACAGCGCCGGCGCTTTTCCGCCACCGCGTCGCGCACGCGCTCGATGGTCGCGTGTCCGACCGGGTACTGGTGGACGATCGCAACCGGCGCCACCTCGCAGCGCCCGACGCAGGGCGCGTGCAGCACGCGCACTTCGCGGCCGAGGATCCCCGGCAAGCGTTCGAGCAGTTCTTGCGCACCTGCGAGTTCGCAGGCGATCGAATCGCATACCCGAACGGTCAGCGCGGGCGGCGCGTATTCGCCTTCGCGCACAACGTCGAAGTGGTGATAGAAGGTCGCGACCTCGTAGACCTCGGTTTGCGCGAGGCGCATCTCATCGGCAAGTGCCGCAAGGTGCGCCGCGGCCAACCGTCCGTAGCGGTCCTGGATGCGATGCAGATTTTCGATCAGCAGATCGCGACGACGCGGATCGACACCCGCCGCTTTGTGCGCGACGGCGAGCAGGGCACGCACTTCGTTGCGCGCACGCGGATCGACGCTGCGGCCCTTCAGCGTAGCGCGCACCGGCTTTTGTTTCACCCTGCAACTCTCCAAGTCAATACACCCGATAGAGTATCCGCAACCACTGGGCTGCACCCTTGACTGCGGTCAAGCACTGCTGGGCCATGACGTTAAGATGGACGCTCATCGGGCTTAAGTCTGTTGATCGGCGACATGGAAGCACAAGACGGCACGCGCGAAATCGAACGAACGGCCGAGCGCCTGCTGGCCGAGATCGACCGCCTGCTCGCCGAGAATCAGCCCGGTACCGCGCGCCACGCCGAGCTCGACAGCACCCTTGAGCGCGACCTTGGTCTGGACAGCCTCGGACGCGTTGAGCTGCTGCTGCGCATCGAGCAGGCCTTCGGCGTGAGCCTGCCCGAACAGGCGCTGGCGAGCGCGGAGACGCCGCGCGACCTGCTGCGCCACCTGCGCAGCGCCCAGCCCGGATCCCGCGCGACGGCGGATCACGAGGTCATGAGCCTCGTCCAGGCAGGTGCGGCGAGCATGCCGACGCAGGCGAAAACCCTCACCGAGGCGTTTCTGTGGCATGTCGAGCGCCAACCGCAGCGCCTCACCGTCTTCCTCTACGACGAGGGACGCGAACACCAGTTGAGTTACGCCGCGCTGTACGAGGCATCGCTCGGCTATGCCGCGCGTTTCGCCGCCGCCGGACTGCAGCCCGGGCAGACCGTCGCGATCATGCTGCCGACGCGCCCCGAATACCTGTATTGCTTTTACGGCGTGCTGCTCGCGGGCGGTGTGCCGGTGCCGCTCTATCCGCCGGCGCGACTGTCGACGATCGAAGACCATCTGACGCGCCACATCGGCATCCTGACGAGCGCGCGCGCCACGCTGCTGGTCACCATTGCGGAGGCGAAGGCGCTCGCCTATCTGCTGCAGGCGCAGGTCGAATCGCTGCGCGGCGTGATGACGCCGGCCGACTTCGAGGCACCGCCAAGCGGCTTTTCGCCGCTGGCGGCAAAACCGGGTGATGTCGCCTTCCTCCAATACACCTCGGGCAGCACCGGCCAACCGAAGGGCGTGGTGCTCACTCACGAGAATCTGATGGCGAACGTGCGCGCCATGGGCAAGGCGGTACATGCGACGAGCGACGACGTCTTCGTCAGCTGGCTGCCGCTGTACCACGACATGGGTCTGATCGGCGGCTGCTTCGCCACGCTCTACCACGGTTTTCCGGTCGTCCTCATGTCGCCGCTCGCCTTCCTCGGCCGGCCCGCGCAATGGCTGTGGGCGATCCATCGCCATCGCGGCACGATGTCCGGCGGCCCCAATTTCGCCTACGAGCTGTGCTTGCGGCGCACGCAGGACGCAGAGCTCGAGGGGCTCGATCTGTCGTCGTGGCGCTTCGCCTTCAACGGCGCCGAGCCGGTAAGCCCGGAGACGATCCGGGCGTTCGAAGCGCGCTTCGCGCAGTACGGCCTGCGCAAGAACGTGGTCTCGCCGGTGTACGGCCTCGCCGAATGTTCGGTGGGCGTTGCGTTTACGACGCCGGGCGAGCCCTGGATCGCGGATCGCATCGAGCGCGATCATTTCGCACGCACCGGCGAAGCGCGCCCCGCGGCCGCCGACGACCCCGCGCCGACGGTCATCGTCGGCTGTGGGCGCGCGATTCCCGATCACGACATGCGCGTAGTGGATTCCGCTGGCATCGAACTGCCCGAACGGTGCGAGGGCCACCTCGAGTTTCGCGGACCCTCGGCCACCTCGGGTTACTTGCGCAATCCCGAGGCAACGAAGGCCCTGTTCGACGGCGATTGGCTGCGCACGGGCGATCGCGCCTACTTCGCCGACGGCATGCTCTATCTCACCGGACGCGAGAAGGACATCATCATTCGCGGTGGACGCAACATCAGTCCCTACGAGCTCGAGGAAGCGATCGGCGACCTGGAGGGTGTGCGCCGCGGCTGCGTCGCCGTGTTCGGCAGCCTGGATCGCGCGAGCGGGACCGAGAAAGTGGTCGTCCTCGCCGAGACGCGCGAGAAGGACGCCGCCCAGCACGCCGCACTGCGCACGCAGATCAACGACCTCGCACTCGACCACATCGGCATGCCGATAGACGACATCGTGCTCGCGCCGCCGCAATCGGTGCCCAAGACCTCGAGCGGCAAGATCCGGCGCGTCGCGAGCCGCGAGTACTACGAGCGTGGCGCCGGCGCGGTCAAACCGCCGCCGGTGTGGTGGCAGTTCGTGCGCCTGGTCTGGGCCGGGTTCGTTCCGCAACTGCGCCGCGGCCTGCGCGTCCTGGCCGGCATCGGCTTCGCTGCGCGCGTGTGGGCCGCGTTCGGCCTGGTGTATCCGATCGCGTTCGTCTCGGCGCTGCTCGCGCCCGTGCCGTTCACCTGGCGCCTCGGTCATCGCCTGACGCGCCTGTTCTTCCGGCTCTCCGGGCTACGCCTCAGCGCGCGCGGGCTCGAGCATCTGCCGCAGGACGCCCCGGCCGTTTTGGTCGTCAACCATACGAGTTATCTCGACCCGATCGCGCTGCTCGCGCTGCTCGACTGGCGCGGCTACGCCTTCGTCGCCAAGCGCGAATTCCTCGATAACTTTCTGATGCGTACGCTGCTTGCAGGCTTCGGCACCCAGTTCGTCGAGCGCAGCGACGTGCGCCAAAGTGCCGAGCACGCACTCGACCTGGTCGCGCTCGCCCGCGGCGGCACCTCGCTCATCATGTTCGCCGAAGGCAAGCTCACCCGCTTCACGGGGTTGCAGCCGTTTCGCACCGGCGCCTTCCAGGCTGCGGTCGAATCCGGGCTACCCGTGATCCCCGTCGCCGTGCGCGGCGCGCGCTCGGCGTTGCGCGACGGCACCTGGTTTCCGCGCCGCGCGCCGATCTCGATCACCTTTGGCGCGCCGATCGCACCGGCCGGAACCGGCTGGAGTGCCGCGGTGCAGCTACGCGACCGTGTGCGGGCGCAGGTTCTCAAGCACTGTGGCGAACCCGACTTGTCAGGCGCCAGCGGCGCCGCAACGCCGGACTAGAACGCCCCCCTAACGCAGCAGCGTTCGCAGGACCTTGCCCATGTCGGCCGGGTTGCGCGTCACCGTAATTCCGCAGTCCTCCATCACGGCAAGTTTTTCCTGCGCCGTGCCCTTGCCGCCGGAGATGATTGCCCCCGCGTGGCCCATGCGCTTGCCCGGCGGTGCGGTGACACCGGCAATGAAGCCGACGACGGGCTTTCTCATGTTCGCCTTGACCCAGCGCGCGGCGTTCTCCTCGTCCGAGCCGCCGATCTCGCCGATCATCACCACCGCATCGGTATCCGCATCGTCATTGAACAACTGCATGACGTCGATGTGCTTCAAGCCGTTCACCGGGTCGCCGCCGATGCCGACCGCGGTTGATTGTCCGATGCCCAGCTCGGTGAGCTGGCCAACCGCCTCGTAGGTCAGCGTGCCCGAGCGCGAAACGACCCCGACGCGCCCCTTTTTGTGGATGTGGCCGGGCATGATGCCGATCTTGAGTTCGTCGGGCGTGATCACGCCCGGACAGTTCGGACCGACGAGGCGTGTTCTGCACTGTGCGGCGCGCATGCGCTCGCGCACCCGCACCATGTCGCGCACCGGAATCCCCTCGGTGATGCAGATCACCAGTTCCAGATCGGCCTCGACCGCTTCGAGAATCGCCGCCGCCGCGCCCGCCGGCGGCACGTAGATCACCGAGACCGTCGCACCGGTCTGCGCCTTCGCGTCCTTCACGCTGGCGAAGATCGGAATGCCCTCGAAGTCCTCGCCCGCGCGCCGTGGGTGCACCCCGGCGACGAAACAGCGTCGGCCGTTGGCGTAGTCGCGGCAGGCGCGGGTGTGGAACTGCCCGGTCTTGCCGGTGATGCCCTGGGTCATGACGCGGCTGTTGCGATCGATGAGGATGCTCATTTCTTCTTCCCGCCGGCGCGGCGCCGCGTCGGTTTTGCCTTTTTCAACGGATTCTTCGCTGCGGACTTATTCTTCGCCGGCGCGCTCTTCTGCGGAGCAGCTCCCCTCTTCCGAGCGGCTTTTTTCTTTGGAGCAATTCTCTTTTTCGCCGGCGCCTTTTTCTTTGCCTGTAGCTTGACCTTCTGCTTCGCTGCGCCGCCCTTTTTGAGCGCCGCCACCACCTTCTGTGCCGCCTCGGCCATGTTGTCCGCGGCGATGATCGGCAGGCCCGAGTCCTTGAGGATCTTCTTGCCCAGGTCCTCGTTGGTGCCCTTCATGCGCACCACCAGCGGCACCGCGAGCTTCACCTCGCGCGCCGCCGCGACCACC